>NZ_CP154879.1:1224246-1530308 GCF_039614765.1 Castellaniella sp. MT123
TGCCCAGCGCCTGGTGGCCTCGATCGTGGACAACGACACCGGCAAGGTCCTGCGCACCATCCCATCCGAGGCCGTCCTGCGCATCGCCAAAATGATCGTCCAGTTGCAGGGCTCGGGGGTCGACACGAAGGCGTGAACCGCCACGTCGTCAAGCCCCTGAATTATCACTGAATCGCACCGCACCCGCCGGTTTTGCCACCCGCAATTCCAGGCATAATGGATCAAACGGAGTACGCACCATGGCAACCATCTCTTCCCTCGGAATCTCGGGTCTCCCGCTGAACGATCTGCTCACCAATCTGCAGAAAAACGAAAGCCAGGTCCTGACCGTCATCCAGAACCGACAAATCGCTGCACAGTCCAAGCTTTCCGCCTACGGCAAGCTGCAGGGCGCGATCTCCGCGTTCCAGAAAACCGCCGACGCGGTGGGTAAAACCGATACCTTCGGCACGATCGCCGCCACTCCCGGATCCGATGCCATTTCCGCCACCGCGACCAGCCAGGCGATCCCGGGTCAGTACTCAATCCAGGTCGACTCCCTGGCTTCGACTCAGACCATGGTGTTCGGCGGCCGCGCTGATCGCACGACCAATATCGGCACGGACGGCACGCTGAATCTCACCATCAACGGCAAAACCCAGTCCATCGATCTCACCGGCAAGAGCACATCCCTCGATGGCCTGGTCAGCGCGATCAACGGCGACCCGAACATCGGCGTCAACGCCACCCTGGTCAACGACGGCAGCGGCACGCCCTACCGCCTGCTGTTCACCAGCCGGCAAACCGGCACGGCCAACGCCGTCACCTCGGTCTCCGTGACCAACAATGCCACCCTGGACCAGTTCCTGGGCTATGACGCAACCACCAACGCCAACAACAACGGCAATGCGGGCTTCAGCGTCCAGGCCGCCACCGACGCCAAGGCGCAGATCAACGGCATTGCAATCACCAGCTCGACCAACACCATCAATAATGCCATCGATGGCGTGACGCTCACCCTGAACAAAACCACAACGACCGCCACCAGTCTCAGCCTCGCGCAAGACACCTCGGTCGCCAAGAAGGCCATCCAGGATTTCGTCAATTCCTACAACAGTCTGTTGGGCACGATCAACTCCCTGACCGCCTACGACGTCGGTAGCCAGACCTCCTCGGCGCTGACCGGGGATTCCGTGGCGCGATCGGTGCAGACCCGCATGCGCGATGCAGTCTCTGGGGGCTTCGATGCCAGCCTGGGCACGAACCTGGGCCAGATCGGTATCACCACCGACCCGAAGACCGGCCAGCTGCAGATCGACGACGCGAAACTCAGCCAGGCACTAGCCAGCAACAACAGTGGCGTGAAATCCCTGTTCACCAGCGCCACTGGCATCGGCAAACGGGTCAGCGACACGGCCGACACCTTCACCAAGTCGGGCGGCATCCTGACCGCGGCCACCGACGGCCTGAACAAGACGATCACCGACATCCAGAAGCAGTACAGTGAGACCTCGGACCGCATCGACCAACGCATGGCGACTTACCGCACACAGTTCAGCCAGCTCGACGCGATGGTCAGCCAGATGAACTCGCTTGGCAGCTACCTGACGCAACAACTCGGCGCCCTGAATGGCACCAGCACGAAGAAATAACGCATCATCATGACCTACGCGCCTCGCTCCCGCACTGCCCGGGCCACCGGATCCTACACCACCATCGGCCTGGAAACCGAAGTGCTCAGCGCCTCGCCGGAACGGCTGATCTCGCTGCTGTTTCGCGGCGCCCTGACCGCGCTGGCACAGGCGCGTCACCACCTGGGCAATGGCAACATCGCGGAGCGCGGCAAGGCCATCTCCAAGGCCATCGACATCGTCGATTCCGGCCTGAAGGCGGGCGTGGATACCGAACGCGGTGGCGACATCGCCCGCCTGTTGATTGCCTCCTACGAGATCATCATCCGCGACCTGATGCTGGCCAACCTACACACTGACACAGTCAAACTGGCGTCGGCCGAAAAACAGCTCTCCGACCTGGCGGATGCCTGGTATACCGCCGTCGACCCGACGTTCAGCGAATCCAGACCCAGCCACTGAGTGCAAGCATGCCGCAATTGACCACGCCACACGCCACGGTGCTGCAGCACTACCAGTCCATCGCGGATCTGTCCACCCGCATGCTGGCCGTCGCGCAATCCCAGCAATGGGACCTGCTGGTGGAACTGGGCGTGCAATACCAGGAAGCGGTCGAACGACTGAAACAGCTGGACCCGCTGGACAACGACGAAAAGGCCGCCCGCCGGGAACTGCTAACGCGCATCCTGGACGACGATGCGCACATCCGCCGGCTGGTTGCCCCAGAACTGGACCGCCTCGGCCATCTGCTGGGGACGATCAAGCGCCAGCGCACCGTCCTGCAAGCCTACTACAGCACGGTACGCCCCCTGTAACCCATGAGTATCGGTGCCCCGTCCAACCTCGGCACACTGCTGATTCAGCGGCTGGATGCCGCACTCGGCACCACACTGGGGCAGCAGGCCAATCTCGTGTCCGGCGCCGGCCCGCAGGCGGTTCCACAGCCCGGCAACCCGGAAAGCCCCAACGCGCTGCAAAACCCCACCCAGCGCCATCCCCGCGAATCCGTCGATCAGGCCAACGCCGAAGGGCAGCGCAGAGCCACCGCCGGCAAAGCCGTGCGGGAAATGCAGCTGGACAACCTGCTGGGTCGTTCGAGCACCTTCAAAGGCACGACGCAATCCGCCCCCACCACCCTGGGCTATGCGGCCCGCATCATTCTGGCGCTCATCAACGAATTCCCGCAGGCCAGCCAGACGATCCAGAGCCACTCACCCCTGCTGTCGCCATCCGTCCCGGACAGCCCATCAGGAACCGCCAGCCAGCCGGGCGCCGCAGCGGGCTCCGGTGCGGGCGCGCCACCGCCAGCCGGCTTGTCCGGGCAGGCCGCCGGCGCCACGCGGATTTGGGCCCAGATGGCGCCGGCACTGAACCAGCCGGGCGCACTCGCCGCCCAGTTTGCCCAGGCCCTGTCGCAGTCGATCCAGCACAGCGGGTTATTCTACGAATCGCACCTGACACAACTGGCGACAGGCAGGACTCAGGTCCAGGAACTGCACCAGGAGCCTCAGGGGCGGCTCGCATCGCAGGCCGCACCCCCAGGCATGCCCGAACCAGCAGGCAACGGCGGCCAACCCGCCACCCTGGCGGCGATCATCCAGCAGGCACAGGCCGCCACGGCGGTCACCACCCAGGACCCGGGCACCCAGGCGCCAGCCCCCGCCCAGCAAGGCGCCACCGGCCAGACACATGCGGGACAACCCCCAGCCGGATCCGCCACAGTCCCCGGCATCGATCCCCAGGCCCAGTTCCTGGTTCGCCAGCAACTCGAGGTCCTGGCCAACCAGAGCTTCGTCTGGCAGGGCGAAGCCTGGCCCGGCGCCGACATGCGCTGGGAAGTTCAGCGCCGCCTGCCCGGGGACGAGCACACACCGGACACCACACTCGAACACTGGTCCACCCGGCTGACCCTGCGGCTGCCGACCCTGGGAGAGGTCCAGGCGCGACTGAGTCTGTCCGGCGATCAACTGGTCATGAGACTGACCGCGCCGCGATCCGCCGACCGGCTGAGCGAGGCCATCGAACCCCTGCGATCACGTCTGCTGGCCCAGGGCCTGCAGGCCAGCCAGCTATCCGTCCTGGATCAGGATCCCGATGCACAAGCCACGGGGGTGGGCATCTTTCCCGCCGGCCAGGATTCTTCAGATCATGAAATCGCAAAACCCTGATCCTCACCGCCCCGGCGCGGTTGCCCTGGCCTACGATCCGACGGATTCGGCGCCGCGCGTCGTCGCCAAGGGGTACGGCACCCTGGCCGAGACCATCATCCGCACAGCCCGCGAGCACGGCCTGTACGTGCATGAATCCCCCGAACTGGTGGGTCTGCTGATGCAGGTGGACCTGGACGCGCACATCCCGCCCAAACTGTACGTTGCCATCGCGGAACTGCTGGCCTGGCTGTACGCCTTGGACACGGAAGGCCAGAGCGTAAGGAAACCGGACCGGCCACAGCTGGACAACGCAAAATAAGCGCCGGGCCAGCCGACCTGAGCGCAATCCGGTCGGCGGGCGTCAAAAGCGCCTGCCCGACGGAGCTTATACCGCCATGTTGGCGATTTCCTTATAGGCCTCGACCAGACGGTTGCGGACCTGGACGGTAGCCTGGAACGACAGCCCCGCCTTCTGCAGATCGATCATCACGTTGCTCAGTGAAATGCCGGGATCCCCCATCTCGAAGGATTTTGCCTGGGTGTTGGCGGCATTCTGCGCCTGGGATACCCGATTCAGGGAGCGGGACAGTTCGGCCGCGAAGCCACCCTGCGAATCGACCCCACCCACCCGCGGCTGAGCCGACGCCCCTTCCGAGGCGCGCGCCACGGCGCGCATTTGGGACAGCAGGTTTTCAACACTGGCCAGGGCCTGGGAGGTGATCATGTGGAAGCTATCGGATAAGGTTGCTGACAAACAGTGAGTGGCCGACCCTGCGGCCGGCACCGTTGTAATATACGCGGCCGCCTCGCCGACCGAGTCCCTCAATAGCGGGAACAAGAGCGGACAATTCGCCCGATTGCACGGCGAGTCGACTGACCGGCACTGCCTCTGTCAGCCCCCGATTGCGGCCACTTGTCAGGAGATCAGCTTAACTATGCCCCAAAACCTGGGCTTTTCCGGGCTTGTCCGAACCGTATTCGACGCCATAATGGCCGCCATCATTTCCCCATTCCGCCGCACCAGCATGCACATCATCCAGACCACCGGTTTCTGGCCCGGGCGCTGCCTGGCACCCTCTTCAGCATTCCCTGCCCGATGAACCCGATTGCCGACTGGATGACCAAAAATCCCGCCCTGGCGCGACTGACCGCGCTGCCGCGCCCCGTCCTGCTGGGCATTGGCGCGGCCGTCGTCGCCCTGCTGGTCGTCGCATCCCTCTGGATGCGCGAACCGGACTACAAGACGCTGTTCTCCAATGTGGAATCACGTGACGGCGGCGCCATCGTCGGCATTCTGAACCAGCGCAACATCCCATACAAGTTCGCCGACAACGGCGCTACGATCCTGGTGCCTGCAGATCAGGTGTACGCCTTGCGCCTGCAGCTGGCCGAACAGGGCCTGCCTCGCGGCGGCAGCGTCGGATTCGAGCTGCTGGACAAGCCCCAGTTCGGGGCCAGCCAGTTCACCGAACAGGTCACCTACCAGCGTGCCCTGGAAGGCGAACTGGCCCGCTCGGTCGAAGCGCTGCAGCCCGTCAAGTCGGCGCGCGTGCATCTGGCGATTCCGCGCGAGTCGCTGTTTGTGCGTGACCGCGAGGTTCCGACGGCCTCGGTGCTCGTGACGCTATTCCCCTCGCGCAGCCTCAGCGAGGCCCAGGTTGCCGCCATTACCTGGCTGGTCTCGTCCAGCGTGCCAAAACTGAATGCCGAAAACGTCTCCATCGTCGACCAGGACGGCCACCTGCTGTCCAAACCGGGCGGCGAGGCCGGTCTGGACACATCGCGGCGCAACTTCATCAACGACATCGAACAGCGCACCAGCCAGCGCATCCTCACATTGCTCAATCCCATCGTGGGGCCGGGCAACGTTCGTGCGCAGGTCAGCGCCAGCGTCGATTTCTCGCAGCGCGAGCAGACGTCCGAGGTCTATCGGCCCAATGAGACCCCTGGCACCGCCGCCATCCGCAGCAAGCAGACCAGCGATTCGATGCAAAACGGCGTGTTGCCACCCGCAGGCGTCCCGGGCGCGCTGACAAACCAGCCCCCCGCCAACGCGACCGCGCCGATTCAGACCGCACAGGCCAATCAGCCGGCTCAGGGCCCAGGGGCCCAGGCAGCCAATGCGCCCGGCGGCGCCCCGGGCGCCACCACGCAGGCGGTGGGCACCAACTCCACCCAGCCCACCCATGGCTCGGCGCGCAACGATTCCACGGTCAACTACGAGGTCGACCGCACCATCAGCCACGTCAAGCACGAACTCGGCACCCTGCAGCGCCTGTCGGTCGCCGTGGTCGTGAACTACCGCGAAAAAGACGGGGATCCGGCGCCACTGGACCCGGCGGAGATGGACAACATCAACGCCCTGGTCAAGCAGGCCATGGGCTATTCCGTGGATCGTGGCGACACGCTCAGCGTCGTCAACAACGCATTCACGAATCAGGAACCCGCCGTCAAGCCCTGGGAAGACCCGGCCTACCGCAGCCTGGCCCTGCAGGTCCTGAAGGTTGTACTGGTTCTGGCGGTCCTGTTCTTCCTCTGGCGCTCGGTGATCCGGCCCATCGTGCAGGGCTTCGCCAACGCCCAGGTCGAGCGGGTCAAGAACGAGGCGCACCTGGAAACCATGCGCGAACAACGCCGTCAGGACGAGGTGCACGAATCCGAAATGAACCGCTACGAGGAAAACCTGGACACCGCCCGCCAGTTGGCGCAACGCGACCCGCGCGCCGTGGCCATGGTATTGCGAGCCTGGATGGACCCCAAGAATGCCAAACCCTGAAACCGATCTGACCCGCTGCGCCATCCTCATGATGTCACTGGGTGAAGACTCGGCCGCCGAAGTCTTCAAATACCTGTCATCGCGCGAGGTCCAGCTGATCGGCACGGCCATGGCCAACCTCAAGCAGGTGACCCGCGCCGAGGTCGATGCCGTGCTGGAAGACTTCCGCCGCGAAGCCGACCAGTTCATGGCGGTCACCCTCGGCTCGGACGACTATATCCGTTCCGTCCTGACCAAGGCGCTGGGCACCGACCGCGCCGCCGGACTGATCGAGGACATCCTCGAAGGCGGTGAAGGCACCGGCTCGGGCATCGACGCCCTGAACTGGCTGGAACCGGCCAATGTCGCCGAACTGATCGCCGACGAGCACCCACAGATCATCGCCACGATCCTGGTTCACCTGGAACGCGACCGCGCCTCGACGGTCCTCGCCCTGCTCAACGAACGCCTGCGCAACGACGTGATGATGCGCATCGCCACCTTCGGTGGCGTGCAACCGTCGGCGCTGCACGAACTGACCGACGTGCTCAATGAGGTCCTGTCCGGCCAGGGCGCGAAGCGCTCGAAGATGGGTGGCGTACGCACCGCGGCCGAGATCCTGAACTTCATGAACACCACGGAGGAAGAAGCGGTGGTCAGCAGCCTGCGCGAGATCGACGCCGATCTGGCGCAGCGCATCGTCGACGAAATGTTCGTCTTCGACAACCTGGCCGACGTCGAAGACGCGGCCATCCAGCTGATCATGAAGGAAGTCGATACCGCCTCGCTGACCATCGCGTTGAAGGGCGCCAGCGAAGAGCTCCGCGCGAAGTTCTTCAAGAACATGTCCAACCGCGCCGCCGAAATCCTGCGAGACGATCTGGAAGCCCAGGGCCCGGTGCGCATGTCGCGCGTCGAGACCGAACAGAAGGCCATCCTCCTGGTGGCCCGCAAACTCGCGGATGCCGGGCAGATCAACCTGAGCATGGGCAACGATCAGTATGTCTGACAAACCCTCCGCGGATCTCCAAAGGCGCGCCGACTGGCAGCGCTGGGATATGGAATCCCTGGAATCCCTGGAATCCCGGAGAGTCTCGCACAACCGCCGGGCAACCGACACCGAACGCCACCAGGCGGAGATCCTGCGCCGGCGGGCGCAAGCCCTGGCCGATGCCCGCCAGGAAGGCATGGCCAAGGGTCACCAGGCCGGGTTCGAACAGGGTCTGCGCGAGGGCCACGCCCAAGGGCTGGAATCGGGCCACGCCGAAGGCCACGCCCAGGGGCTGGAATCGGGCCGCGCCGAAGGCCATGCCCAGGGTCTCGCCGAAGCCCGCATCGAGGGCGCGGCGCAGGCCCGGGAACAGGCGGCACGCCTGGACGCCCTGGCCCGGGCGGGCGCGGACGCGATCAACAACCTGGAACAGGAAATCGGCCAATCGCTTATCCGGCTGGCGACCCGGATCGCCGAGCAGGTGCTACGCACGCAGATCCACGAACATCCCGACCACATCCTGGCCGTGGTCCAGGACGTCATGCAGGGCCGGCCCGAGCCCGGCGCACCGCTGAACCTGCGCCTGCACCCGGATGATCTGGATCTGGTGAACGCTTTCCTGCGGCAGAACCCCGATCTGAGTGGCTACCGCCTGATCGCCGACGAGCGGATCTCGCGCGGCGGCTGCATCGCGGAAACCGCCCTGGGATCCGTCGATGCCACGCTGGAAACCCGCTGGCGGCGCGTGATCTCGGCACTGGGCCAGAAGCCCGGACAGCCATGATGGCGCCCGAGGCACCCCTGGAATCGGCGGGCGCCCGCTGGCGCGCCCAACTGGAGATCTGCGAGCAGCGGGTCGAGGCCCGGCAGGCCACCCGGCGCCAGGGCCGCATCACCCGCGCAACAGGCCTCGTCCTGGAAGCGACCGGCCTGCAGTTGCCCGTGGGGGCGGCCTGCAGGATTCAGGTTTCTCCCGGACGCGACCTCTGGGCGGATGCCGAAGTCGTCGGGTTCCATGCCGACACACTCTACCTGATGCCGCAAGGCGACATCACGGGCCTGCCTCCCGGTGCGCGCATCGTGCCGGCGGAAACTCTGCTGCTCGACCCGGTTCCCCTGCCTTCGACCCTGGATCTCGAACCGGCCGCCACCATCAGCACGGATCAGGCCCGCCACCTGCCGGTAGGCTATGCGCTGCTGGGACGGGTTCTGGATGGCGCGGGCCGACCGCTCGACGGCAAGCCGCTGCCCACCGACCTGGATCTCGCGCCACTCAGCGCGACACACATCAACCCCCTGTCCCGGGCCCCCGTCGATACCGTCCTGGATGTGGGTGTGCGCGCGATCAACGGGCTGCTGACGGTCGGCCGGGGACAGCGCATGGGTCTGTTCGCCGGTTCCGGCGTCGGCAAGAGCGTGCTGCTGGGCATGATGGCCCGCTACACCCGGGCCGATGTGATCGTCGTCGGCCTGATCGGCGAACGCGGCCGCGAGGTCAAGGAATTCATCGAATTGAATCTGGGTGCCGACGGCCTGGCCCGCTCGGTCGTGGTGGCCGCGCCCGCCGACGTATCCCCGCTGCTGCGCCTGCAAGGCGCCGTCTACGCCACCCGGCTGGCGGAATTCTTCCGCGACCAGGGCAAGCACGTGTTGCTGATCATGGATTCGCTGACCCGCTATGCCATGGCCCAGCGGGAAATCGCCCTGGCCATCGGCGAACCGCCGGCCACCAAAGGCTATCCGCCATCCGTCTTCGCCAAGCTGCCGGCGTTGGTCGAACGGGCCGGAAATGGCGCCCCCCAGGGCGACCGCGCAGCCGGGTCGATCACCGCGTTCTATACCGTGCTGACCGAAGGCGACGACCAGCAGGATCCGATCGCCGACTCGGCCCGGGCCATCCTGGACGGCCATATCGTCCTGTCGCGCGCGCTGGCCGAGTCCGGCCACTACCCGGCCATCGATATCGAAGCCTCGATCTCGCGGGTAATGTCGGCCATCGTGCCCGCCAGCCAATTCCGTTGTGTCCATCAATTCAAACGCATGGTCTCGCGCTATCAGCGCAACCGCGACCTGATCGCCGTGGGCGCCTATACCGCGGGCAACGATCCGGACATCGACCAGGCCATCGAGCGCTACCCATGGCTCGAAGGCTATCTGCAGCAGGGCATCGACGCCCAGGTGGACTACCCGACGGCCGTCGCCGCCTTGTCCGGCGTCCTGGGCCTGGAGACGAACCATGCCGCATGAAACACCACTGGACGTCCTGATCAACCTGGCGCAAGACAAGCTGGACGCAGCCGGACGCGCCCTGTCGGAACTGGGTGAAGAGCGGCGCAATGCCCAGAAACAGCTCAGCACGCTGGACACCTACCGCGGCGATTACACCCAGCGCCTGCAGGACACCACCGCAGGCGGCGTATCGGCCTCGAATTACCACAACTTTAGGCACTTTATCGCCACATTGGACGAGGCTATTTCCCAGCAAAATAGCATCATCGCCCAGATCGACACGCGAATCGAAGCAGGACGTCAGCGGTGGCACGATGAAAAGCGCCGCCTGAGTTCCTACGAAACGCTCAAGGCCCGTCAGGTGCGCCAGCTGCAGTACCATGAGCAGCGGTGGGAACAACGGGCCAGCGACGAAATTTCGGCTGGTCTGTACCGACGTACGCGACAGCCTCACTGAATCCGCCCCCGCCATGAACATGCCCGTTCTCCCTGCAAACCGCCCCAGCCCGTCCCCCTCCGAAGGCGCGGCGCGCCCGGCGGATGCCGGCTCGGCCAACGACGCACCGGTCTTCTCGAACGTCCTGTCCAGCCAGCGTGGCGCGACCGCCCCGGACAAACAGGAATCCACCTCCGCCGCCGGGCGTCCTCAGACTGAAAAGACTGACCGCGCCGACCGGCAAGAGACCCCGGGGCCTGACGAGACCCTGGCCTTGATCCTGAACAGCGTCGCCCTGCCGCTGATGCAGGCTCTGCCTCAGCCACCCGACGCCATTCGGCGCACGACCCCCGACAGCCAGACCGGCGGGCCCGGCCTCATGCGGGCTGCGACCCGCACGGCGGCTGCCTCCACATTGGCTGCCTCCACATTGGCTGCCTCCACAGCAACTGCCGACAGCGATACACCGGCCGATGTGCGACGCGCAGCCGCGCCGTCAGGACTCGATTCGCACCAGCCGCGCGACAATCGGGGTGCCGTCGCGCTGAACAACAAACCGGATCAACCCGTCCCGCTCACTGGGGCCGAGACCGCACCCGCCACCGCAACCCCCCGGGTCGCCGCCAGCAAAACCGCAACCGTCCTGAACACGCGCACCGAAGCGGTCACGGACAACCAGCGATCAGGGCAGGCTTTCACGACAGACGCCACCGGGCCTGTGCGACACGCGCAGCTTGCGATCCAGCCCGCCGCCACGCCAGATGTTCTGGCTGCCGCCGCGCAGGCCGCCCCAATCCAGGTACCGTCGCTGCCGGCCGCGCCCGCCACGGCAGCCCCGGCCACGCCTCAGGTTTCCCTGTCCACCCCCCTGGATCACCCTCAGTGGCCGCAGGACTTCAGCCGCCAGGTCCTGAGCCTGACCCAGTCCGGCGTGTCGGGCCATACCGTCCAGATGCACGTCAACCCGCCCGAACTCGGGCCGGTGCACATCACCCTGCATCTGGGCGACACGATTGCCCAGGCATCCTTCGTCTCGCCGCATGCCAGCGTCCGCCAGGCTCTGGAAAACGCCCTGCCCCATCTGGAACAGCAGATGGCCCAGGCGGGTCTGTCCCTGGGGCAATCCAACGTCAGCGACCAGCAGCCAGGACAGCAACAATTCGCCCAGCAGCCCCAGCAGTCCCGCTCGCCAGATGGCGCCACCTTCAGTCTGGATGGCGGATCGGTCTCGGGGCTCGACACGACAACCCTGTCCGCTCCCTCGCGGACAGCCGCCCGTCCCAACTCGCTGGTGGACACCTTCGTGTAAGGCCTGCCGTCGACCGGACGGACTCAGCCGCTACAATGCCTTTTCGCCCATACCCTCGAGACACCTTGACCCGGAACCATGCTCAGGCTACTTAAATTCATCCTTCTGCTCATCATCATCATCGGCGCTTCGATCGGCGGCACGATGTTGTTCATGAACAGGAGCAGCATGTCCACGCCATCCGCCGCCCCTGCAGCCGGTGCGGCTGCGCCTGTCGCCGTTCCGGCCCCCATCTTCGCCGAATTGGAACCCTTCACGGTCACGCTCTACGGCGAGACCCGCAACCGGATCCTGTACACCGCCATCACGCTGCGCCTGAACGACGAGGCCTCGCGCAAACAGATCCAGGACTACATGCCCGAGGTCCGCGACCGCATCCTGAAGGTGCTGTCGACGCAGGAACTGTCCAAGATCCAGACGCCCGAGGGCCGTCAGGCCCTGAGCGGGGCGCTTAAGACAGAATTGTCGCGGCCCTTCACGGCCCAATTGGCCGGCCCGCACGTGGCTGACGTGCTGTTCACGGCATTCGTGGTGCAGTAATGCCATACCAGAGCATGCTTTCCCAGGACGAGGTCGATGCCCTGCTGGCCGGCGTCACCGGCGAGGAGTCCTCGGGGCAACCAGCTACCGAAGGCCCCCTGGATGGCGTTCGGCCCTACGACCTAGGTTCCCCCGACCGGGTCGTGCGCCATCGCATGCAGACGCTCGAACTCATCAACGAGCGTTTCGCGCGCCGCCTGCGTTCGATGTTCTTCACCTTCATGCGCCGCAATGCGGACATCACCGTCAATACCATCAAAATCCAGACATACGCGGATTTCGAACGCAATCTGCCGGTGCCCAGCAATCTGAATATGGTGGCCCTGAAGCCGCTGCGCGGCACGGGCCTGTTCACCTACGACCCGAACCTGGTATTTCTGGTCATTGACAGCCTGTTCGGCGGCCATGGCCGCTACAACACACGGATTGAAGGCCGCGACTTCACCAATACCGAACAACGCATCATCCGCCGGCTGCTGAGCCTGACCCTGGAAAGCTATGGTCAGGCCTGGGAGGCCGTCCATCCGATCGAATTCGAATATATCCGCTCGGAAATGCACACCAAGTTCGCCAGTATCGCTTCGGGCAACGACGTCGTGGTAGTGTCCTCGTTCAACATCGAACTGGGGTCTTCCGGCGGCAAGCTGAACGTCTGCCTGCCCTACTCGATGCTGGAACCCATCCGCGATCTGCTGACGCGGCCGCTGCAACAGTCCGCCGCGGATTCCATCGACCAGCGCTGGACCCAGCAACTGTCTCGCGAAGTCCGCAGCGCCGAGGTCGAGATGAGCGTGGAATTCGCCCGCATCGAAACCTCCATCGCCGAACTTCTGCACCTGGCGGTCGGCGACGTGCTGCCCGTCGATGTCAAACCGAATGTGACGGCCCGCGTCGGAGGCGTTCCCGTGCTGGAATGCGGTTACGGGACTTTCAACGGCCGTTATGCTCTGCGCGTGAACAAGATCCTCGCCACGCCCGGGGATTCCGACAAACTGCTAGCCCGCACGAAGAAATGAGCGACATCAAAGACGACGACACCCTGGACCCCACACAAACGGGTTCCGCGCCCACCAGCCCTGAAGACGACTGGGCGGCGGCGCTGGCCGAGCAATCTGCACACGATCAACCCACTCAGGCGGCCGGCCTGGGCGCGGAGGACGACTGGGCGGCGGCGCTGGCCGAGCAGACTGCGGCTTCCCAGCCGGCGGCGGTCGCTCCTGCGGCGCAAGCTGCCTCGGCACAGGTATTCCAGCCGCTGATGGGGCAGGCCGGCGACAGCGACAGCGACATCGACATGATCATGGACATCCCGGTTCAGCTGTCGGTCGAACTGGGGCGCACCCGCCTGACGATCAAGAACATCCTGCAGCTGGGCCAAGGCTCGGTGGTGGAACTCGACGGCCTGGCCGGCGAGCCCATGGACATCTTCGTCAACGGCTACCTGATTGCACAGGGTGAGGTCGTGGTCGTGGACGAGAAATACGGCATCCGCGTCACCGACATCATCACGCCTTCGGACCGCATTGCGCGACTGAACAACCGCCGCTGATCCACCATGGACCAGGCCCAGATCCTGCGCGTCATCCTCGCCCTGCTGTTCATCCTGGGGCTGCTGCTGGCGCTGGCCTGGGCGGCCCGGCGCGGTGGCTGGCTGCGCGGCCCATCGGGTGCCTCCAACCTGCGTATTCTGGGCACGCACAGCCTGGGTACCCGCTGTTCGATCGCCGTGGTCCAGATCGATGATACCCGCCTGGTACTGGGCGTCACCGCCCAGCAGGTCACGCTGCTGCACACCCTGCCTGCGGCGCCCGATGCGCCCCCCACACGCCCCACAGGAAATTTTGCCGACACACTGGGCAAGACCCTGTCGAGATCCTGATGTCCGTCCGTCCCGCTTTCACCCGTCAGATCGGGCTCTCACTACCGGCTTCATGCGTCTTGCGCTGGCTGTCGGCCGGGTTTCTGATTCTGCTGATCTGGCCTGGCAGCACCCTGGCACAGGCAACATTGCCGGCGCTCACCGCCACACCAGGCCCGAATGGCTCCGAAACCTGGTCGCTGAGCGTGCAGACGCTGGTCATGCTGACCATGCTGTCGTTTCTGCCGGCCGCCCTGTTGATGATGACCAGCTTCACGCGCATCATCATCGTCCTGGGATTGCTGCGCAACGCGCTGGGCACCGGTGTCTCGCCGCCGAACGCCGTGCTGGTCGGATTGGCGCTGTTCCTGACGTTCTTCACCATGTCGCCGGTCTTCGATCAAATCTACACCCAGGCCTATCAGCCTCTGGCCGGCGACAAGATTACCTTCGAGCAGGCGCTGGACCGGGGCGCCGGGCCCCTGAAGGCCTTCATGCTGCACCAGACCCGCGAGGCCGATCTGAGCATGTTCGCCGATATGGCCAAGGTCGGCCCGCTGGAGACCCCCGAAGCCACCCCGCTGCGCGTTCTGGTCCCGGCCTATGTCACCAGCGAACTGAAGACCGCTTTCCAGATCGGGTTCACCATCTTCATCCCGTTCCTCATCATCGATCTGGTGGTCGCCAGCCTGCTGATGGCCCTGGGGATGATGATGGTGCCACCCGTCACCATCTCGCTGCCCTTCAAGCTGATGCTCTTCGTGCTGGCCGACGGCTGGCACCTGCTGCTGGGGTCCCTGGCTCGCAGCTTCTACCAATGAGAGGTGCCGCATGACGCCCGAAGCCGTAATGTCCATGACCTACCAGGCCCTGCGCGTGGCCTTGGTGATGGCGGGACCGCTGCTGCTGGTGACGCTGCTGGTGGGCCTGCTCATCAGCATCTTCCAGGCGGCCACCCAGATCAACGAAATGACGCTGTCGTTCATCCCCAAGCTGCTGGCGGTGGGCGTGGCGCTGGTGCTGCTGGGTCCCTGGCTGATCACCACGATGGTCGACTACATCCAGAGCCTATTCAATACCATCCCGGGCCTGGCCAGCTGATGCCCTGCCCGCCGGATCCGCATGCGCGCGGCTGACCGACCAACGATCAGGACACTCCTGACGATACACACGGCGCGATCATGATCGACTTTCAGATCAGCCAGCTCTATGACTGGATCAACGGCCTGCTGTGGCCGCTGTTCCGGATCGCCGGGCTGGTGATGCTGGCCCCCATCCTGGGCGAATCCAGCATCCCCGTGCGCATCAGGATCGGCCTGTCGGTCGCCTGCGCGATCGTGGTGGCGCCCCTGATCGGCCCGCTGCCCGATATTCCGCCCGCATCCTTCGCCGGCTTGCTGATCGCGGCCCAGCAGGTCCTGATCGGCATGGCGCTGGGGCTGTGCATGCGGCTCGTGTTCACAGCGGCCATGATGGCCGGCGAGTTCGTCGGCCTGCAGATGGGGCTGGCGTTCGCCTCGTTCTTCGACCCGGCAACCGGTGCCAACACGGCGGTGCTGTCGCGCCTGATCAACCTGGTCGCCATGCTGATCTTCCTGGCTGTCAACGGCCACCTGCTGATGCTCGACGGCCTGGTGCGCACCTTCGATATCCTGCCCATCGGCGCGTCCCTGAATTCCAACGGCTGGGGCGCGCTGTTGGACTGGAGCGGCCAACTGTGGATCTCGGGCATGCTGCTGGCCCTGCCGCTGATCATCGTGCTGCTGACCATCAACCTGGCCCTGGGCATCCTGAACCGCACAGCACAACAGCTGTCGGTGTTTTCCGTGGGTTTCCCGATTTCGCTGACGACCGGCCTGATCATGCTGTCGATCGTGCTGCCCCGCAGCGGCGATTTCCTGGCCGGGCTGTTCCAGGACGGTTATCAGGCCATGGGGCGGATCGCCCGGGGATTGGCCGGGCTCTAGTGTCCTGCCCCGACGCTCGCGGGGCGACGCGGGATTACGGGGTCTTTGGCCGCAGGTCGTAGCTTGTACCAGGCACCACCTGGGTTCCCGCCGGCAGCAGCGGCTGGCTGGACGGTACGTCTGCGCCGGCCATCGGCGTGGCAGCCTGTGCCGGCCCCACCCCGGAAGCGGCCGGCGTGGCGGTGACACCCGCCGTGCCGGGCGAAGCCGGTACGATCGGCGGGGGCGACGATACCGGAATCGGCTCGGAGGCCCCGGTCTCGGTGGATGATTGTCCGGCAACGGGCATGGGCTTCCCCTGCGCCGCTGCCGTACGATCCCGCGCCTGCGCAGCCTCGCGATCCGCTTCCTCCGCCGTTCTAGGGTGGTGCATCATGGGCAGGTTGACGCTGTTTTCCACCCGCTGAAACGTGCCGTCCGGTCCGAAACGCAGCCAGACTTCCTGACGGAAATAGACCGCATCGGTGGCGACGGTCCCCGTGTAGCCCCAGCGAGCCAGCAACGAGTCGCCCTGTTGCCAGACGTTCGTCGGCTGGGCACCCAAGTCCTGGGCAGCCTGCTGCAGCGTGGTGCGCCCAACCACGATCCGGTCCAATCCGCCCGTGTTGAAAGTCTGGCCGGTGACGGAGCACCCCGCCAGCAGCGCCGCCGAAACCACCAGCGCGGCCAGCGGCAAGCGCCCACCACACGGGGTAAGCCGCCCGGCCCAGGAAAATGACATGTTCAAGATTGCTCCCAATTCTTAGTGTCGGGGGACGCCCGCATGGCGCCCGTGTTTTGCTATCGCGCCGCCTGAGCCGCTGCCAGGCGCGGGACGGGTCCCGCGGCGGGCAGCGGCAGACCGTGACCAGGATCCGCCGAAGCCGCTGCGGGATCCCGGACCCTGGCGGCGTCCGCCGTGGTCTGACTGAGTTGAAACACGCCCAGGGACTGTTCGATCTCGGTCGCCAGGGATTCCAGCGAACTTGCCGCTGTGGCCGCCTGCTGCACCAGCAATGCGTTTTGCTGAGTCACCGTATCCATCTGCGCAATGGCCAGATTGACCTGGTCGATCCCCGACGATTGCTCGACCGTGGCCGCCGTGATCTCGCTCATGATGTCGGATACCCGGGTCACCGCCTGGACGAGTTCCCGCATGGTTTCTCCCGCGCGGTCGACCTGCGCCGACCCCGCCTGAACGCGACTGACGGAGTCGTCGATCAGATCCTTGATTTCCTTGGCGGCGGAGGCCGAGCGCTGCGCCAGCGCACGGACTTCGGCCGCCACGACGGCGAAGCCGCGGCCCTGCTCGCCCGCGCGGGCGGCCTCGACTGCTGCGTTGAGCGCCAGGATATTGGTCTGGAACGCGATGCTGTCGATCACTCCGACGATATCGGCGATCTTATGTGAACTGTCCGAGATGCCATCCATGGTCTGGACAACTTCATCGACCACCTGGCCGCCCCGCGACGCGACCTGGGATGCCGTACCCGCCAGTTGATTGGCCTGCCGTGCATGATCGGCGTTCTGCTTCACCGTGCTGGCCAGCTCTTCCATGCTGGCGGCCGTTTGCTGCAGCGCAGCCGCCTGCTGGTCGGTGCGACTGCTCAGGTCCTGATTGCCGGAGGCAATGCGGCGCGTGCCCTCCGTCATCTGGTCCATGCGTCCCCGCACCCCGAGAATCAGCGTTTCCAGCCCATCGCGCATGTCCTTCAGGCCATGCAGCAACAAGCCGATCTCATCCCGCGATTTCGGGAAGATGGCGACGTCGAGATTGCCGTCCGCCATCTTCCGCAGATGACGCCCCACGCCCTGCAGAGGCCGCAGCACCGTCCGGATCAGGATCCGGTACGTCAGCAGCGCCAGGACGATCGCGACGCTCAACAGGCCCAGAAAGCCCTGATGGGCCCAGGTGTACAACCGCGCGAGGGATTCACGCGATTCGGCGCTGCTATCCTGGACATATTGGTCGAACTGGCCGAATGCTCGATCCATTCCCCGCGCCGCGGTGCGCAGACGCCCCCGCTTGATGGCTTCGAATCCCTTGGCGTCCTGCCTGGCCGCCAGATCGCGCAACTGCGCGACCTGAGCCCAATAATCCTTGAAGGACGTGGTCAGGATATGCAGCAGCGTCTGCGTCCGCTCGCCGCCCAGGGCGCCCGACGCCAGGAGAGCGTCGATGTGGTCGTGCGAGCGCTTCAGCAACTGATCGGCTTGGCCGAGTTCCCAGAGGCGCTGCGTTTCATTGGCGATGCCCAGGGCGCCTTCGATCTGCGTGGCAGCCTGCTGGGCGTAGATCAGGGCGTTCTTCACATCCGAATTGGCCTGCACGCCTATGGTGGCCAACTGACTGATGGTTTGCTGGCTTTGCTGCTGGACAAACCACGCGCTGCCGACTGCCGCGAAGGTCAGCAGGGACAACAGCCCCACCACCAGCGTCAAGCGGGCCTGCAAGGACAACGTCACGGAACGCCATTTCAGAAAACGGACTTTCATGTCACCTCACCCTTCTGGTTATCGTCAGCATGCCATACGCATGCTGCTTTTCTTCCAAAGAAAATAGGGCCTTGTCGGCCCTATTCACCTAGAATGCCAGGACCTGCGTCGTGCACAAATCCGCCGGCATCATCATCCCGCGTCGCTGCCTTGTCCACCCACGGTCATGCGGGCTTGCCCATCTTGAACAGGCTCAGGCCCTGGATCGTCTGAAACGCCAGGCCGGCGCCTTCCAGCGCCATCTTGCGCAGATTGAGCTGCGTCGTGGCCTGGTAGTAATCCAGGTCTTCCAGGCCGGACAAGGCCTGGGTAAAGCCCAGGCCGCGCTGACTGCCGCTATCATTGAGGGCCGTCAATTCGTTCATGCGCGCCCCGATCGAGGCTCGCACCGTCAGGACGTTGTCATAGCTGGAGGCCAGCTGCTGCATGCCCGTGTTCAGCGCATTGTGCAGGGCGGCCGAGGCCTTGTCGTCACCTTGTGACGGCGCGTTCAGGGCGGCAACCAGATTGTCGAGCGTCCGGAAGATGTTGGCGTTCTGGGTCTTCAGCGGCTCGACCGTGAATGCATCGCCCGTGGCGGGGGCACCCGATAACTGGACCTTCGTGCCATTGCCGAGGTCCATTTCCGTGGCGTTGGTTGGCAGCGTGTAGTTGACGGGTGCTGCAACGGTGGGGGGAACGGCCGAATGATCGGTCACGGTAACCGTGTAATCCGTCGCGCTCGTGAACGACACCGCATACGAGTAGCGCGCATCCGGGTTGGCGGTGCGATCCGAAATATAGGGTCCGCCCAGCACGGCCGTGCCGTTATTCCCCGCGGCGGCGGCGCTGGTGTAGGCCAGGGTCCCCGGCTGCGCCCGCTGAAAAATATCCGACCCGACGTCACTGCCAGCGATCTGGCGGGTGGCATCGGCCTGGATATTGCGCTGCAGGCTGTCGCCCAGATAAGTACCCGCCGCATCAAACGCGGGCGAGCTGCCCTTGGATCCGGAAAACACATACTGCCCATTGCCATCGGTCGTGTTGGCGATGCCCATGGCGGTGTCGCGCGCATTCTGCAAGACGTTGGCCAAAGTCTGACGGTCCGAGTCCGACAGCGTGCCATTGCCCGCCTGTACCAGACGGGTGCGCACGTCCACCAGCAGATTGGTCAGGGAATTCAGTGCGTCTTCCTCGGTGCCCAGATTCTGGTTGGCAACCGCCCGGTTGCCGGCATACCGGGTGTTCTGCGCCTGCGACTGCGAGATATTGATGGCCTGGGACGCCCCCAGCGGATCGTCGGAGGGCGTGACCATCTTCTGGCCGGAGCCGATCTGCTGGTACAGATGCATCAAATCGGACTGCTGAGCGTTGATGGTGTTCAGTCCGGTCTGGAATACGAGGCTGGTGCTGATACGCATGATGAATTTCCGAAGAGACCGATGCGGCTTAATTGCGCAGATTGAGCAGGGTGTCGAACAGCGTGGAAGCCGTATCGATCAGGCGCGCAGCGGCCTGGTATTGTTGCTGGAATTGCTGCAGGTTGATGTATTCTTCGTCCATGTTCACACCGGACACCGCCTGCTGCGCCGCGACGTTCTGCTGGATCAGGGAACTCTGGGCCTTCTGTGCCGTGGTGTTCGACTGAGTCTTGACAGCCACGTTATTGACCAGCTGGGAGTAGGCCTCGTTCAGGCCCATGGAGCCCTGCCCCGCCGGACTGCCGGACAGACCGCCCAGGACCTTTTGCGTACGCAACTGGGCCAGTTTCAGCGCGTTGTCGCCGTTGGCCGAACCTGCGGGGCCGCCTGCTCCCCCATTGGCGGTGGCGTCCCAACCCGCCGCCGCAATTTTTGCCGGGTCGGTGATGGCAACATTCATGCCGCCAGCAGCCGCCCGGGTCGGCTGGATCAGCCAGGAATCCCCCGTGGCCGCGCCGGCTACCGGCGCCGTATCGAACGTCACGCCGTCGAAGGTCGCATTACCGCCATTGGGAATGGTTCCCAGCGCCGTGCCGTCGGGTACGCGGGTGACGGTGTAATTCGTGCCGTCGTAGGCCAGGCGATAATCCTGATTGGTGAGCTTGGACACATCCTGGATGGACGCGTCCGGATTGGTCGTGGCGGTATTCCCGGCATTCTCGATGACCTTGGGCGCGGAGACCGTAAAGAAGTCTGTCCCTGGTGCACCCGACGGGTCATAGCCTTGCGTGTGCTGGGCATTGATAGACATGGAAATGCCCAGCGCCAGGCGCCCCAGATCGTTCTGTGTGGAATCCAGCACATCCGAGCGGAACGTCAGCAAGCCGCCCAGCTTGCCGCCAGTGATCAGGCTGTCGCTCATCTCGACGGGCTTGGGCTTGCCCGTGGAATCGACGACGGTGTAATTCACTGCGAGGCGGCCAGGGTCGGCTTTCGAGGGCTGTACCTGCAGGTGAAATACCGTGTCTCCGCCCAACACAGTCTGGCCATTGCCGACGGTAATGTTGAAGCGATCATCCTGCTCGTAGACCTGGATGTTCACCAGTTGGCCCAGTTCACTGGCCAACTGGTCACGTTGATCCAAGAGATCGTTGGGGGGCTGGTTGGGATTGGTGGCCTTGGCCGTCGTGATCTGGCGGTTCAGATCCTGGATGCGGTCCAGGTAGCTGTTGACCTGCGTGACAGTAGTGTCAATCTGGGTGTTGACGTTCGCGCGCTGACTATCCAGAAAGGCGTTGGCATCGCGGACCTGCGAGGCCAGGCTGTTGGCCCGGCCGAGCAGTTCCTGGCGGGCGGCCACGTCAGCGGGTGATGTCGCCACCGCGTCCAGGCCATCAAAGAACTGCTGGATGTTGGGCGAAATCCCCACGGTGCGATCCGCCACCAGATTGTTGACCTGGCTGATCTGATCGCCGTAGCTCTTCAAGGCCGCGCCGCGAGTCTGGGAAGCGGTCAGCTGGCGATACAGGAAGGCGTCATAGGACCGCTGCACGCTGACCGCCTGTACTCCACGGCCGATCCAGCCCGCCGAGGTGGAGGTAGCCCCAGCCGTCTGTACCAGCACCGATTGGCGGCTGTAGCCATCGGTGGCCGCATTGTTGATGTTGTGCCCCGCGGTGTCCAGACGGTTTTGTGCGACCAGCAGGCCGGCCTTGCCCAGATTCGCCAGATTCATGTGCTGAAATCCTGTCAGTTGTGTGCGTGCCGCGAAGGCACGCCTGAAAATTCATCTAGTTTAGTAACGGCACGGACGGCGGAAAATTTAGCGGTCCAGCCTGCCTGCCCACCTGGCGGCCCCGATCCGCACCCTGCTGTCCGGCCCCGCGCTGATCATCACCGGGCGTTGAAATAGCCCATGATGGAAATCAGTTTGTCCGCATAGGACGGGTCGGTGGCATAGCCGGCGGCCTGCACCTTGCGGGCCGCGTCCTCGGCGGAACGCGCCGTCATCACGGCGCTGTAACGATCGCTTTGGCTGATCAGGTTCGCGTAGTCGGTCAGGGAATCAGCGTAGGACGCGTACGCCCGGAAGGGCTGCACCATCTTACGTGGCTCGCCATCGATGTATTCGGTCGTCATGGCCTGCACGACCTCGCCATGCCAGCCGCGTCCGGCCTTGATGCCGAACAGATTGTGGCTGCTGGATCCATCGGGGCGCGTAATTTCCCGCTGCCCCCAGCCCGACTCCAGCGCGGCCTGGCTCAGGATCAGTTTGGCGGGCACGCCACTGCGCCGCGACGCGACGTCCGCAGCGGCGGCCATCTGATCGACGAAGGTGCGGATATGGTCCGGCGCCCCCTGAATGGCGCTGCTGACCTTCTGGCCCAGGCGACGCTGCGTCAGCACGTCGATCAGGGATGCAATCGAATCCGCGACCTGCCGGCGCCCTTCGCCGATGCGGGATTGCAACCCTGGCAGACGCGAACGGGCAGCTTCGGGCGGATTCGCCAGCGGATCCGCCGCCTTCTGTCCAGAATTGCCCTGCATCTGCGCCATCAGCGCATCGGCAAGCCCCAATCCTGGATTCGCCAGGGCCAGCGCAGCCTGCTCATCGCCGAGACTGCGCGCCATCCGTGTGGCCTGGGAGTCGAGCAGCGTCGGCATCTGATCCGAGGTCTGGCGCGCCTGTTTCAGCATCATCTGGATGAACACCGCCTCGAACTGGCGCGCGACTTCGCGCTGCTTGTCGGCCGGGGCGTTGGCACCCGCCTGCACGCCCCGCTTCAGCGTGTTCAGGCTGCTGAAATCCAGGACCGAAGGCTGGGCACCGGAACTTGGCAGCGGCGTCTGTGTCACGTAAGCCATGGCCGTCCTCAGATCACTTCCAGGTCGGCACGCAGCGCGCCGGCACTCTTCAGGTTCTGCAGGATGGACAGCAGGTCCTGCGGCGTGGCCCCCAGTGCGTTCAGGGCGCGCACCACGTCGGCCAGATTGGCGCTGGTGTTCACGCGCTTGATCGCCCCGCCCTGCGTCTGCATCTGAATCTGCGTGTTGTTGGTCACGACCGTCTGGCCACCGCCGAACGGCGTGTTGGGCTGGCTGACCTGCTGCTGCGGGCTGATGGCGATGGACAGATTGCCATGGGCAATGGCGGCCTCGTCGATCATGACGGTGCGGTTCATCACCACCGAACCGGTGCGGGCGTTGATGACGACACGCGCGCGCGCCGGCGGCAAACTGACCTGCAAATTTTCCACCTGGGACAGGAAGGTCAGCTGACCCTTCGGATCCATCGGTGCCCGCAATTCGATCGTACGACCATTGACGGCCGTCGCCGTTTGTCCGCCGAACCGGCGGTTCAGTGCCGCCACCACGTTTTGCGCGATGGCGAAGTCGCTGGTGTTCAATTCCAGGCGTACGACGCCGTTCTGAGCATAGGAAGTGGGGACACCGCGCTCGACGATGGCACCATCGGGAATGGTGCCGCCATTGAGCTGATTGACCTGCACGCTGGCGCCGCCCTGGGAAGCACCGGCGCCACCCACCAGCAGATTGCCCTGGGCGAGCGCGTAGACCTGGCCATTGGCGCCCTTCAGCGGGGTCATCAACAAGGTGCCGCCGCGCAGGCTTTTGGCATTGCCCATGGACGACACCACCACGTCCACGCTCTGCCCCGGTTGGGCGAACGCCGGCAGGCGTGCAGTGACCATGACGGCTGCGACGTTTTTCACCTGCATGTTGGTGCCCTGGGGCACCGTCACGCCCAGCTGAGACAGCATGTTGGTCAGGCTTTGCTGGGTGAACGGCGTCTGGCGGACCTGATCGCCGCTGCCATCCAGCCCGACGACCAGCCCGTAGCCGATCAGCTGGTTTTCACGCACACCGGTAAAGGACGCCAGGTCCTTGATCCGCTCGGCCCGTACGATCGGCAGCAGCAGTGTGGACAGCAGCACCCCGGCGGCGAGGCGCCGAACCAGGGAACGAAGAAAAGGCTGGTGATCGATGATCATGTCGTCAGAACGGGGCAATATTCAGGAAGAAGCGCTGCAGCCAGCCCATAGTCTGGACTTCGTCCATCACGCCCTTGCTGCGGTACTCGATGCGTGCGTCAGCCACCTGGGTCGAGGACACCGTGTTGCTGCCCGTGATGGAACGCGGATCGACCACGCCGGAAAACCGCACGTATTCGCTGCCCCGGTTGATGGCGATCTGCTTTTCGCCGGCGATCTGCAGGTTGCCGTTGGGCAGCACGCCGATGACCGTGGTGGTCAGGGTGCCGGTGAAGGCATTGGTGGCGCTGCTGGAGCCCTTGCCATCTGACTTGTTGCCGCCGGTCGCCTGGAAGTTCTGTTGCGCGCCGACTTCATTGGGCAGGATCGCCGGCGAGATCCCGATGTTCATACTGGCATTGCCGCTGCGATTGGTGCTGGTACCCACGCTTTTGGCCGCGTTGGTCTTTTCCTGGATCACAATCGTGACGATATCGCCCACGTTGCGCGGGCGCCGGTCCTCGAACAGCGGATAGTTGCCATAAGCCGTCGGCTGGTAGATGGAACCATTGGCCTCGGCGGCCGGTGCCGCGGGCGGTGGCGGGGGCGCCGTCAGCGGTCCGGTGACGACGGGTTCGGGTGGCACCAGCGCACAACCCGACAGGGCCAGCGCGAAGACGACGGCGCCGATCGCGGCGCCGCGGCGCCGGCAAGGCTGCGACAAAAAGCGTGTGCGACGCGCCGTCATGTCGGCCCGGGCCGCCCGCGCCCCTGCCTGGGCGTCAGACCGATGATTGCCCAGGGGGCGATCTGATTGTTCGTGGACCATCCTGTTTACATCTGTGTCAGGCGGGCCAGCATCTGGTCCGACGTCTGCACCGCTTTGCTGTTCATTTCATAGGCGCGCTGAGTGGTGATCATGTTCACCAGTTCTTCCGCCACATTGACGTTGGACGTTTCCACATAGTTCTGCAGCAGGACCCCGGCGCCTTCCAGCCCGGGCTGCAGCAAATTGGCCGGACCTGAAGCGTCGGTTTCCACATACAGGTTCTCGCCCTGGCTTTGCAGGCCGGTGGGGTTGATGAAGGTTGCCAGCTGCAGCTGGCCGACCTGAACGTTGGTGCCCGTCGCGCCCGGTTGCGTGACCGACACGGTGCCGTCGCGCGCGATCGTGATGGACAGGGCATTGTCTGGAATGTTGATGCCCGGCTGAATCGGATACCCGCCCGCGGTCACCAGCATGCCGTTCTGATCGCGCTGGATGCTGCCGTCGCGCGTGTAGGCAAAAGACCCATCCGGCATCTCGACCTGCAGAAATCCGTTGCCCTGAATGGCGACATCCAGGGCATTGCCAGTTTGCTTGAGATCGCCCTGGGAGTGAATGCGTTCGGTGGCCACGGTGCGTGCACCCGTGCCTAGCTGCAGGCCCGAGGGCAGCTGATTGGCCGCACCCACGGCCGCGCCCGGCTGGCGAACGGTTTGATACATCAGGTCTTCGAATACGGCGCGGCTGCGCTTGAAGCCCGTGGTGTTGACGTTGGCCAGGTTATTGGAAATCACGTCCATGCTGGTCTGCTGGGTTTCCAGACCGGTCTTGGCGATCCACAAGGAACGAATCATGTCAGGAGGTCCTGTTCAGGAGCGAAGGGCTTCAGCCCGCCGCCGAAAGAATCGAATTGCCGCGCTCTTCGTTGGTGCTGGCGTTCTTGATCACTTGCATCTGCATCTCGAACTGGCGCGCATTGGAAATCATGGCCACCATGGCGGCCGCCGGATTGACGTTGCTTTTTTCCACAAACCCCGGCGCGATCTTCACGGCGGGGTCTGCCTGGGCCGGCTGACCGCCCGCCACACGGAACAGACCGTCATCGCCACGCACCAGCTGGTTCTTGGCCGGGTTGACCAGTTTCAGCTGCGCCAGCAACTGGATGTCGCGGGGATTGTCGCCCGCGCCCAGCGCGCTGATCTGGCCGTCGGTCGCAAACGTGATGCTGCCGCGGTCGGGGACTTCGATGGGGCCGCCCCCGTTGGAGAGCACCGGCAGGCCGGTCTGGGTGACCAGCTGGTTCTGCTGATTGACAGCGAATTCGCCCGCGCGGGTATAGGCTTCGCCCTGAGGTGTCTGGACCGCGAACCAGCCGTCGCCGGCGATCGCGGCATCCAGCGAATGGCCAGTCTCGACCATGGCGCCCTGGCCGAACTGGCTGCCGGGCGTGGACGCTACCGTGCTGACCCGTGTGGGTAATTCGCCCGCTTGCGGCACGACCGGCACCGAGCGGTAGATGGCCATCTGTTCGCGGAAACCCGTCGTGGAGACATTGGCCATGTTGTTGCTGATGACCGACTGCTGTTCCAGGATGCGGGCGGCGCCGTTGGACGCCGTGTAGAGAATGCGATCCATACCGTTTCGCCGCGTTAGCGCATGGCCATCAGCGTCTGCATGATCTGGTCCTGCGTCTTGATCGTCTGGGCATTGGCCTGATAGGTGCGCTGGGCAATAATCATGTTGACCAGTTCCTGCGACATGTCCACGTTGGACTCTTCCACCGCCTGGCCCTTGATGGTGGCCATGCCGTTGACGCCGGGCGTGCCCAGCAGGGGCTGACCGGAATTGGCGGTTTCCGCCCAGGCATTGCCGCCCACGGGCTGCAGGCCTTGCAGGTTGTTGAAATCCGCCAGGGCGACGAAGCCCATGACCTGCTTGGCCCCATTGGTGTAATTGGCCACGACGGAGCCATCGGTACCGATCGAGGTGCTGGCATATTCGCCGGAGGCATAGCCGTCCTGGATGAAATTGGTCGTATAGCCGCCGGAAAACTGGGTCGAGCCATCGTAAGAAACGGTTGCCGTCAGCGGATTGGCCCCTGACGTGGCAGGAAGGGTAGCAAGGGTGAAGCTCGCGGACGCCGGAACGATGGTGTCCAGGGCGCCGGACGGCTTGAAATTCAGGGTAGCAGTGCCCACACTCGCGGGGCCCGTGCCGTCGTCCCACAGATAGGTAACCTGCCACGTATTGGGAGCTGTCTTCTGATAGACCTGATCGATCCGGTGGGCAATCCCCAGCGAATCGTAGACGGTCGTCGGAAACGACGTCGAATAAGTGGACGATTGCGTCAGATCTGGTGGTGTAACCAACGGAGAAATGATCGGCGCGCTGGCATCCAGGTTCAACTTGTCGGTCACCAAGGTCGTGGCCTTCGGGCTCATGTTGCCCAGCGGCACGGTCAGTCCGACTTGGGTACCCAGGATCGGCTTGGGGGGTGTGGCCGACATGTCGGCCTTGTAGCCCATCAGCTGCTGGCCCTGGGCATTAACAATATTGCTGTCCTTGTCGGCGAAGAACTGGCCGTTGCGGGTATACAGTATGTTGCCGCCATCGGGCTGCCGCACGACGAAGAGCCCTTTGGCGCCATCGATGGCCATGTCGAACTGATTGCCGGTCGTCGATACCGTACCGGTCGTGAACCGCTGGTTGATGGAGGCCAGCTGCACACCCAGGCCCACGCGTGAATTGGCGTAGACGTCGGAAAAGGTGGCGGACCCGGACTTGAAGCCCACGGTGCCGGAGTTGGCGATGTTGTTGCCGATGACATCCAGGTTTTGCGAGGCGGCATTCAGACCGCTCAGACCTTGACCGAAACCCATGAGATTGACCTCTTTCAGTGCGTACTGCGTTGATTCGGGCTGAAACGGCGCGGCTATCGCGCGCCGCCCCGGAAATTACATGACCTGCCGGATGTCCAGCAGGGAAATCTTGTCGCCCAGCGCCAGATTCAGCTTCAGGCCGCTGGTCGTATAGGCGGTACTGCTGACGTGACCGTAGGTCAGCGCCTGGGCCGACACCGGTTTGCCGCTGGCATCGGCGGCATCGATCGATACCGTATAAGCGCCCTTGGGCACAGTGGCGCCGGTCATGTCCTTCCCGTCCCAGGCCAATGGATAGACACCCGCGTCCTGGGCGCCGAGTTCCGTCGTGTAAACGACATTGCCGCCGACGTCCCGAATGGTGACCGTGGCCTTGGTTGCGGCCGACATCAGGTCGATGCCAAAAGCCGTGGCAACGCCGTCCGCACCGACGGAGACCTTGTCCCCCGGGTAGAGGATGTCTTTGCCAATCAGACCAGCGGCCTGCAGGGACTGGGACATATCCATCTGGCCTGACAAGGCCAACAGGGTATTGTTGAGCTGCTGGATGCCGTTGACCGTGGACAGCTGCGCAATCTGCGACGTGACCTGGGCATTGTCCATCGGGTTGAGCGGGTCCTGATTGCGCAACTGCGTCACCAGCAGGGTCAGGAACTGGCTCTGCGTACCGGACATCAGACTGCTGGTCTGCGCTCCGGCCAAGGCGGCAGCGGCGCTGGGGTCGGTGCTGGAGACGTCGGAGACGGAAGCCATGGCAAATATCCTTATTGACCTAGGGTAAGGGTCTTGGCCATGAGAGATTTGGCCGTGTTGATGACTTCGACGTTGGCCTGGTACGAACGCGAAGCCGAGATCATGTTGACGGTTTCAGCAACCACATCGACGTTGGGCAAGGTCACGTAGCCCTTGGCGTCGGCCAGGGGGTTGCCCGGATCGTACTGCACGCGCGGCGGTGCGTTGCTTTCCACCACGGACGCGACCCGCACGCCGCCGACTGCCTCGGACTGTGCCGATGGCGTCATCTGGAACACCACGTGGCGCGCCTTGTAGGGCTGGCCATCGGGGCCTGCGGCGCTGTCGGCGTTGGCGATGTTGCTGGCCGACACGTTCATGCGCTGGGACTGGGACGCCAGCGCGGAGCCGGCGATCTGAAAGACACTGAAAGTGGACATGGGATCTGTCGAGTTCCGAAGCGTTTACTGCTGCATCGCGGCCAGCAGGGATTTGATGCGCCCGTTGAGCACCTGCAGGTTGGTCTGATAGCGCATGGTGTTGTCGGCGAACTGGACCCGCTCGGCGTCCATTTCGACGGTGTTGCCGTCCAGACTGGGCTGCGATGGCGTTCGATACAATTCCTGAGCGGGGCCACTGGTATGGGCACTGGCGGGAATGTGACGCGACGAGGTCAGCGTCAGGGATGTGTCCGGCAGGCGCGGCAGACCGCCCTCGCCCATCGCCTCGCGCAGCGTGGCATTGAAATCGATGTCGCGCGCCTTGTAGTTGGGCGTGTCGGCATTGGCGATGTTGGTCGCCAGGATTTCCTGGCGCTGCTGACGTAGGGACAGGGCTTTCTGGTAGAACTCGAAGTCTCTGCCGATTCGATCGATCATGGCGTGTCGTGCAATTCGGTGAATGGGGTACGCATCCACCGGGCACCAAATGATCCCTGACCATTCGCGGTTTGAGCGCACAACAGCATCGTAAGGGCTGGCACGGTTCCATAAAGACTCAAACAAAGCGGGGTTTGAAGTCCTATTCAGACAATGCAGTCAATCCTGAGGCCGGCCGGGGAAGCCGGGCATCAGCCAGAGACACGCCGACATCCAACGCGACGCAAGGTTGCGGGCCACCCTGGTCCGGGCCTTCTTCTACAATGGCCCATATGCCCATGATCACGCTCTCACTTCCGTTTCAGGCCCGGCACCGCACCCCGCGGCGGCTAGACCCTACGCCGCGATCGCGCATCGGTGCACCGGGACACGCCGCACCATTCAGGGGCGCATGGTGCGTGGCCGCCTGCCTGATGGCGGCGCTGCCAGCGGTCTCGACAGCCCAGGTCCGCGCGCCTGCACCTCAGGTTCAGGATCCAGCCGCGGTCATCGCACAGGTCGAATCCCTGATCCGGGACCAGGCCGCGTCGTATCCCGGTTCGGTCACCGTCGCGGTCGATGCGCCCAGGCTGAACAACCAGCCCCCTTGTGACAAATTCGAGGCTTTCCTGGCAGGTTCCGGCGGCCTGCAGCCGCGCACCCCGGTCGGCGTGCGTTGCCTGGCTCCCCAGCCCTGGACGGTCTATCTGCAGACCAGCGTCCAGATCATGGGCCGCTATTACGTGGCCAGCCACGTGATCGAACGCGGCAGCGTCATCGGCCCTGCGGATCTCGACGCCCGCGAAGGCGATCTGCTGCGGCTACGCCGCGTCATCAGCGACCCCGGGCGGATCGTCGGCTGGATCGCCAACCGCCGCCTGCGCGCTGGCGGCGCCATCGAAGCCAGCGCCTTGCGGGATCCAAACGCGATTGAGCGCGGGCAGCAGGTCCGCACCGTGGCTCGGGGAATCGGCTTCGAGGCCTCGGGCGAAGGCCAGGCGCTGGAATCCGGCGGCCCGGGTGCCCGCATCCAGGTCCGTACGCCCAATGGTCAGATCATCACCGGCACGGTGATCGACGCCCATACCGTTCAGGTTATGATGTAAGTCGGCGTCCCCCTAAAGATTTCGCCATGCCGGTCGTAACCAGGGATGCACCATATGACCCTGTCCTTTCACCCGGAGACGAGCCTTGAAAGTCAATTCCACTTCGCCCAACCCCCTGCTCGGTGGGGTGACCGGGGGTACGCGCAGTGAAAACGCCTCGCATGCCGCATCCGTGGCCGGTGGCAGCGGGCCGAAAGTTGATCTCAGCCCGGCAGCCCGCCACTTGGCGGCCCTGAATGACAGCGACGCGGACGTCCAGGCGGAACGGGTACGTCAGATTCGCGACGCACTGGCGTCCGGTCAACTGACGATCGATCCGGGCCGTATCGCCGACGGCCTGCTGGCCAGCGTGCGCGAATTGCTAAAATAGGGCTGCCACGCGGCGGGCATTTCTTGGTCCAGCCGATTGGCGACCTCGATGTTTTGCCGGAATCTCCTGCCATGAGCCATATCGATGCCCTGCTCCAGTGCGTGGACGAACAGTCCGAGCTACTGAACGACTTCATCCAGACGCTGGAAGCCGAAGGCGCCATGCTGCTGGAAACGCCCTCGAACGAAGCGCTGGGCACCCTGACCACCCGGAAAAACGATTACGCGCGCCGCCTGGGTGAACTGGACCAGGCGCGTGCCGCAGCCCTGTCCGGGCTGGGTCACGCCGATGATCGCGCCGGCATCGATGCCGCCTGCGAAGCGCACCCCGACCTGCGTCCCGTTTTCGACGCCCTGTTCGCGCGCGCCGAACAGGCCAGCACCCTGAATCAGGCCAATGGCCAGATCCTGAAATCCTTCATGGATCACAACCAGCAGGCGCTGGACACTTTGCGCACGCTGATGGGCAAGGATCTGTACGACGCCCGGGGGCGGCTGTCGCGGTAAGACCCCGCAGTCTCCAACACCCCAGAGTGCTGTGCTGTGAATCCGTACCGCACCCTAAACCGCCAGCAATTCCTTCAACGCGTACAGCTTCAATAAGCCGGCAGGCGACTGGCGGGCCGACAGCTGCTCGGCCCCCAACATGCGGGCGACGACGTGCGCAGCCGGCGCCAGTGCCGGATCCTGCACCAGCCGCCAGGCGGCCAACCCGAGCTGGGCAGCCAGCACCGCGCGGTCGAGCAAGGGTTCGCGGCCCTGCGCATCCGCCAGCCATGACGCGGCCAGACGCCAAGCGGCATGGCATTCCTGGCGCAGCACGAGCGCCGCTGCGATCCGATCCGCAGGCGCATCACCCGCCTGGCCCACCAATGCATGCCAGACACGCACAATGTGGCCATCCTGGGGATCGACGGCCCGCAGGCAGAACAGACGAACACCCAAGGGAGGCTCACCGCGCGTACGCAGCTCGGCGGCCCCCAGGCCCGCCCACCAGGCCACGCCCGTCCCGGCCAGGCCGGACGGGGTGAGCAGATAGGCAAAGACATCGCCCGGCAGCGGCTTGAAGACCAGCCGCTGGGCTGACGCCGAGACCACGCTGGCCTCGTCTTCCTGGTAAATGCGGGTACGCGCGCCGCAGGCGGAGATCCACTGGAATCCTTGTCGGTCGAGGTCCCGCAGCAGCGCCTGGCTGCCGCCTTCGAAGACGTGCCAGGGGGCGGGATCCGGGCCTTCGGATTCGAGCCCGACCTGATGGCGCAGTACCTCGATGGCCGAAGGCGCAACCGACTGGGCGCCCTGCGGGCCGTACCAGCCATCGGCCATGCCCACCTGCTGGGTGCCCGCGGCCAGCGGCCGGCAACGGCCGTCGAACCAGGCCGTCGCTGACCAGGCGCCGCGCCGCCCTTGCCAGGACAAGGCCTGGCGATCATGCACGATCAGGGGAGGCTCGGATTCTTCGAGGCCTGTCCGTGCGACCCGCCGCAGATGGTCGATGGCATCCACCGCGGCCGGAAGATCCCCGGCGGATCGGCTATGCCAGAGGTCGTAGCCTTCGGACAGCACGGGATCCTCGTCCAGCAGGGCGACGGCGGCACGCAGCTGTTCCAGCCCCAGGGAATCGCCCTGCGCCGACTGGGTCAGCAGCTGCGGCAACAGCACCTGCTGACGCCGCCGCCCGGCAATGGCATCCGCGCTTTCCACAGGCTGTGTGATCGACATCAACGCGGCCAGATCCGCCTCGGAGGGGGCGAACTGGGTGCGGGCGGACTGCATGGGCGCAAGCGCCCGGTCCACGAGTTCGGTTGCGGTCAGGAACTGCAGATTTTCGGGGACTTTTTGCCCATCGGACACATAGTGGATCGGCAATCGGTAGCGGATGGTGGTGTCCAGCACCGCCCCCAGGCAGGCGGCTTCATCGATCTTGGTGATGATGCAGCCGCGCAGCGGCGTGCCACCGTCACGAACATACGAACGGGCGACTTCGTCCAACGTATCCCCATGGCTGGAGGCGTTCAGGGCCAACAACCGCTCGACCCGGCGGCCGGCGCCCGCCAGCAGGGCGGCCTGGTCCGTGACATAGCGGTCGCGCTGACTGATCCCGACGTTGTCGATCAACACCGTCTGATCGGGGCGGACCGTCTGCAGGACCCGCCGCAATTCATGCACGTCCTGGACGACGTGCACCGGCACACGCATCATCTGCCCGTAGATCTTCAACTGCTCGTGCGCGCCGATCCGGTAAGTGTCGGTGGTCAGGAGCACCAGGCTGTCCGGACCTGCGCGCCGCACACAGCGGGCCGCGAGCTTCGCAATCGTGGTGGTCTTGCCAACCCCCGTGGGGCCGACCAGGGCCAGGGCAAGCCCGGGCTGCCACAGGGCGTCCTCGGAGGCCAGGACCGGCAGGTGCTTGACGAGTTCGCCGCGCGCCCACTGCAGGGCAGCCCGTGTGCCACTGAGTTCCGGCATGCTCTTGAGCATGGCGCGCAGCAGCGTGGTGCTGAAACCAAAACGCAGCAGTCCCTGAAAGAGCGTGACCGCCTGCGGCGAACGGCGCAATTGATTGCCCCACAGCAGCTCGTCGATCCGGCTTTCGAGGGAACCCTTCAGGTCGTCGATCGCGCCCATCAGGCCATCGCCTGGCGCGACCGCCGGCGTCGGCGACCGGGCGGGTGCCGACACGGACGCCGCAGGAGCCGTGGGAACGGCGGCCGGCGCGGACGGCACCGACACGGGGGTCCGTGCGGCGATCTGGTCATGATCGGGCAGCGAGGTCGGATCCGTGGCGAGGATTTCGACCCCGCCATTGACCCGCTTGCTGGAAATGATGAGGGCATCCGCGCCCAGCGCCAGACGAACCTGGCGCATGGCCTCGCGATTGGTGGCCCCGAAAAAGCGACTGATGTTCACGCAGGACTCCCGCCGATGACGGCCGTGACCCGGATCATACGCTCCTCAGGGATCTCGGCGCTGGAGAGCACCGCCATGTGCGGCAGATGATGGCGCAGGAAGCGCGACAGGGACGCCCGCAACATGGGCGGCACAACCAGCACGGGCGCATTGCCCTTGTCTTCCTGTTCCTGGACGTGCCGCTGCGTCTCGCCCAGCAGGTTTTCCGCCAGCCCGGGTTCCAGCGCGCCGCTCGCGCCCAGCGCCTGCATCAGCACCCGCTCGAGGCGCGAATCCAGTCCGATGACCCGCAATTCCTCTTCGCCCGCAAACCAGTGCTGGACGATGGCCCGGCCCAGGGCCACCCGGGTCTGGGCCAACAGCTCGTCCTGGTTGGGGCCGGTGCCGGCCGGATTGAGGCTGGCAAGACGCGGCGCATATTCGGTGACTGTCTCGAGGATGCTGCGCATATCGCGGATGGGGACTTCCTCGTCCAGCAGGCTGCGCAGCAGATTCTGCAACTGCGGCAGGGTGATCGTCTTGGGCACCAGATCCTCGACCAGCTTGGGCACGTCGCGCCCGACGTGGTCCAGCAGCTGCTGCGTTTCCTGGCGGCCCAGCAGCTTGGCGCCATACCGGTGCATCAGGTGATTGAGGTGTGTGGCCACGACGGTCGCGGCATCCACGACGGTGTAACCCGCAATCTGCGCCTGCTCACGCAGGGACGCGTCGATCCAGACGGCGGGCAAGCCGAAGGCCGGATCCTTGGTCGGCGTCCCCTGGACCGGCGCCGTCACCCCGCCCGGATCGATGGCCAGCCATTGGCCGGTCTGGGCGACGCCACGGCCGATCTCCACACCAAAAAGCTGGATGCGGTAATCCGTCGGCTTGATTTCCAGGTTGTCCCGGATATGCACCACGGGGGGCAGAAAGCCCATCTCCTGCGCGAACTTTTTACGCAGGCTGCGGATGCGATGCAACAGCTCTCCGCTTTGTTGATGATCCACCAGCGAGATCAGGCGGTAGCCGACCTCCAGGCCCAGCGGATCCACGGTGGAGACGTCATCCCAACTGGCCTCGGAGGCTGCGGCAACGGCCGCAGTCTGCTCCTGGCTGGGCCTGGAGTCCGCAACCTTCTGTTCACGCTGCTTACGCTGATGCAGCGCCCACCCCACGCCGCCGAGGATGGCGGCCAGCAGCAGGAACGCGACGTGCGGCATATTGGGAATCAGGCCCATCAGGGTCAGGATCCCGGCGGTGATGAACAGGACATTGGGATTGGAGAACAGTTGCCCCAGTACCTGCTGGCCCACGTCCTCGTCGGTCGCCACCCGCGACACCACCACACCCGCCGCTGTGGAAATCACCAGCGCCGGAATCTGCGCCACCAACCCGTCGCCGATCGTCAGCAAGGTATAGACGTTTCCTGCGTCGCCCAGCGACATATTGTGCTGCGCCACCCCGACGATCAGGCCACCGATGATGTTGATCACCATGATCAGCAGACCGGCGACGGCATCCCCGCGCACGAACTTGCTGGCGCCGTCCATGGCCCCATAGAACTCGGCTTCCTGGGAGACTTCGCTGCGGCGCCGGCGGGCATCGTCCTCGCCGATCAGACCGGCATTCAGGTCGGCATCGATGGCCATCTGCTTGCCGGGCATGGCATCCAGGGTGAAGCGTGCGCCGACTTCCGCGATCCGGCCGGCGCCCTTGGTGATGACGATGAAGTTGATGATCACCAGGATGATGAACACCACGATGCCCACGGCGAAATTGCCGCCGACCAGGAAATGGCCGAAGGCCTCGATCACGTGGCCCGCGGCGGCCGGGCCCTTGTGGCCGTTCATCAACACCACGCGGGTGGAGGCCACGTTCAGTGACAGGCGCAGCAAGGTGGCAAACAGCAGCACCGAGGGGAAGGCGGCGAAATCCAGCGGCTTGCGGGTGAACATCGCCACCAGCAGGATCATCACCGACAAGGCGATGTTGAACGTGAACAGCAGGTCCAGGACGAACGGCGGCAAGGGCAGGATCATCATGCCCAGCACCATGAGGATCAGCACCGGTCCCGCCATCAGGCGGGCATGCCCGAAACCTTGGGTCTTGAGAAAATCCAGGAAATTGTTCATGAGACGAATGCGGGTGCCGCTTCAGGGCTGCGTTGCGGATCGAGTTCGGGAGGGACCGGCAGTGCCTGCGGCGCAGGTGGCAGTGTACCCGAGCCCTGCCGCCAGTTGCGGACCTGATAGACCCAGGCCAGCACTTCGGCCACGGCGGCATACAGCGCAGCCGGGATTTCCCGATCCAGTTCAACGTGATGATACAGGGCACGCGCCAGCGGCGGCGCCTCCAGGCGGGCAACCTGATGTTCCTCGGCCAGCTTGCGGATCTGCGCGGCGATCAGTCCCGCGCCTTTGGCGACCACCATCGGCGCCCCCCCCTGCCCCTCGCGGTAGCGCAAGGCCACCGCGTAATGGGTGGGGTTGGTCACGACCACGTCGGCGTCGGGCACCGCGCTCATCATGCGCCGCCGCGCCATGGCACGCTGCTGCTGGCGGATGCGGCCCTTGACGTGCGGGTCGCCTTCGCTTTCCTTGTGTTCCTGCTTGACGTCCTCGCGCGACATGCGCAGTTGCTTGGCATGGTTCCATAACTGCCAGGGCACGTCGATCAGAACGATGATGATCAGGGACGATGCGATCAGCAGACTGCAGGTCGCCGCCAGTTCAAGCCCCCGGGCCAGCCCCTCGGTGGGCGGCATGTGCGACAACGCCAGCATGTCCTCGCGATAGGACCAGATCACCTTCACCGCCACGTAGCCTACCAGGACGGCCTTGCCCAGCGTCTTGATCAGCTCGATGAAGGTCTGCATCTGGACGAACCGCTTGAGCCCCTTGAGCGGGTTGAGGCGCTCGAACTTGGGCTCCAGCGCCTTGGACGACAATAGGAAACCGCCCAGCGCGACCGATGAAAAAACCCCGACGACCAGCAGCAGCCCCAGGATGGGCAGAATCACCAGCAGGCCCTGCCAGGCCGAGGCCGCGGCGACATTGAGCATGACGTCGGGATCCCGCACGATCCTCGGATCGAACCACAAGCCGCTGCGCAGCACGCCCTCCAGGGCGCGAAACAGCGACCCACCGCCGAACCACAGGGCACCGATGCCGCTGATCAGGGCCATGAACGTGCCCAGTTCGCGCGAACGCGCAACCTGCCCCTCCTCGCGCGCCTTTTCCAGGCGCCGGGGCGAGGCGGCTTCAGTCTTTTCGAGATCGCTGTCCTCGGCCATCTGGTCGGGCGCCCGTCGTCAGTCAGAAACCCAGGCTGGCCAACAAGTCGTCCACCTGATCCTGATTGGCCACCACGTCGTTCTTGCCCTCGGCGTTCACGACCGGGCCATTGAGCAGCGATTGGGTTTCCTCGCGCTTTTCCTGAGGCGCGTTGTCGATCAGCACCTGGACGAGTTCGGTCTCGATGGTACCAATGACCCCCAGCATCTTCATGATCACCTGGCCGGTCAGGTCCTGGAAGTCCTGGGCCATGATGATTTCCATCAGATTGTTCTGCGAGGCCTGGGTCTTTTCGGGGACGCCCTTGATGAAAGCCCGGGTGTCGTCCACCAGCGCGCGCGCCTGATCGAGCTCGACCGGATGCTCGAACCAGTCCTGCCAGCGCGCATCCAGCGCCCGCGCGTCGCTTTGCATCGTTTCCTGCCAGGGCTGGATCTGCTCGGCGGCATTCAGCACGCGGTTGGCCGCCTGCTCCGTCATCTGCGCTACGTAGTGCAGCCGGTCGCGGGCGTCCGGAATGGCATGCGCGGCGTCCTTGATGGCCTGATCCAGACCCAGTTCCCGCATGCTCATGCGCAGCGTGCGCGTCAGATGGGCGATCCGGTGAATCAGGTCCAGCGAAGGCGCCTGGAAGTCGATCTGCCCGTTTTCCGTCTGTTCTGCAGTCATGATGCGCCCCTTACAGTTTCTCGAAGATCTTGTTGAGTTTTTCCTCGAGTGTGGCTGCCGTGAAAGGCTTGACCACATAGCCGCTGGCGCCGGCCTGGGCCGCCGCGATGATGTTTTCCTTCTTGGCCTCGGCGGTGACCATCAGCACCGGCAGCGTGGCCAGGTTCGGATCGGCGCGGATGTTCTGCAGCATCGTCAGACCATCCATGTTCGGCATGTTCCAGTCGGACACGACGAACTCGAACCCCCCATTGCGCAGCTTTTCCAGGCCGATGGCGCCATCTTCCGCCTCGTCGACGTTTTCATAGCCCAGGTCTTTGAGCAGATTCTTGATGATCCGGCGCATCGTGGGGAAGTCATCGACGACCAGGATTTTCAACGTTTTTTGAACCACAGGTCACACTCCAGTCAATAAATGCAGCAAGGTAGGCAGGGAATCCTTGCTGTTGTTCACACCCGGTGCCCGTAGGCGCCCGCACTTTTCAGAATCCGTTCACTGATCTCGTCCAGCGGGACGGCCTCTTCGGCGGCGCCGATCAGCAAGGCCTCGCGCGGCATGCCAAAGACGATGCAACTGGCCTCGTCCTGGGCGAAGGTCCGCGCCCCCGCCTCGCGCATGGCCAGCAACCCCTGGGCACCGTCCTTTCCCATGCCGGTCAGAATGACGCCCACCGCGTTTTTCCCTGCGACCTGCGCAGCCGAATGGAACAGGACATCGACAGAGGGGCGATGCCGGTTCACCGGATCGGTGTATTCCAGTTTGACCACGTAATTGGCGCCGGAACGGGCCAGTTTCATGTGCGCGATGCCCCCCGGTGCCAGATAGACGTGCCCCGGCAAGACACGCTGCCCGTCCTCGGCCTCGTGAACCTGGACGGCGCACAGACCGTCGAGACGCTGGACGAAGGATTTGGTGAAGCCCGCGGGCATGTGCTGCGTGATCATGATAGCCGGGCTGTTGGCCGGCAGAGGTTCCAGCACGTGGCGGATCGCTTCTGTCCCACCGGTGGAGGACCCGATCATGATGAGCTTTTCGGTCGTGGAGAAATTGCCCGCCAGGCGCGGCCGCGCGGGATGATCGCCCGCGTGCGCCGGCCGAGGGCGCAGCCGCGCGTGCGCAGCCGCCCGGATCTTGTCGGCGATCATGTCGCTGTATTCCATCAGCCCGTCGCGCAAGCCGAGCTTGGGCTTGGTGACGAAATCGACCGCCCCGAGTTCCAGCGCGCGCAGCGTGACCTCGGAGTTGCGCTCGGTCAGGGATGACACCATAACCACCGGCATTGGCCGCAGGCGCATCAGCCGTTCGAGAAAATCGAGGCCGTCCATGCGCGGCATTTCCACATCCAGCGTCAGGACGTCGGGATTGTGCTGCTTGATCAGTTCACGCGCAATCAGCGGATCCGGCGCGGTCGCAACGACTTCCAGATCCGGCTGCCCATTGATGATCTCCGTCATCAGGCTGCGCACCAGCGCCGAATCATCCACACACAACACACGAATTTTCTTGATTTCAGCCATATCAGCAATTGTTCCCGGCAAGTTCAGGCAAGCTCATACACGGTCTGCCCTCGAAGCCGCAGGGATTTCGTCAGGTACGTAAAGTTTTCCGAGTGCCCCGCGAACATCAGACCGCCTGATTTGAGCAAGGGCACGAAGCGATCCAGGATTCGTGTCTGAGTCGGCTTGTCGAAGTAGATCATGGTGTTGCGGCAGAAGATCGCATCGAACTTCTGGTTCACCGGCCAGACGGGCGCCACGAGATTCAGCTCATCGAAGGTCACCAGGTTGCGAATCACCGGTTTAACCATCGCCATACCGGCCTGCCGACCCGTCCCGCGCAGAAAATAACGGCGCAGAAATTCCGGTGGCACCGGCTTGATGCGATCCAGGGTATAGACCCCCTTGCGCGCCTGCGCCAGGGCCTGCACGTCGATGTCGGTCGCGAGGACCGAGATGCCGACGTCCGACTGGCCGCAGGCGTCATGCAGGGTCATCGCCAGCGTGTAAGGCTCTTCACCCGTCGACGAGGCGCAGCACCAGACCGAGATCGGCTTGCGCCGCGTCCGCACGAAGTCCGCCAGGATCTGGAAATGGTGCTGCTCGCGGAAGAACGCCGTGTGATTGATCGTGAAGGCGCTGATGAAGCGGTCCCATTCTTCGGCCTGGGGATTCTGTTCGAGCAGATTCAGGTAATCGCGCACCGAATCGAGGCCGGAATGATGGGACCGCAGCCCCAGCGTGCGTGCCGCCATGTCCCGTTTATGGTCGCCCAGCACGATCCCGGCCCGCTTGTGCAGGATATCGACCACGCGGGCAAGGTCCTGCGGCTCCGCCTTGGGCAAAGCCGGCTGCGAGAAATACGAGACGGAGGATACGGCATCGTGAATCATAAGAGGTGCTCTGTGCTCAAGCCTGCTCCAGAGCCAGCCTCGATGCGCCCGCCGCCGGCTCGTAGCCGAGCTGCCCGCCATGGACGTCGATCACCGGGCCACCCTCCTGGATCTGGAAAGTGGCCACGGCGGCGCTGAGGTGCTCGGCCTGATCCAGCAGGGAGCCCGCCGCGCTGGCCGCTTCCTGGACCAAGGCCGCATTCTGCTGCACCACGTTGTCCATGTCGGTAACCGCAGCATTGATCTGGCCGATGCCTTCGGCTTGCTCGCGCGAGGCCGAGGAAATCTCGTTCATGATCGCCGTCACCCCCTGCACGGACTGGACGATCTCGCCCATGATGCGCCCGGCGTCCTGGACACGCTCCGAGCCTTCGCGGATACGCACCACGGAATCGTCGATCAGCCCCTTGATTTCCTTGGCGGCCTGGGCGCTGCGCTGCGCCAGCGAGCGGACCTCGCCCGCCACCACGGCAAATCCCTTGCCCTGCTCGCCCGCGCGGGCCGCCTCGACGGCGGCATTGAGCGCCAGGATATTGGTCTGGAAGGCAATCCCGTCGATGACACCGACGATCTCGGCCATCTTGCCGGAGCTGCTGGTGATGCCGGTCATGGTCTCGGCGACACTGGACACGGCCGTCCCTCCCCGCTGAGCGACCTGGGCGGCGCTTTTCGCCAGCTGATCGGCCTGCTCGGCGTGATCGGAGTTCTGGCGCACCGTGCTGGCGAGCTGTTCCATGCTGGCCGCCGTCTGCTGCAGCGACGCCGCCTGCTGCTCGGTGCGGCTGCTCAGGTCCGTATTGCCGGCAAAAATTTCCTGGGACCCCACACGGATCTCGCCGACGCCGCTGCGCACCGTGGCCACCATGCGTACCAGGCTTTCCTGCATGCGCTGCATGGCCAGATACAGGACGCCGATCTCATTGCGGGACGGCACCTGGATGGCCGCCGTCAGGTCGCCTGCGGCGATGCGGTCGAAGTGCTCGCCAGCGCGCCGCAGAGGGCGCAGCACGACGCGCTGCAGGAACAGGTAGGCGGCGATGGCAAACAGCAGCGCCACGACCATAGAGACGCCGACGATCAGGATCACGTTCTGGAGATGGGCCCTTTCGTCCTCCATCTTCCGGTGCGTCCATTCGCTCTGTTGCTGGCGCAATACGGTGTAGGCCTTGTTGAACCGCTGCTCCGCCGGCTGGACTTTTTCTCTTTGCAGCCGGTCATACTGATCGATATTCCCTTCCTTGAGTTGAGCCAGTACCGTGGGAACAGTGTCGACCAATCCGCTAAAGAGCTTGGCGACCTGGGTGCTGTCCCCCTCCGCGCTCAGGTACGTGCTCGCGGCGGAATTGAACAGATCCATGGTTTCGTTGGCCCGGAACAAGGAGGATTCCGCGCCGGCGATCAGGCGGCGGGTGTCGTCGCTGATCTCTTGCGCGGATGCGCCACCGCCCGTGTTCCAGTTGGCGGCGATGGCATTGTTGCGCAGATCGTTGTTGACGACGATGCTGGCCAGCGCCCGGCCCATGCCGACTTGCGCGTCCTTGTACTGATTGACCGCGTCGTCCAGCAAGGAAATGGATTCCTGTCCGTTGGCGACCTGCTCGAACGCATCATTGTTCATCTTCAGGGACAGCACGCCCAGCAGCGCGCCCGAAATGAGCATGATGAAGAAAAAAACAAGCACCAGAACCAGACTGGTGCGGACCTTGAGCGCGCCAAGAAACGACTTTTGACTTGCCTGCATGAATTCAGAACCTCGTGGGCATGGATGCGTCTGCGAGAGCGAAAGACGAGGTCCAACGCTCCGCCTGCTTGATGTGTGTACTGGAGAATCAGCCAAACGGGCCGCCCGATCAGGCCACCGCGCTTTCGACCAGTGCCATTTCATCGCTGGTCATGAGTTTTTCGATATCGACCAGAATCAGCATGCGCTCGCCCACGGTCCCGATCCCCGTCAGGTGTTCCGTCGAAAAGGCGGATCCGAACTGCGGCGCGGCACTGATCTGGGACGGTTGCAGTATCAGAACGTCGGACACCCCGTCCACGACAACCCCGACGACACGCGAGCGAACGTTGAGGATCACCACCACGGTCTGGGCTGTGTATTCCACGTTGTCCATGTTGAACTTCATGCGCAGATCAACGATCGGCACGATCACGCCGCGCAGATTGGTCACGCCCTTGATGAAGGACGGTACGTTGGCGATGCGGGTCACGGTCTGGCTGTCATAGCCCCGGATCTCCTGCACCTTCAGGATGTCGATACCATATTCCTGGTTGGCCAGGGTGAAGAGCAGGAATTCCATACCCTGGGTTTCGACCTGATCCTGTTTGACGGCGGAAAGATTCATGGTGGCTCCGAAAAAGCGAGGGAAAGGGGGTCAGGCCGCCGCGGCGACCGTGCGCATCGTGGCGGTCCGGCGCAATGCGAAAACGTCCACGATCAGGGCCACGCAGCCATCGCCCAGGATCGTGGCGGCGGAAATCCCCGGAACCTTGCGGTAGTTGGTTTCGAGGTTCTTCACGACCACCTGATGCTGGCCGATCAGATGATCCACCATCAGGGCGAAGCGCTGGTCTTCGGCCTGCAGGATGACGGCGATCGCCCGGGTCAGATCGGTCTCGGCGTCATGCACATTGAAGACCTCGTGCAGTGCGATGATCGGTAGATATTCGCCACGGACATGCAACATCTGCTCGGTTTCGGAGATCCGGTGGATCTGATCCGGCGTCGCCTGCATCGATTCAGTGACATGCGACAGCGGCAGGATGAAGGTTTCCTCGCCGACCTTGACCGACATGCCGTCCAGGATGGCCAGGGTCAGGGGCAGGACGATGCGGGTCGTCGTACCCTCGCCCTTGCGCGAGGACAGCTGCACATGCCCGCCCATGCTCTGGATGTTGCGGCGCACGACGTCCATGCCGACACCCCGACCGGAGATGTCCGTGACCTTTTCCGCTGTGGAGAATCCGGGGGCGAAGATAAGCTGCCAGAGTTCGTCGTCAGGCGTCGATTCGGAGACCGGGAAGCCAGAGGAAATGGCTTTCTTCAGAATTTTTTCGCGATTCAGACCGGCCCCGTCGTCGATCACGTCGATGATGATCTGGCCGCCGCTGTGCTGCGCGGACAGGATCAGGGTGCCCTCGGGGTCCTTGCCCTGGGCGATCCGGGCTTCCGGAACTTCCAGGCCATGATCCAGGCTGTTGCGCACCAGGTGCGTCAAGGGGTCGATGATGCGCTCGATCAGGCTCTTGTCCAGTTCGGTGGCCTGGCCCTTGGTGACCAGCTTGATCTGCTTGCCCAATTTCTGGGCGTTTTCGCGCACGACGCGCGGGAAACGGCTGAACACATAGTCCATGGGCATCATGCGGATGGACATCACGGCTTCCTGCAGGTCGCGGGCATTGCGTTCGAACTGTTCGATGCCGCTGAGCAGCCGGTCGTGCAGGACGGGATCCAGGGACTGCGCCGTCTGTACCAACATGGCCTGGGTGATGACCAGTTCGCCCACCAGGTTGATGATCTGATCGACTTTTTCGACGCCAACCCGGATGGTGCCGCTTTCTTTTTTGGCAGTCTTGGTGCCTGCGGGCTTGTCCGCGGAGTCCGGATGATCGACGGAAGCGGCAGGCCGATCCTCAGCGTCGGTGGACGTATCCGCCGAAGCCGGGGCCGCAGGCGCGGGCACAGCGTGGGCGACAGGCGCCGTGCCGGCATCCGGCGCCACCGCGGGCTGGGTCGTGGTGGCCGCCCCACCCGGAAGGGGTTCGCGGCTGATCGCCACCTGGTCGGCATTGACGATGAAGCAGCAGACCGCTTCCAGATCAGACGCCGGCGTCACGGTATGCAGCCACAGGGACAACGTGCCATTGTCATGGTCGCGATGCAGGATGTCGCCCATGAGCGACATCTCTTCGGCCAGGGGCTCGACGTCCTTGTCCTGGATGCGGCTGATGCGCACCACGACCGGCAGATCGCCCGACGCCACCGCCTGGGCCGCCACGGGTGCCGCCGCGGCGACCGGAGCGGCTGCCGCCCCACCCTGCTGCTGTTCCAGGGCCAACTGACGCAATTGCGCGCAGATACGCTCGTAGACCTGCTGGTCCGGCTTTTCCGAGCCGCGATACGCGGCGACTTGATCGGTCAACACGTCCTTGGTTTCCAGAAATAAATCGATCATATCCTGACGCAACGCCATCTCGCCATGGCGGATCAGGTCCAGGAGGTTCTCCAGCAAATGGGTCGTCTTGGCCAGTTCCTCGAAGCAGCCGAAGGTCCCGGCCCCCCCCTTGATGGAGTGAGCCGCGCGAAAGATGCCGTTCAGGTCATCCGAATCCGGATTCTCCAGATCGAGGCTGAGCAGCAACTGCTCCATGTTGGCCAGCAGCTCGTCGGCTTCGTCGAAGAACGTATCGTAGAATTCACTCAGGTCCACGCCTGCACTCATGATCTGTCCTCACCCTTGATTGCCGGGCGCCTTGGCGGATGCCGCCGCGCCCGATGGTTGATTCGTGACGGACTGCGTCGAGCCCGACAATTGAGAAGTGCCGGTGGAAACCGCACCCGTGGCACTGGACCTGCCAGACGCAGGGGCAGCGCGTACCGCCGCAGGCACCAGTGACGAAACCACGCCTGACGGGGTCACCGCCGACGCCGCATCGGGGTGGCTCAGTTCTTCCAGCCGCTTGCGAATCCGGATGCCATCCTCGCCCGCCGCGTTCTGCTCGTCGATGCGGCGCTCGGCGCGCCGGTTCAGCACCAGGATGCTGATCCGGCGGTTCACGGCCGCCAACGGGTCGTCCTTGATCAGATTAACCGTATCGCCCAGCCCCAGAATGCGCTTGACCTTGTTTTCGATCAGACCGCCGGTCACCAGCTCGCGGCGCGCGGCGTTGGCCCGATCAGCCGACAATTCCCAGTTGCTGTAGCTGCGGTCGCCCGCCGCGTAGCGCATGGCGTCCGTGTGGCCGGACATGGTGATGGCGTTGGGCAGCTGGCTGATCGGCGGTGCCAGTTCGCGCAGGATGTCACGCATATAAGGCTGCACCCGGGCGCTGCCGGTGGCGAACATGGGGCGGCTTTGCTGATCCAGGATCTGGATGCGTAGGCCGTCGGGCGTCATGTCCAGCAACAGCTGGGGACGAAACTGCTTGAGCACCGGATTATGCTCGATCAGATTTTCCAGGTTCTGTTTCAGGTTTTCCAGGTTCTCCTGATCCTGCATGTCGCTTTGATCCAGCTGGCTGGCATCCGGCTTGGCCGATGGCATGGGACTGCGGTTCGGGATCACGCTGGGCTGCCCGCCGGGGATCACCGACTTGCTGTTATCCAGATTCTGGCCACCGGTCACGGCGGTCATCAGGGGCATGCGGAAGTACTCCGCAATGCCCTCGAGTTCTTTCTTCGGCACCAGCAGCAGCAGCCACATAACCAGGAAAAAGGCCATCATCGCCGTCATGAAATCGGCGTAAGCGATCTTCCAGCTGCCCCCGTGGTGCGCTTCGCTGTAAGTGCGCTTGCGCCGGACGACGACCCGGCCGCTATCGTGATTGGCCATGCCCGCTGTCTCCCGTCAGCGGCCGGCGGCCTGGCTTTTGGTCTGCCGCACGTGCGCTTCCAGTTCGGAGAACGACGGACGGACGGACGAAAACAGTACCTTGCGGCCAAATTCGACTGCTAGCGGCGGCGGATAACCGTTCATGCTGGCCAGCAGGGTGACCTTGATGCATTCCAGGACCTTGACGGCCGCGACGGACTGGCGCTCGACGGCCGCCGCGAACGGCGCGGCGAAGCCGTAGGACAGCAGAATGCCTAGAAACGTCCCGACCATGGCCTTGGCGATCAGATCCGCCAGGATGGCGGGCGGCTGGTCCACAGCGGCCAGCGCATGCACGACCCCCAGGACGGCGGCCACGATCCCGAACGCGGGCAGGCTGTCGGCCACGCCGCGCACAGCGTTGACCGGCGTGTTGTGTTCGCTGTGCAGGGCCTCGATTTCCTGGTCCATCAGCGTTTCGATTTCAAAAGGATTCATGTTGCCGCTGATCATGATGCGCAGGTAGTCCGTCAGGAACTCCATCAGCTTGGGGTCCTTCTGAATTTGGGGAAACTGCGCGAAGGTGGCGCTTGCCTTGGGGTCTTCGATATCGGATTCGATGGACATCAGCCCATCGCGGCGCGCCTTGTTCAGCAGGGTGTACAGCAAGCCCAGCAGTTCCATGTACAGCGACTTGCCGTAAGGGTTGGGTTTGATGGCCTTGGGGATGGCTTCCAGCAACAGTTTGATGGAAGCGCCATTGCTGCCACCGATATAGGCGCCCAGGGCGCAGCCCCCGATCAGCACGAATTCGAAGGGCTGATAGAGCGCCCCCAGATGCCCGCCCACCCCGATGAAACTGGCGAACACCCCCGCCAGGACAACCAAATACCCCAGAATGATAAACACTTGCGCGCGCCCTGATAGTCAGAATACTGTCAATGTTCGCCTGTTTTCATGCGTTCAAAAGCATGGTTCAACAGGACTTTTTGTCCACAAATCCGCTATCTGACCGAAATCAGGCGATCACGCGGGTATTTGCCTTGCGGCGCGCCCGGGTCTTGCCTGCCCGGGGTGGCGGTTTACAGATGGCGCAAACGAAACCGGCATCGGGGTCGTGCGCATGGGCGACGAACTGGCCGTGGCACTGCTGGCAGCCAGACAGCTGCACCAACCCGCTTTCGAAAAAGCGCACCAGCATCCAGGCGCGGGTGAAGCTGAGCACGGGTTCATCCTGGGACTCGCCCGGCTGCAGGCCGGTCGTGGACTGTTCCAGGTAAAGCCGATAGGCTTCTACCAGAGCCAGCGACTTTTTCGCTGGCGTGAACGTATCCAGATATCGGTAGATGTTGTAGAACAAGCTGGAATGAATGTTCGGCAGCCAGGTCATGAACCAGTCGACCGAAAACGGCAGCATGCCTTTGGGGGGCGAGGCCCCCTTGACTTCGCGGTACAGGCGGGCCAGGCGGTCGTAACTGAGCGAGGTTTCCGCCTGCAGCACCTGCAGCCGCGCCCCCAGACGGATCATGTCGGTGGCCAGCAGGATGTCGTCGGCCTCGCGGGAGACGCTTTTGCCGGTCGTGATCACAGCCTAGGCCACCGCGGTTTCGGCACGAGCCATCAGGATCGTGGAGTGCGCCTGCTGCAGCACCCCCCCCAGAACCTCGTGTGTCAGAGAGTTGAGCAGCTGCGCGTCATTGAGCCGAAAAGCGCAGAGCACCGAATTGGAGCTGGCAAGCTTGACGATCTGCGCGGGCGACAGGTTCAGGATGATGTCCGCGACATCCTCACAGAACCCCAACCGGAACATGCCTGCCGCCAGGTTCTCGCGCAGCAGGCGCTGTGCGAGCATCAGGTAGGACAGATTGACTTCTCGAATATCGGTCAACAACGCGGAATCCAGGGTGGACATGATATCCCTTAGCTTAGTATGGGCAGTAATTCCCTCGGCAGCGAAATACGAATCATGACAAGCCGGATGGATCACACCCGACAGGAAGAATCTTGTCACGTTTCAGGCCACTACGAGAATTAGATTCAGACATCAAAGAAACATTTTCATGCACATTCGACATGAACAGTGGCAGTATAGCGGGAACTAGCCTGTCTTTTGACGTCTGGAATCCAGATATGAAGAATATAGTTGTATCAAATTATTTAAATTGCCAATTAATATTAATGGTCATGAAAGTGTGTTAAGCCGGAACCTGGCCGTACTGGTCGGCCAACGCCAGGAAGGTCTTCAACTGCCCGTCTGTGCCAATTTCGTCCTGCAGGATCCTGGAAACGGCCGGTGCCGACCGCCTGGCCAGGGAGGCATTCAGAAAAAGCATCCTGTGGCGCCGGGCCAACACGTCTTCCACCGAGCGGGCATATTCGTGGCGCGCGGCAAACCGCACCATGGCCTCGGTCAAGCCCAGTCCCAGATCGACGTCATGTCCGGGAAGGCCCTGGACGGTGCCGGCCTCGTCGCCATAACAGTGCAGCCCGGGTAAGGCGGTGAGGCTGGTGGGCACGGCGCCAGCGCCGGGGGCGCCCACCAGGGGAAAGTGTGCCGTACGGCACTTGGGCAGGATACCCAGATGGCCGGCCTGGACGCATTGATGCAGGACGTCCTCGGCCATGGAGCGATAGGTGGTCCATTTGCCCCCCGTGACAGTCACCAGGCCCGAGGGACTGATACGCACGGTATGTTCGCGGCTGATCGACTTCGTGTTGCCCCCCGCCTGATCGTCGGGGCGCACCAGTGGCCGCAGCCCGACCCAGACACTGAGCACGTCGCTGGCCGCGGGGGCGCGCGCCAGCACGTGGGCGGACTCGTTCAGGATGAACGCGGCTTCCTCGGGCAAGGCGCGGGGTTCACGCGCGGTATCCCGCCGCGGCGTATCTGTCGTCCCCAGGATCACGTGCCCCAGCCAGGGTACGGCGAACAGCACGCGGCCATCGCGAGTATGCGGCACCAGCAGCGCGTTGCGGGATGGCAGAAAGGACCGGTCCACCACCAGATGCACCCCCTGGCTGGGAGCCACCATCGCGGATGTGCCCTGTCCCCGGGCCGCGTCGTCCAGACGGCGGACATCGTCCACCCAGACCCCGGTGGCATTGACGACGCAACGCGCCCTGACCTGCCCCCCGCGCGGCACATCATCAGGGGCCAGCGCATCCCGCCAGCACACGCCGCTGACGCGTCCATCCTGGTGCAGGATGTCCACCACCGGACAGTAATTCAGGACCAGGGCACCCTGGGCGGCCGCCGTGCGGGCCAGCGCCAGGGCCAGACGCGCGTCGTCGAACTGGCCATCCCAGTATTTCACGCTGCCAAACAGATGGTCGGTATTGACGCCAGGCAGTTGCCGGGCAGTCCCCGCTCGGCCCAGCCATTCGGTGCGCCCCAGGCTGGCGGCCCCCGCCAACGCGTCGTAGATCTTCAGGCCGGCGCCATAGAACGGTATTTCCCAGGGACGGTAGGCCGGCATGATGAAGGCCAGGGGCTGCGCCAGATGCGGCGCGTTGTTCAGCAGTGCGCGCCGTTCGTGCAGCGCCTCGCGCACCAGGCTGATGTCACCCTGAGCCAGATACCGCACGCCACCATGGACCAGCTTGGTCGCCCGCGACGAGGTGCCGCCGGCGAAATCGTGAGATTCGAGCAACAGTACCGACAGGCCCCGCAACCGGGCATCCAGCGCGACGCCCAGTCCGCTGGCGCCACCCCCGATGACGATCAGGTCCACTTCGTGCAGCGCTTCGAGGGATTGCAGCAACCGAGCCCGATCGGTCGGGGCGGAAAATGGCGCGGGTGAGGAAGGCATCGGGACGCGGATCAGGAATTCTGAGGTCAGGCCAATGATGCGCCCGAGGATCGTTTCTCCGGGATTTTAACGGGCCGGTATCATTTGTTCCACGCAAGAACATTCCTGTCGAGGATTCCTTCATGACTTACCTGCTCGCCCTGGATCAGGGCACTTCCAGCACCCGCGGGATCGTCTTCGACCGGATGGGTCGCATCGTGAGCCTGTCGCAGCGGGAATTCACCCAGCACTATCCGCAGCCGGGCTGGGTCGAACACGACCCGATGGAGATCTGGCACACACAGCGCGACACCCTGCGAGAAGCCCTGCACAGGGCCGGCATCTCCGCGCGCAACGTCAGCGCCATCGGCATCACCAATCAGCGCGAGACCACGGTGGTCTGGGACCGCCGCACGGGCGAACCCATCCACCGCGCCATCGTCTGGCAGGACCGCCGCGCCGAGCCCACCTGCGCCGAGCTGCGCCAGCAGGGGCTGGAAGCCACGATCCTGCAGCGCACGGGCCTGCGCGTCGACGCCTACTTTTCCGCCACCAAGCTGAAATGGATTCTGGATCACGTGCCTGGCGCACGCGCGCGCGCCCAGGCTGGTGAACTGCTGTTCGGCACGATCGACAGCTGGCTGATCTGGCAATTGACTGGCGGCCGGCATCATCTGACGGACGTCAGCAATGCGGCGCGCACCATGCTGATGGACGTACACCGCAACGCCTGGGACACGGAACTGCTGGACCGGCTGGACATCCCGGCCCGCATGATGCCCGGAATCCAGCCGTCCTCGGCGGACTTCGGCCTGACCTCGACAGAGATCCTGGGCCATACCGTTCCGATCCGCGGCGTGGCGGGCGACCAGCAGAGCGCCCTGTTTGGCCAGGCCTGCTTTCATCCCGGCATGGCGAAAAATACCTATGGCACCGGCTGCTTCATGCTGATGCACACCGGCGACCAGTTCCGGGTATCGGAGAACGGCCTGGTGACGACCAGTACCGCGCAGACGGACGCCAGGCCTACCTTCGCCCTGGAAGGCAGCGTTTTTGTCGGCGGCGCCGTGGTCCAGTGGCTGCGCGACGGCCTGCGCGCCTTCACGCGCAGCAGCGACATCGAGGAGATGGCCCGCAGCGTGCCCGATTCGGGCGGGGTCATGTTCGTACCCGCCTTCACCGGGTTGGGCGCCCCCTGGTGGGACCCACAAGCGCGGGGCACCATCACCGGTCTGACCCGCGGCACCACTATGGCGCACATCGCCCGAGCCGCGCTGGAGAGCATCGCCTACCAAAGCGCTGCTCTGCTGCAGGCCATGAGCCGCGACGCGCAGGCGGCCGGCACGACTGCGCTGCCAGCCTTGCGGGTGGACGGTGGCGCCTGCGTGAACGACTTGCTGATGCAGTTCCAGGCGGACCTGCTGGGCATCCCGATCCTGCGCCCGACCATGGTGGAAACCACAGCGCTGGGCGCCGCGTTCCTGGCAGGCCTGCACGCCGGCATTTACGCCGATCTGGACGAGCTGGAATCGCTGTGGCGCATCGAGCGCCAGTTCGACCCGGCGATGCCGCGCGACCAGGCGGCCGAATGTCTCGCCCGCTGGGACCACGCCATCCGCCAGGCCAGCGTGCGCTGATTCGCGGCAATCCCGATAGAATGACACAAGAACGCCCGACGTCCCGCACATGAACGGAATCATTCAACCGATCAGACGGGACACCCCTTGCAACCATCGGGCAGACTATTTGCAGGATTTCCATGCTGAAAAAACTGATCCTGATCATCGCGGTCTTCGTCGTCATCCTGCTGGCCCTGAGCTTCGGCGAGATCGCCTTTGGCCGGGTCTTCGTCTGGATCTCCAGCCTGACGGGCGTGCTGGTGCGCAATTTCAGCGAACTGTTCGCGGTGATTGCGTCCTACCTGCAGGCGCACACCGGCAAGGTTCTGCTGGCCATCCTGCTGACCGTGCCGGTCAGCCTGTGGATCCTCAGTTCTCACCGCGAGGCACTGGGCCGGCCATCGTCGCAGCGCCGCATCGCGATCGTCCTGGCTATCTTCCTGGGCTGGCTGGGCGCGCACCGCTTCTTCCTGGGGCAGATCGGCTGGGGCCTGGGCTATCTGGCGATCGCCTGGATCTTCGTGCCGCTGGCGGTGGTGCTAGGCCTGATCGACGCCATCCGCTACCTGTTCATGGACGACGAAACTTTCGCCGCCACACAGTTGTCCTGACCCCGGCTTGATGCCGTCTTCATTTCCCGCCCCCGCGCGCTACCGGCTGCTGGACCTGGATGCCGACGCAAGACAGGATCCGCTGGCCGACGAAGTGCTGCTCAGTCTGGCCACCGAGGGGCCGGTCGCGTGCCTCTGGCAGGCGGATCAGGGCCTGGTCGTCCCGCGCACCTACACGGCCCACCCCGGTTTTATCGCTGTCCAGAAAATATTCGCGGCCCGGGGATGGCCCGTCCACGTCAGGCAATCGGGCGGCGGCGTCGTGCCGCAAGGGCCCGGCATTCTGAACCTGAGCCTCGCATACACCGTCGCCGGACGGCCGCTGGATCATTCGGAAACGTTCTATCGGCACCTCTGCGGCATTATCGGCGCCGCACTGCTGTTCTTCGGTATCGACGCGCGGGCGCAGGCCGTCGAAGGCTCTTTCTGCGACGGCCGATACAATCTGGCGGTCGGGCAGCCGCCGCGCAAGATCGTCGGCACGGCTCAGGTCTGGCGGCGCATGCCCGGCCAATCTCCGGGGTGTCAGGTCGGGCTGGCGCATGCCTTGATCCTGGCCGATTGTGACCCGGCCACGATCACAGGCCAGGCCAATGCCCTGGAGGAAGCCCTGGGAACGCCGCGTCGCTACGCGGCCGACCGGATCGCTTCCCTGGGCAGCCTGCTGCCCGAAGCCAGCCGCGCGGCCTTTCTCACCGCCTTTCACGCACGCCTGCGGGACGTCCTGCTGGCCAGCCCGCCGATCGGGCCCGATCCGCACGACTGACGCCACAATCGATGCTGCACCGCAACGCGCTAAAATGCCGCCTGCTCAATTTCCGTTTTCTGGATACAACGTGAGAAAAATCGTCCGCGCCAAACTGCATGGCATCCGCGTCACCGGAGCCGACCTGGACTACCACGGCTCCATCACCCTGGATCCCGACCACTGCGAAGCCGCCGGCATCCTGCCGATGGAATTCGTGGATATCTGGAACAAGAATTCCGGCGCCCGCATCAGCACCTACGTCATCTACGGCGAGCGGGGTTCACGTTGTTGCATCCTGAATGGCGCGGCCGCCCGCACCTGCCAGCGCGGCGACGAAGTCATCATCGCCAATTCGGAATACATCCAGGAAGCCGAACTGGAGCACATCAAGCCGATCGTCCTGACCTTCCATCCGGACAACAGCGTGCGCGAACACCTGGGATATTCGGTCGGCCGCGACGCACAGGGCCGGCTGAGCTTCGAGATTGTGCACTTCGACTGAGCGGAACCGGAGCCGGCCTTGCCCATCGGACGGCCGACTCCTAAAATCACCCACGCCACACCCATTTTCGAGTCCCGCTAGGGGTGCCGCCACAGCGGCTGAGACAGTCCCTTCGAACCTGATTGAGATCATCCTCGCGCAGGAAAGCAGCTCGCCATGGCGACTGCTTTCCATCGCCCGCGCCTGCCCTCCTCGCCCAGACAGACAGGCGCACCATGAATCAGAACACTTCCCCATCCCGCCAACGCCCAGTCCGCGCGAACGCCGGTCGTCGTCCCGACGCCACCGGTTCCTCAGCGGGGACTCCCGGCATACCCGAGGTCGAACGGGTATTCGGCTGGCACGACCACATGGCCCTCTGGTTCAGCCTGGGGGTCGGCCTGCTGGTGATCCAGGTCGGCGCGTATCTGGCGCCCGCCCTGGGCACCCGTGGCGCGCTGATCGCGGTCATCGCCGGTTCAATCCTCGGCGCGGGCCTGCTGGCCTGGGTGGCCCGCCTGGGCTGCGACAGCGGCCTGTCCAGCGCCGGCCTGATCCACGCGGTCTATGGCCAGCGCTTCGCCCACCTGCCCGTCTTGCTGAACGTCGTGCAACTGCTCGGCTGGGCCACGTTCGAGCTGGTCATCATGCGCGACGGCACCCAGGCGATCGCGGAAAAGGCCTTCGGCGTGAACACCGGCCTGATCGTCCCGACGCTATTCTGGGGGCTGATCGTCCTGCTGCTGCTGCGCGGCTCCATGGTCACACTGGTGCGGCGCATCGTCAGCCGCATCGGCCTGCCGCTGGTGGTGCTGTCGCTCATCTGGCTGACGGTGCAGTTCGGCCTGAAGCTGGATGCGCCAGGCCTACGGGCACTCTGGCAGCGCACGGGCGATGGCAGCATGAATACCTTCCAGGCGCTGGACCTGGTCATCGCCATGCCGGTGTCCTGGCTGCCGCTGGTGGCGGACTACGCCCGACATGGCCGCAGCGGTCGCGGCGCACTGGGCGGCACCTGGTTGGGCTACACCATCGCCAACATCTGGTGTTACGCGCTGGGTGTGCTGGTCATCACCGTGACAGGCCCCGATGTGGACATGGTCAATGCCCTGCTGCTGGCCCAGGGTGGACTGCTGGCCCTGGGCCTGATCCTGATCGACGAACTGGACAACACCTACGGCGACCTGTATTCCGGATCCGTCTGCAGCCACAGCCTGCTACCCGCCTTTGGCCTGAAAACCTGGGGCACATTGCTGGCCGCGCTGTCGATCGCGCTGGCCATGGTGCTGCCGATGCACAGCCTGGAACCCTTCCTGCTGGCGCTCAGTTCCGTGTTCGTGCCGCTGTTTGGCACGATCCTTGGACGGCTGGGCATGCGGCCCGATCGCCTCACCGACACGCCGCGTGGTTTCCACGCGATCCCCGCGGGGATCTGGGTGCTGGGGATCGCCTGCTACCATTTCCTGGCACAATGGGCACCGGATTACGGCAGTGCACTTCCCACGCTGCTGTTGACATTCACTCTGGGCGCACTCACCGCCAGGAACGGCTTCCGGTCCGCTGAACCGGCCAGATCCTGAGCCCGCAACCGCGGGCAGCCCTGGCGGCCGAGGGCCCCTACAACATAGAAACAGGACACTCGCCATGCAAATCGGCATGATCGGACTGGGACGCATGGGCGCCAACATGACAACCCGGCTGCTGCGCGACGGCCACGACTGCGTCGTGCACGACCGGAATCCGGAAGCCATCGGCCGGCTGACCGCGCTCGGCGCCACCGAGGCCCACACCCTGGGGGAACTGGTATCGGCCCTGGCCGCGCCCCGCGCCATCTGGCTGATGGTGCCGGCCGGCACGGTCGATGCCGTGCTGGCCGACTTGACCCCGCTGCTGCAGGCCGGCGACATCCTGATCGACGGCGGTAATTCCCACTATCACGACGACTTGCGGCGCGCTGCGGCCTTACGGCCACTGGGCATCCACTACGTGGACGTCGGCACCAGCGGCGGCATCGCGGGCCTGGAACGTGGCTATTGCCTGATGGTGGGGGGCGACCAGGCGGTCGAACACCTGACCCCGATCTTTGCCACTCTGGCCCCCGGCGAGGGCACGCAGCCGCCCACCCCAGGCCGACAGCCCGGCGCAAGCACGGCGGACCAGGGCTGGCTGCATTGCGGCCCGCACGGCGCAGGCCATTTCGTCAAGATGGTGCACAACGGCATCGAGTACGGCATCATGGCCGCCTATGCCGAAGGCATGAACATCCTGCGTCATGCCGACATCGGGCGGCAGACACACGCCGCGACTGCCGAAACGACGCCGCTGCGCAATCCCGAACACTATCAGTACGACATGAACCTGCCCGATATCGCCGAACTCTGGCGGCACGGCAGTGTGATCAGTTCCTGGCTGCTCGACCTCACCGCCACGGCGCTGGCGAGCAACCCGGCCCTGTCCGGCTTCCAGGGCCGCGTATCGGATTCCGGCGAAGGCCGCTGGACCATCCAGGCAGCCATCGACGAGGCCGTGCCCACACCTGTCCTCAGTGCCGCACTGTATTCGCGTTTCGCCTCGCGCGGCGAGGACGACTTCGCCAACCGGGTGCTGTCCGCCATGCGCCAAGCCTTCGGCGGCCACGTCGAACTGCCGGACACGCAGGATTAAAAAAGCCCGCCTCAATCGAGGCGGGCTTGCTGTCCGGGGGCGCCGTTTCGGGCCCCCGGTCGCTGGAAGAAAAACGCTCAGGTGCGTTGCGCGGCCAGCTTGCCGTCGACCACCGGGGCGGCCTTCGCATCGAACAGAGCCGTCACGACCTGCCACATCACACCCAGGCCGCCGACGATGAAGACCACGTCGCCGAAGGTGCGGGTCCAGCGCAGGGTCCGCAGGATGTCCTGTTGCATGAAGGTCTCGCCGCGGGCCCACCAGGTGCCCTGGCTGACGCTGGCGTAGAACTGCATGACGCCGATTGGCAGCAGGCTCAGCGTGATCATCATCACCAGGCCGATATTCATGCACCAGAACGCCGTGTTCATCAGGCTGTTGTTGAAGCTCATGTTCGGGCGCAGATAGCGCAGAACGAACAGGACGAAGCCCAGGGCCAGGAAGCCATACACACCGAACAGGGCCGCGTGCGCATGCACCGCCGTGGTGTTCATGCCCTGGATGTAGTAGAGCGCGATCGGTGGGTTGACCATGAAGCCGAACACCCCGGCACCGATCATGTTCCAGAAAGACACGGCCAGGAAGAACTGCAGCGGCCAGCGCAGGTTTTCCATCCATGGGGCGCGGGACTTCAGGCGCCAGTTTTCCCAGGCTTCATACCCCAGCACGACCAGCGGCACGACTTCCAGAGCACTGAAGGATGCGCCAATCGCCATGATTGGCGTGGTGGTGCCCGAGAAATACAGGTGGTGCATGGTGCCCGGGGTGCCGCCCAGCATGAACAGCACGGCCGAGGCCAGGCTGGCGGTGGTGGCACCGCGCTTGGACACCAGACCCATGGTGGAGAAGATGAAGGCCAGTGCGGCAGTGGCGAACACTTCGAAGAAGCCTTCCACCCAAAGATGCACGACCCACCAGCGCCAGTATTCCATGATGGTGAGGTTGGTCCGTTGGCCGTAGACCAGACCGGCACCATAGAACAGGCCGATACAAATCACGGAAGCGGTGAACAGCGCCAGCAGGTTCTTGTCGCCCTTTTGCTTGAGCGCCGGCACGATGCCGCGCAGCATCAGAACCAGCCAGAACACGACACCCAGAAACTTGCCGATCTGCCAGACACGGCCCAGCTCTACATACTCATAGCCCTGGTGACCCAGCCAGAAGCTCCAGCTTTCGGGCATCAGGTGGGCGATGGCGGCAAAGTTGCCGGTGAACGAGCCCAGGACGACTACGACCAGCGCCCAGAACAGGATATCGACGCCCAGCTTCTGGTATTTGGGGTCTTTGCCGCCGTTGAGGATCGGAGCCACGAAAAGGCCGACCGCCAGGAAGCCGGTTGCGATCCAGAACAGTGCCGCCTGGATGTGCCAAGTACGCGTCAGCGAATAGGGCAGCCACTTGGACGCGTTGATGCCGTAGAAGGTCTGGCCTTCCACCGTGTAGTGCGCCGTGAAGCCGCCGATGAAAATCTGCGCCACGAACAAAGCCACCACCAGGAACAGGTACTTGCCCAGCGCGCGCTGCGAAGGCGTGAGCACCAGCTGCAGGATCGGATCACGCGCCGGCGCGGGGGCTTCTTCCTCTTCCTTGTGCATGAAGGCCCAGGCCCAGACCAGCAAGCCCACGCCCGCGATCAGGAGGATCACGCTCACGACCGACCAGATGACGTTCTCTGGGGTCGGCACGTTGTCGATCAGCGGCTCATGCGGCCAGTTGTTGGTATAGGTCGCTACGCTGTCGGGCCGATCCGTCCCGGCCGCCCAGGCGGTCCAGAAGAAGAAGTTTGCCAGACGTGCGCGATCTTCCGCGCTGGGCAACGTGCCTTCCTTCATGGCGAAGTGAACACGGCTTTCGTGCAGGGACGCGTCATCGCCGAACAATTTGTCGTAGTACGACGCGGTGTTCGCGATCGCCTGAGCGCGACGGTCGGACACCGTCACCACGCCGCTGGTCGCGTCATAGGTATTCTTGCGGTATTCGGCCTTCAGTTGACGCTGCAGGATGACCTGATTGTCCGCATCGAGCTGATCGTACTTGACACCGAACTTTTCCTGCGAGGCCAGATCCAGCCAGCCCGTCAATTCACGATGCAGCCAGTCCGCCGTCCAGTCCGGGGCTTGGTAGGCGCCGTGTCCCAGGATCGAGCCCAGGGTCATGCCACCGGCCGACTGCCAGGCAACCTGACCGTCCAGGATCTGGTCGTGGGTCATCAGAACCTTGCCATCCGCCGTCGCGACCTGGGCGGGGATCGGAGGCGCCTGATGATAGACCTCCTTGCCCATCCATCCCAGGACGCCAAACGCCACCACAAGAACGCCGATCAGCGTCCACCATAACTTCTTATACTCACCCATTCTGCGCTCCTTCTGCAGCCGCGAGAGGTTTTCAATGACCAGCGCCGAAGGGCGCCCCCTTTTTTCACTTCATGATTCTTCAAGCAATAAACGTGCCAGCTGAATGCGCTAGGGTAACTACTGATATAAATCAAATACGGTGATTTTTACCTTTCAATTCAGGGTATATTTAACCGTTCAATGGTAAAAAATACCTTTATGGAAACACAGCTTCTGACGGATCTGGCGACCGACCTGCCCGACGGCGTCCGGCTGCAACGCGCGGCCACGGCGATCCGACAGGCCTTCTCCTGCGATGCGGTGGGCCTGCTGATGCTCGACAGCAACGACACGCTGCATCTGGTGGCCGCCGCCGGCCTGGCGCACGAAGCGCTCGGCAGGCGCTTCGTCGTCGGGCAGCACCCACGGTTTGCCACCATCCTGTCACGGCGCGAACCCACCTGGTTCGACCCGGGTAGCGTGCTGCCCGACCCGTACGATGGCCTGCTGGACGACCGCAAGGGCTTGCCCCTGCCGGTGCACGACTGCATGGGTATGACGCTCTACCATCAGGACCGACCCTGGGGCATCATGACGCTCGACGCCCTGAACACCGGTATCTTCGACGAAGCGGCCCACACCCGGCTGCTGCGGCTGGGCCTGATCCTGCAGGCGGCCGTGCGCATGACCGACATGGAACGTGAGAACAGACAGTTACGCCAATTGGGCAGTTCGCAACAGGGGATCGAACGCATCGGCGAAGTCACGGAAATTCTGGGCCATAGCGAAGCCATCCAGTCCCTGCTGCACGAGCTGGACCTGGTCGCCGATTCGGACCTGCCCATCCTGCTGCTGGGGGAAACAGGCGTGGGCAAGGAACTCTTCGCGCGGCGACTTCACCGCCATTCGCGCCGCAGCCAGCAGACCATGATCCAGGTGAACTGCGCGGCGCTGCCCGAGTCCCTGGCCGAAAGCGAGCTTTTCGGCCACGTGAAAGGTGCCTTCTCGGGCGCCACATCGGACCGGCCCGGGCGCTTCGAAGCAGCCCAGGGCGGCACCTTGTTCCTGGACGAGGTGGGCGAACTGCCCCTGAGCCTGCAGGCCAAGCTCCTGCGGGTGCTGCAGAACGGCGAGATCCAGCGGCTGGGCACCGACCAGGTCATCAAGACCGACGTGCGCATCATCGCCGCCACGAACCGCGATCTGAAGGCCAACACGCAGGCGGGGCTCTTTCGGGCTGACCTGTACCACCGCCTGTCGGTCTACCCCATCCCCATTCCGCCGCTGCGCGAGCGCGACCGAGACATCCAGATCCTGGCCGGGCATTTCCTGGAGTTCAACCGCGCCCGTCTGGGGCTGCGTGGCGTGCGCCTGTCCTACGGCGCCGAACGAGCGCTGCAGCAGTACCCCTGGCCGGGCAACGTGCGCGAGCTGGAACACGTCATCAGCCGGGCAGCCCTGAAAATGCTCAGCCGAGGCGCGTCCCGGGACCAGGTCCTGACCATCGAAGCGGAGCTGCTGGATCTGGATATCGAGCCGCAGCCCGCGGCATTATCGAAAACCGGCGTGCCGCCTGGCGAATCGGCGCCCGGGGCGCTGGCCGGCGCGGATGCGGCGAACATGCCGCCATTGGATATCGAGAACATTCCCTTATTGCGCACCAGCGTGGACGCCTGCCAGCGCCAGGCGATCCGCCAGGCGCTGGTCGCGGCCGGCGACAACTGGGCCCAGGCCGCCCGCGCGCTGGGGCTGGACGCGAGCAACCTGCACAAGCTGGCGAAGCGGTTAGGGCTCAAGAACCGGATCGACGAGTGACCCACCAATCCACCCCATGTTAGAGATTCGCTGGGCAGCGTCCCCGATCCAGGAAACCTTTCCCCTGCGCAGCCATCCAACCTAAAATGCCCACGCACGGGCCCACGCTCAGCGGGCCGACCTTCTGCAAGGATCCCTAATCCATGTCATGGCAAGACATCCTGATCGAAAGCGGCCTGTGGCTGGCCAAGGCCTATGTCCTGACGGTACTGGCCGGCGTCATCACCGTCTGGGGCCTGAGACGCTACACCCGCTGGGGCGAGCAGTTCTGGCGCCTGAGCGCTGAATTTTTCTCGCCGCGCCGCAACTGGCGACCACTGGCCGGCGTCGCACTGATCCTGCTGCTGACACTGGCCGCCGTGCGTCTGGATGTGCTGTTTTCCAACTGGTACAACGCCATGTACAGCGCGCTGCAGGCGCTGAACGCCCCCGGCTTCTGGGCCGCCATGCTGCTGTTCGCGCTGTTGGCGGCGGTGCACGTGGTGCGGTCCCTGTTCGACTTCTACGTCCAGCAGGCTTTCGTCGTGCACTGGCGGGAATGGCTCAATGAGCGTCTGCTGAAGAACTGGATGGACCAGCAGGCGTACTACCGCTCGCAATCGCTCAGTCACCTGGCCGACAACCCGGACCAGCGGATCCAGCAGGACATCACCAGTTTCGCCACCAACTCGATGACCCTGGCGGTGGGGCTCATCAACGCCTCGGTGTCCACCATCGCCTTCACGGCCATCCTCTGGCACCTGTCGGGCCCCATGACCGTGTTCGGATACGAGATCCCGCGCGCCATGGTGTTCCTGGTCTTCATCTATGTCTTCATCGCGACGCTGCTGGCCATCTGGATCGGCAAGCCGCTGATCCGCCTGAACTTCCTGAACGAAAAGCTGAACGCCGATTACCGTTACGCCCTGGTGCGCGTGCGCGAATACGCCGAGAGCATCGCCTTCTACCGCGGTGAACGCGTCGAGGGCAATACCCTGCGGAACTGGTTCGCGGCCGTCATCGGCAACGCCTGGGACATCATCTACCGGTCCCTGAAATTCCTGGGCTTCAACTTCGTCGTCACCCAGACGGCGGTTGTCTTTCCCTTCATCATCCAGGCCGCGCGGTTCTTTTCCAAGCAGATCAGTCTGGGCGACCTGATTCAGACCGCCCAGGCCTTCGGCCAACTGCAGACCAACCTGTCGTTCTTCCGGAACGTGTACGACAGTTTCGCCAGCTATCGCGCCACCCTGGACCGTCTGAACGGTTTCAACGAAACCATTGACCGCGCCCGGGACATGGTCCTGCCGCATTCCCGTCAGGACGGCGGGCGCCTGGCCCTGCAAGGGGTTACCGTCCGCCGCCCCGACGGCTACGCCTTGTTGAAGGATCTGGACATGGAGGTCATCCCCGAGCGCCCGGTGCTGGTGCGCGGCCCCTCCGGGGCGGGCAAAACGACCCTGCTGCGCATGATCGCCGGCATCTGGCCCTATGGCTCGGGCGAGATCATCCGCCCGGAGTCCGCATCCCTGTTCCTGGCGCAGAAACCCTATCTGCCACTGGGAACACTACGCGAGGCACTGCATTATCCAGCCCCCGTCGATCAGGTCCCTCCCGGGCAGGACGAAGCCATTCTGGATCTGGTGCACCTGGGCCATCTGCATGACAAGCTCGATGTGCAGGACGACTGGAGCCGGATCCTGTCGCTCGGCGAACAGCAACGCCTGGGATTCGGCCGCCTGCTGATCGCACGCCCGGATGCGGCGTTCCTGGACGAAGCGACATCGGCGATGGACGAGGGCCTGGAGGACGCCATGTACCGCCTGCTGCGCGAACAACTGCCGGCAACCCGCATCGTCAGCGTGGGCCATCGCAGCACGCTGCGCCGCCACCATGGTGCCGAGCTGGTGCTGCAGGGCGAAGGCGGTGGCTGGCGGTTATCACCCATCGCGGCCAGCTGATTCGTCACGCCCCTCGGTCCGCCCAAGGCGATTCAACGTCCCCGCCCTTGGCAAACCGAGGTATGGAACAAGGGTATACCCGTGTTCCGCGCCCTGGATGGATTACACTGGGCGCGGCCCGGATACCCGTGCGCCCGCCATCGGACCGGTCATCCGGCCATTCCCACAATTCCCCTCGCCGTCAAACCCATGTACGAATACTATCTGCCCATCAAGCACCTGCACATGACGGCTGTCGGGCTCAGCATCACCCTGTTCGTCATCCGCGCCTACTGGTCGGTGACCGGGTCCGGCCTGCTGCAGCACAAACTGGTGCGCATCCTGCCGCACGTCGTCGATACGGTGCTGCTGACCTGCGGCATGATACTGGCGGCAATGATCGGCCCCAACCAGCCCTGGATCCTGACCAAGATCGTGCTGCTGATCGCCTATATCGGCGTGGGCACGGTCGCCATCAAGCGCGGCCACACGACGCGCGGGCGGCTGACCGCCGCCCTGATCGCCGTGCTGATCTTCGTCTACATCATCGGTGTGGCGATCACCAAGGATTCCGGTTCCTGGTTCTCGATGCTGTAAGAACCCGATTTTGACCCAGGCTGCGCTTTTTCACAGGCTGCCCATCAGGGACTGAACCCCCAGGCTGCTGACCGACACCGCCGCCCAGACCCCCAACCCCAGAAGGATCGGGCGGGCACCCGCCAGTGCCATGCGGCGTAAATCCGACGACAGGCCGATCGCAGTCAGCGCCATGATGATCAGGAACTGCGACCCCAGGTGCAGTGGTTCCAGCAGGAACGTCGGCACCAGATCCAGTGTGCGGATACCGGATGCCACCAGAAACCACAGGATGAACCAGGGGAAGATCCGCGCCAGCGACACCCGGGTTTCCGCATGGCGGGCGCGCCAGGCCGTCCACAGCGCCAACCCGATGCAGACCGGGATGATCAGGGTGGCACGTGTCAGCTTCACGATCGTGGCGATGTCGCCCGCCGCGGTACTGTAGCTGTAGCCCGCCGCTACGACGGACGACGTGTCATTGATCGCCGTGCCGGCCCACAGACCGAAACCCGAGTCGCTCAGGCCCATCCAGTGGCCCAGCGGCGGAAACACCAGCACCGCGACCACATTGAACAGGAAGATGGTGGAAATCGCCAGCGCGGTGTCGTGATCGTCCGGCTTGATGATGGGGGCCGCAGCGGCGATGGCCGAGCCCCCGCAGATGGCGGTCCCCACGCCGATCAGCGTGCGCAGATGCCCATCGAGCCCCAACCAGCGCCCCAGCAGCCAGGCCGAGACGAACGCCACGGTCAGCGTCACCAGCGTCACGGCCAGCGACGAGGCCCCTGTCTGCACCACCTGCCCCAGGCTCAGCCCGAACCCCAGGCCGATGATCGACCATTTGAGGACCTGGCGGCTGCTGTAAGTGATGCCCGGCACGAATACCGGCGAAACACCCAGCAGATTGCGCCATAGCATTCCCAAGACGATTCCCATGACGGGCCCGCCGATCAGCGGCAGCCAATGCCCCAGTTCCCAGGCCACCACGCCCAGGCCGGCAGCCAGCAGCACGCCATACCAACGTGAGGGCGCGCGCGGCGGATTATCCAGCCCGGAACGGGCGTCCATGCGGCCCTGGGCCGGCAAAGGATGGGGAACGGCGGAGATCGGCAACATAGAGAACAGCAAGAGGTGAATCGGATCACAGGCATTCTAGTGATGCGCAGCCGATCAATAAATTCAATAATGATGAGTGTTAGTATCAATAAAATTGAATCATTGAGGCATTCATCCTATGCTCGGTCTCAGCATCCGCCAGCTTGAAGTCTTCCACGCCGTCGCCTCGACCGGCAGCGTGCGCCGCGCCGCCGAGCAGTTGTCCCTGACGCAACCAGCCGTCAGCATGGCGCTGAGCGAACTGGAACGACAGCTGGGCAGCACCCTGTTCGACCGCGAGCGCGGCCGCCTGCACCTGAACGCCCAGGGCGCCGAACAGCTGCCCCGCGCCCGCGAGATCCTGGAGCGGCTGCAGGACATTCAGCGCCAACACCCGGACGCCCAGGGCGCCCTGAGCGGCGAACTGCGCATCGGCGCCAGCAACACGGTGGGCAACTACCTGGTCGGGGAACTGCTGGGTCCCATCGTCGCCCGGCACCCCCAGGTGGCGCTGCGCCTGACCGTGGACAATACCCGCGCCATCACGGGCATGCTGCTCGATCACACGATCGACGTGGCCTGCGTCGAAGGGCCGGTGCACCATGCCCAGCTGGAAACACGGCCCTGGCGCAGCGACGCGTTGGTGGTCTGCGCCGCACCTTCCCATCCGCTGGCCCGGTTGCCCCGGCTACGGATCCAGGATTTCGCGGGTGCCCACTGGATCCTGCGCGAGCGCGGCTCGGCCACGCGCAGCCTCAGCGAACAGGCGCTGACCGCGCTGCCGCCTGGCCGCATTCTGCTCGAACTGGGTCAGATCGAAGCCATCAAGCAGGCGGTCATCGCCGGTCTGGGGATCGCCTGCCTGCCCTACGCCGCGACCCTGGACGCCGTGGCCACCGGCCGGCTCCGGGTGCTGCGCACACCCTTTCTGAATCTGGACCGGCGCCTGTCCATCGTGCTGCACCGCAGCCGATATCGCGGTACGCTGATCGAAGCGTTCCTGCATTCCCTGGAGGCCGACCCCCATGCCCAAGACTGAATCCCGTATCCAGGCTGCTCTCCAAGCCTACGACGTCCGCGCTCTGGTGCTGCAAGGCGGCGGCGCGCTTGGCGCCTATCAGGCCGGTGTCTTCGAGGGGCTCAATGAAGCCGGCATCAACCTGACGGACCTGGCCGGCATCTCCATCGGTGCACTGAACGTAGCCATCATCGCCGGCAATCCGCTCGAAAAGCGGGTGGAACGCCTGCACGAATTCTGGGACACGATCTGCCAACCCTATGCCGGCCCCGGCTCCAATGCCCTGATGGAGCAAAGCCTCTTTCAGGTCAACGATCTGGCCCGTCAATTCCTGGGCACCGTCCACGCCAGCAGCGCGGTGATGCTCGGGCAGAAAGGCTTCTTTCATCCCCGCTTTCCACCCGCTGTCCTGTCGCCCACACTGGACCCGACCTGCGTCGGCCACTATGACACGCGCCCCCTGAAGGACACGCTGGAGGCTCTCTGCGACTTCGACCGCATCAACGACAGCGGGCTGCATGTCTCGGTCGGCGCCGTGAACGTGCGCACGGGCAATTTTGTCTATTTCGACAATCGCAAGATCCGCCTGCGGGCCGAACACTTCATGGCCTCCGGCGCGCTGCCCCCGGCCTTCCCGGCCATCGAGATCGACGGTGAGTATTATTGGGACGGCGGACTGGTGTCCAACACGCCGCTGTCCAAGGTTCTGCAGCAATGTCCGGAACGCGACACCCTGGTGTTTCAAGTGGACCTGTGGTCGGCGTGCGGCCCGGCGCCCCGCAGCATGAGCGAAGTAGGCGACCGCGTCCAGGACATCCGGTATTCCAGCCGGACCCGGTTTGTCACCGACGAAATGCGCGCCCACCGGAAGATGCAGCGGCTGCTGCGCCAGGTCTTGGATCAGGTCCCGGCCGAATTGCGCGAGAGCGACCCGGCATGCCGGCAGGCAGAGGGGCTGGCCTGCAGCGCGCGCAGTAACGTGATCCACCTGATCTACCGCGACAAGCCCTACGAGCAGCATTTCCGCGATTTCCAGTTTGGCCCGGCGACGATGCGCGAACATTGGGCGACCGGACTGCAGGACATCCGCAAGACGCTGGCGCATCCACATTACCTGTCGATGCCTGACAACGCGGCCGGGTTCGTGACGCACGACGTGCACCGCGACGAAGCCGAAGAAAGCATGCAGTGATGTGTAGCGGGATGCTCAGGCCTCGGACAATCTGGGTTGGGCGGACGTCTTCGGGCGCCGGCCCAGCACCACGGCGGCGGCAGCCACCAGAACGGTACCGGCCACCTGCGGCAGGGTGATGGGCTCGCCCAGGAACGCCCAGGCCAAAAACAGAATCGAAACGGGCCCCAGCAGCCCCAACTGGGCCGTCAAAGGCGCCCCGATGCGCGCCACCGACCACATGATCATGAAGGTCGGCAACACGGTATTAAGCGTCGCATGGATCAGGGACAGGCCATAGACCGGCCAGGCCTGATCCAGGCCGGCAACGCCCTTGACCATGAAAAAATGCGCCATGGTCACCCCGGTGGATACCGTCATGGCATAGGCGACCAGCCGCGTCGCGGTCACCCGCTCGATCAATTCGCCCGAACCGATCAGGTACAGCGCGTAGGAAAAGGCCGCGCCCAGCACGCAGGCGGACCCCAGAACGACATGCTCGCCCGCCACCGACAGATCGTCCCAGAACACCAGGGCCACGCCGCCATAGGCCAGGGCCATGGCCAGCCACTGACGCGGCGCGATCGGCTTGCCCAGAAACCAGGCCGAGATCAGCAGCACGAAAGTCGGCGCCAGAAACAGAATCAGGCGCTCGAGCCCGGCGGAAATGTACTGCAGCCCGAGAAAATCCAGGAAACTGGACAGGTAATAGCCGATCACCCCCAGGATGACCACGCGGACACTGTCGCGCCAGCCCAGGCGCGGCAACAGCCCCCGGCGCGCCCGCAACGCCTGGTGCCATGCGATCGCGGCAAAGAACGGCAGCGCCAGCAGCATGCGAAAGCCAATGACGTCCAGCGCGTCCACGCCGTGCAGATACAGCAGTTTGGCAACGATGGCCTTGGCCGAAAATAGTACCGCCCCCAGCCCGGCCAGCAGAAATCCGGTCCAGAACATGCGCCGTGAAATTTCCGCCATTATTAGTTGCCTAGTCAGTTATTGATGGCGTAGAATTTTATCATGCAAGAACCTTCCTCCCAGCATCCCGAAAACCCGGACCCCATATCGGCTCGCGCCTCATCCGGCTGTTTTTACAGCGACAGCCCCGGCGAACTAACGGCGGACCGCAATGTCGGCCTGCTCATACGGCACCTGCACGTCTTGCTGCACCGGGTCCTCGACCTGCGCACCCAGCCAATGGGGCTGACGGCGAACCAATGGCGTCCGCTACTGCTGATCCAGCACAAAGGCATCGACACGCCCGCCGAACTGGCGCGCGCCATCAACGTGGACAGTGGGGCCATCACCCGCATGCTGGACCGCCTGGAGGCCAAGGGCTTCCTGCGCCGCGAACGCATTCCCGAGGACCGCCGGGTCGTGAAGGTCGTGCTCACAGATGCGGGACATGCGCTGACCGATCAGATCATGCCCATCATCGCCGATGTCCTGAATCAGCAGCTTCAGGGATTTTCCGAAGACGAGATCCGCATGCTGCTGGCTTTGCTCAAGCGCATGATCGCCAACGGAGAAAACACCCTGCGGCAAGCCAGCGGTTCCGTCTCCGCCGACTGAAGCCCGGAACGCTCCCCGACGATGAAGCCGGATACATCCCACATTACAATTGCCTAGTCAGATATAGACTCGATCAACTACTTTCAGTTTTCTGTCAGCATGAAACCTTTCATCCCCCTGCTGCTGGTTCTGTCCCTGTCGGCCTGCGCGCCCATGGATCCGGGCGCACCCGCCGTACAGACACTCACCGGCACCCAACTCGACCTGCACGGCGATCAGGCCGTGGCCTGGCCCCAGGGTCACTGGTGGACGCGATACCAGGATTCGCAACTGGACGGGCTGATCGACCAGGCCTTGCTGGCCAATCCCTCGCTTCAGGTGGCGACCGCCCGCGTACAGGCCGCGCAAGCGGCAGCCAAAGGCGCACGGGCCTTGCAGTGGCCACAGGTGAACGCCAATTTCCACGCGACCCGCGGGCTCTATAGCGAGAATTACATCTACCCGCCCCCAATGGGCGGTTCCTACCAGACCGACGCCGGGCTGGGACTGCAGATGGACTTCAACCTGGATCTGTGGGGCAAGCAGCGGGCACTCGCCCAGGCGGCGGGTGAACGGGCCGTGGCGGCGCAGGCGATGCGCCAGCAGGCGCGTGTACTGCTGGTGTCCGCCGTGGCCCAGGCCTATTTCCAGCTGCAGGACGCCCTGGCCCAGGCCCAGGCCATCGAAGACATCGTCGGCAAGCTGCAGGAAGCCCTGAACATCACCCGCGACCGCTACAAGAATGGCCTGGGTATCCAGGTCGACGTCGATCAGGCGGATTCGGCCGTCTCCTCGGCCCAGGTCCAGCTCAGCCAGGCGCGCAACAACGTCCAGCTGCTGCACCACCAACTGAGCGCCCTGCTGGGGAAATCCCCGGAACAGTTGCCGGCAATCCAGGCCCGCACGCATCAGGGGCTGCCCGCCAGCGTGCCGGCGCACATGCCCATGGCGCTGCTGGGCCGGCGAGCCGACATCGTGGCGGCCCGCCTGCAGGCTGAAGCCGCTGGCGCCGAAGTCTCGGCCGCCAAGGCGGACTTCCTGCCCAATGTGGATCTGTCGGCCGCGGCGAGCTATCTGTCCCTGGGCCTGGACAAACTCATTCGCAGCAGCAGCGAAAACACCAGCGTCGGCCCCGTCATCACGCTGCCCATCTTCAACGCCGGCGCGCTCAATGCCAGACTCAGCGGGCAGCGGGCCGCGCGCGACATCGCCATTGCCCAGTACAACGAAACCGTGCTGGGGGCGATCCGCGAAGTCGCCGACGCCAGTGCCTCGATCCACTCGCTGCACGAGCAGATCGGCCACCAGGAAGCCAGCCTTAAGGCCATCACCTCGGCCTACGACGTGGCACTGGATCGCTACAAGGCCGGCCTGGGAAATTTCGTGCAGGTGCTGCTGGCCCAGAGCGAAGCCCTGAAGCAGACGGTCCAGACTACGGATCTGCATGCCCGCGCCTACATCCTGGATGTCCAGCTGGCGACGGCGCTGGGCGGCGGCTATATCGAACCCGCTTCAGCCTCCGCCACACCGTCTTCCGCCCCATCCTCGCCCAGCCAGACGACCCCGACTTCCACCGACTGAACCCGATATATCATGACTGCAACCAGTTCCGCCCCACAATCCGCGCGCAAACGTCTGCTCCTGGGCGCGACCGCTGTCTTCATCCTGATCGCCGTGCTTTACGGCATCTGGTGGGCGATCTTCGCCTCGCACTACGAATCGACGGATGATGCCTACGTCCATGGCAACCTGGTGTCCGTCAGTGCCCAGATTCCGGGCACCGTGGTGAGCATCGGCGCCGATGACACCCAGACGGTCACCCAGGGTGCGCACCTGATCACCCTGGACGGCAGCGACACCGAAATCGCCCTGGCTCAGGCCGAGGCCGCCCTGGCACAGACCGTGCGCCATACCCAGACCCTGTTCGTGCAGAACGATACCCTGGCCGCCGACGTTGCCGTGGGCGAAGCCAACGTCGAGCAAGCCGACACTCTGCTGCACAAGGCCCAGAACGATCTGCAGCGGCGCAACGCCCTGCGCGGCTCGGGCGGGGTCAGCGGCGAAGAGCTGCTGCATGCCCAGGTCGCCGTGAAGTCCGCCCAGGCCAGCCTGGCGCAGGCGCGGGCCGGTCTGGCGGCCTCCAAGGCCAAGCTGGCGACCAATCAGGCCCTGACCCGTGGCAGCACCGTCGCCACGCATCCCGACGTCCTGCAGGCCGCCGACCGGGTCCGTCAAGCCTGGCTGGCCCAGGAACGCATCCGCGTGCCGGCCCCTGTGACAGGCATGGTGGCCCAGCGGTCCGTGCAACTGGGGCAGCGCATCCAGCCCGGCACGCCGCTGATGACGATCGTGCCGCTGAATTCCCTGTGGGTGGAAGCCAACTTCAAGGAAAACCAACTGCACGCCATGAAGCCAGGCCAGAAGGTCTCCCTGGTTTCGGACCTGTATGGTAGCGACGTCACCTACCACGGCACTGTGGTGGGGGTATCGGCCGGCAGCGGCAGCGCCTTCGCCCTGCTGCCCGCGCAAAACGCCAGCGGCAACTGGATCAAGGTCATCCAGCGTGTGCCGGTGCGCATCGAGCTAGATCCGAAGGAACTGCAGGAACACCCGCTGCGCGTCGGCCTGTCCATGACGGTGGACGTCGATCTGTCCAGCACGCCGAAACAATCCCCGAACCAGTTCGCCGCACAGAGCACCGACAAGCCGGTCCTGAGCACACCGGTCTACGATCATGACCCCGCCCAGGTCGATGCCGCGATCAAGCGGATCATCCAGGACAACCTGGCATCATGAGCGCTACCCTCGCCCAGGCCGACGACGCGGCGCTCCCTGCCGCGCCCCCGGGCCGCCCCCCCGAAGGCGGCCACCCGCCGCTGGAAGGCAGCGCCCGCGCCTTCGGCACGATCGCCCTGTCGGCCGCCGTGTTCATGAATGTCCTGGATTCGTCCATCGCCAACGTGTCGATCCCGACCATCGCCGGCGACCTGGGCGTCAGCACCACCCAGGGCACCTGGGTGATCACGTCCTTTGCCGTGGCCAACGCCATCACGGTCCCCCTGACCGGATGGCTGACCCAGCGCTTCGGCCAGGTGCGCCTGTTCGTCCTCGCCACGCTGCTGTTCGTGCTCAGTTCCTGGCTGTGCGGCTTTGCCTGGTCGTTCGAATCCTTGGTGTTCTTCCGCGTGCTGCAAGGCGCGGTCGCCGGGCCGATGATCCCGCTATCCCAGGCCCTGATGCTCTCGAGCTATCCACGAGCCAAGGCAGGCATGGCGCTGGCCCTCTGGTCCATGACCATCCTGGTCGGCCCCATCGCCGGGCCGCTGCTGGGTGGCTGGATTTCGGACAATTATTCCTGGTCCTGGATCTTCTACATCAACATCCCGATAGGCCTGGTCGCCGCCTGGGCGTCCTGGCAGGTCTATAAATCCCGCGACTCCCTGCGCACCCATCGGCCCATCGACCGCATGGGGCTTTTCCTGCTGGTCCTCTGGGTCGGCGCCCTGCAGGTGATGCTGGACAAGGGCAAGGATCTGGACTGGTTTGCCAGCCCGCTGATCTGCATCCTGGCCGTCGTGTCAGTCGTGGCCCTCATCTATTTCGTGATCTGGGAACTGACCGCCGCCCACCCGGTCGTCGACCTGACCCTGTTCATGCAGCGCAATTTCACGGCCGGCACGGTCTCCCTGTCGATCGCCTATGGGGTCTTTTTCGGCACGGTGGTGCTGTTGCCCCTGTGGCTGCAGAACACCATGGGCTACACGGCCACCTGGGCCGGCGTGGCGGCGGCGCCCGTCGGCATCCTGGCCATCATCATGTCGCCCATCGTGGGCCAGCTGCTGGCCCGCAACGACCCACGCCGGATCGCCACGTTCGCCTTCCTGATCTTTTCCCTGATCAGTTACATGCGGGCGCAGTACAACACCAACGTCGACCTGTTCGGCGTCATGCTGCCCACCTTCATCCAGGGCGCGGCCATGGCCACGTTCTTCATCCCGTTGACGACGATCTCGCTGTCCGGCCTGCGACCCGACCGGATCCCGGCCGCCGCCGGGCTGACCAACTTCGTCCGGCTGGTGTGCGGGGCATTCGGCACCTCGATCACGACCACGCTGTGGGACAACCGCGCCATCATGCACCACGCGCGCCTGACGGAAGTCGCCCGCCCTGGCGAACCGGCCTTCGACCACATCATGGGTGGTCTGCGGAACCTGGGGGTCGACCCGCTGCATGGCGCAGCCATGCTGGACCAGGTCATCAATCAGCAAGCCTACACCATGTCGGCGACCGACTTCTTCTACGCCTCGGCCCTGATCTTCCTGATCCTGATCGGGCTTATCTGGCTGGCGCGTCCGAAGACGGCGGATCACGGCGGCGGAAGTGCGGCGGCGGGGGCGCACTGAGGCTCGGTGCATGCTCCACAAACCGCGCGGGACGTGACCCGCCCAGGCCATTTGCGGACCCAGAAAAAATTATGCTATAGTTTCGCTTCTTCGCAGTTCCCCGATAGCTCAGTCGGTAGAGCGACGGACTGTTAATCCGCAGGTCCCAGGTTCGAGCCCTGGTCGGGGAGCCACAGAATACCAAGCGTAAATGCTTGAAAAGCTTGAAAAATAACGCCTCTTTCGTAGGGGCGTTATTTTTTTGTCTGGTCAACCCCCCAATTTGGGTGCTTTGATAGTGCAAATGATAGCGCTGCTATCAATGGGCTTGCTGCACCGGCAACGGCACGCACTTTGAAGGTGGGAAGACATGCCTCAACAATTAAAGTCGAGCCCGCGCAGGCAACTGCTCGACCTCCATATACGCCTATGTCACTCAACTTTCAGGGACATAGCCGTGACAACTTGCCATCTCGACCAGCACCACCCGCTAGCATTCGTCGGCCACCCGGGCCAGGCAGGAGGTGCACAATGAGCACACGCCTACCTCAGCCCTTTCGCTACCGTGGTCGCTGGCGCGCCCAGGTCACGCTCAAAAACGGCGAACGCCCCAGCGAGGACTTTGACACGTTCGCACACCTAATGCGACTGATGGGGCGCTGAAGACATGAGCGCTGACAGCCGGGAAAGACCGGCACCCCAAATGCAAAAAAGCCGCCCCAGTCTTACTTGGAACGGCCTTTCTAAGCTAGCTGCTAGCTAGTCGTATCAGATCACCTGGATCTGCATTGCGCAGGGGCCTTTCTGCCCAGCGCCAGTAACAAACGAAACTCGCTGGTTCTCTTCCAGGCTTTTGTGGCCGGAGCCCTGAATTTCGCTGTAGTGCGCGAAGAGATCCTTGCCGCCTGACTCGGGCATGATAAAGCCGAAGCCCTTGTCATTGTTGAACCACTTCACGATACCGATTTCTGTTTTCAATGTATGTCCTAAATATAAAAGGGAAAAATATCCCCACCCAGACTATGGGTGATAGTGCGCTAGATAGCCAGCACTGTTACCAAATAGCACTCCTTTGATAGCGCTCGTGGCCTTCCGGGCGCGCCACATCCTCACCCCTCCGCAGACAGCACCTGACGGGTAAGAATCGTCGGCTTGCCTATCCCCTTTTTCGAGTACGTGCGCCACCCGGTGACTATCCGGGCGTCTCGTGCTGTCTGCCGAGGGCTGAACTCCTGAACCTACCAACACCGGACGGCCATGAACGGACGCGACGGTGCGGGACGACTGGTATTGGGCCGGAACCGCCCGCACATCAATCACCATGGCAGTGCCTGTGTTCACGGTTGAGGTAACCGTCAATAGTCTCTTTAAAAAGAACAATTAATCTATAAAAACGGTATTTATCATCAACATGATATCCAATAAAGTTGATCTCACGCCAGCACTGATTGACCAGCGTGTCGGCAACGGATCTCTGAGCACCCTGTTTCATCCACTCATTGGAAGGATTTTTCATCATGAACATCACACTCATTGGCGCCGGCAACATGGGCGCGGGCTTCGTCAAACAACTGACCCAGGCGGGTCACCAGGTACGGGTCACAGCGCGCCATCTGGAGAAGGCCCAGGCTTTGGCCGATGCCCATGCGGGTGCCACCGCGACGCCGGCGGATCAGGTGCTTGGTGATTCGCAGGTCGTGATCGTCGCCACCGCCTTCGCTGATGCCGTGCCCGCGCTCAAGGCGTTGGGCTCGCTCGACGGCCGCATCGTCATCGACATCACCAACCCGCTGACGGCCGACTTCATGGGTCTGACGCTGGGCCACGAAACCTCGGCCGCCGAAGAGATCGCCAAGGCACTGCCCGGCGTCCCGGTGGTCAAAGCCTTTAACACCCTGCTGGCCCAGGTGCTGGCCGAAGGCCCCACGTTTGCCGGGGGCCAGACCGCGCCTGTTTTCTATGCCGGTGACGATGAACGAGCCAAGCAAACCGTGCGCGCGCTGGCCGAGAGCATGGGCTTCGAGCCGGTGGATGCGGGCGGACTGAAGAACGCGCGCTATCTGGAGCCGCTGGCCGGCCTGAACATCTACTTTGCCTATGGCGCCGGTCATGGCACGCAGATCGCACCGACCTGGATCCGCCGCGCCTGATCACGGAATCACCCACATGCCCCGTTCACCCTCGCTCTTCATTTCCCACGGCTCACCCATGTTTGCGCTGGAACCCGGCATTCTCGGGCCCCGTCTGCGCCAGCTGGGTGCTACGCTTCAGGGCATCGCCGCCATCCTGGTGGTATCGCCCCACTGGCAGACATCAGGCTTGCGTGTGACGGGTGCCGAGCGGCAAACGGCCATTCATGACTTTGGCGGATTCCCGGCACCGTTGTACGCGCTCGAGTATGCGCCACCTGGCGCACCCGCGCTTGCGCAGGGAATCGTCGAGCTGCTCGACCATGCCGGCCTGCCCGCCACCGTGGACGTGTCGCGCGGGCTGGATCACGGCGCCTGGGTGCCCTTGCGTTACCTGAAGCCGGATGCCGATATTCCGGTGATACAGGTCTCCATGCCGCGCGGCATGGATGCTGAAGGTGCATTACGGCTGGGACGGATGCTGGCCCCACTGCGCGACCACAATGTGCTCATTGTGGGATCGGGAAGCCTGACGCACAACCTCTACGAATTTCGCCGCCACATCAAAGACCCCCAGTATGCTCAGGAATTCGCGGACTGGGTGGCATCGGCCCTGGCGCGGCACGACGACGATACGCTGATCGGCTACCGCGCACGCGCACCCCACGCATCGCGGGCTCACCCGACCGAAGAGCACTACCTGCCTCTGTTGGTGGCGCTGGGCACCAGCACATCGAACGAGTCCCGCACCCGCATCGTGGGCGGCATGACCGACGGCGTGTTGTCGATGGACAGCTTTGGCTTCGGCCTGAATCTTGAACAACAGCAGGAGGCTGCATGAACGATAGAACCTGGTCCGCGCTGCGCACCGATCGCACGCTCGCATTCCACACCAGTCACCCCGAGGGTCCAGCGCAGAGGCTGCTGATTCTACTGCATGGTGTCGGAGGCAACGAGACCAACCTCGCACCGCTTGCCGAGGCAATGCCTGCGGACACACTCATTGCCCTGGCCCGAGCGCCCTTGACCCTCGGAGCGGGTCAATATGCCTGGTTCCAGGTGTCCTTTGGACCGCAAGGCCCACGCCCGGATCTGATTGCAGCTGAGAACAGCCGCCAGCAGATCGCCCAGTTCATCGCCGAACTGCAAGACGAGTACACCGTGTCGCCGGCCAGCACCGTGGTGGCCGGTTTCAGCCAGGGCGGAATCATGAGCGCCAGCGTTGGGCTGACCCGCCCCGAACTGGTCGCGGGCTTCGGTATCCTTGCCGGGCGCATTCTCCCCGAGTTGGAGCCGCAACTGGCGGAGCGCGCCGCACTGGCCAGGATTCGGGCATTCATCGGGCATGGCCGAAGCGATACCAAGCTGCCGGTGGATTGGGCACATCGGGCCGACGCCTGGCTCTCGAACCTGGGCATCCCGCACGAAACGCATTTGTACCCAGGAGATCATGGCATCTCGCCGGCCATGTACAAAGACTTCGCGTCCTGGTTCATAGCGCTGACCAGCCAGGAAAAGTGAGAATCTCACGCGCACTCAGGGCTGCTGGGCGAATCCAGCCTCAGCCGCTTCATGCCCAGTTGACGGCCGGGCGTTGCACGGCCGTCAACTGATCAAGGCAAGCGCATCAGGATCGGCACACCGGCCTTGCGCAGACAACCCGCCGTCACACTGCCCAGCAAAGCCGCCTCAAGCGCGTCCTTGCGCCGCGTGACCATCGCCAGGATGACGTCGCCACGGCGAACCACATGATCGGTGATCGCCATCACCGGATCGCCGTGCAACACTTCCCAATCGATGCGCACACCGTGCCGTTTGGCCAGATCCGTTGCCATGGAGTGGACATAGCCGGATTCGAGCGCCGGCATTTCACTGCCGGCCGCCTCGCCGACCTCGGCGGCACTGACGGACTGAACCGCGCTGACGACCTCCAGATCGGCATCGATCCAACGGGCAAACTCGGCCGCGTCACTGGCCATCGCCTCGGGCAGCGAACCGCCATCCAGGGGCAGCACCACACTGCGCAGCTTTACTGGGGCGCGGCCCTGCGTCCTGGCCCCAGTCGGGTGATACACGAGCACCGGACCGCCGACACCGCGCACGACACGTTGCGCCACACTGCCCAACACGAGTTCCATCAGCCCGGAACGCCCGCGCGAAGTCATCGCCAACAGGGTCGAAGGCTGGCGGCCGGCCTCTCTGAGGATCGCCTGGGCCGCATCGCCGGTGTCCACCAGGGACAATCCGTGGGCTCCGTGGGTGGACGCGATCGAGTCGATGTAATCCCTGGCATCCTCCTCGTCGGAGGCCTTGTCGGCGACACGCAACAGCACCAGCTCCGTCCCGTGAACGGCCGCCAGGCCAGCCGCGTAAGGAATGATTTCCTCCGAGAACGGCGAACCATCGAGCGGCACGAGAATACGTTTGTACATAGTCATCACTCCAGAAGGGGTTCTCCAGGGCACTGCTCAGCCTTTCAAGGCGATCTCAGTATAGGGTCCGCCAAACGCAATCGCCATAGGGGACTGCGCACGGATGTTTGCGCAAAAGCAATCTAAGGCAAGAAATATTCGCGGTCCCGGCCGTGCGCAGCCTGGCTGGCCGGTCCGGATTGACGGCCCGTCGCGCGATTAGCATAATCGGCCGAGAGCCCCCTACGAGAGATGGACATGGACAACCGCCCCGCCGCGCTGATCGAAACACCCGGACCATGCAATGTGAACACCCTGTCCAGCGTCATGGCAGGGCCGCGATGACGCTGCCTCCAGACCTCGCCAAACGCCTGCGGGCCATCCAGGAATCCCCCAGCTACCGGTTGGCGCAGGAAGACGTCGAACTGCTCGGGGAAAAAGACCTGCGGCCGCTGCGGCTTCAACTCGAACTGCTCAAACCCGAACGCGTCCTGCTCGAGCAAGGCGTGGGTTCGACGATCGTGGTGTTCGGCAGCGCGCGCGTGACCGATGTCGAGACCGCCCATGCACGGCTTGCCGCACTGCAGAAAACAACCACGGCCTCGGCAGGCGCGGACACACGCCGCGAACTGGCGCTTGCCCGCCGCCGGGTCGAACAGGCTCGCTACTACGAGCAGGCACGCCGCTTCGCCCAACTGATCTCATGCCGCTTCCAGAAGGAGGAACGCTGCGATTTCGTGGTCGTGACCGGAGGTGGACCCGGGATCATGGAAGCCGCCAATCGCGGGGCCTTCGAGGTCGGTGCACGATCGATCGGGTTCAACGTCAACCTGCCTCACGAACAGGAACCCAATCCTTACATCAGCCCGGAACTGGCATTTCGCTGCCATTATTTCGCCTTGCGCAAGATGCACTTCCTGTTGCATGCGCGCGGCCTGGTCGCCTTTCCCGGCGGCTACGGCACATTGGACGAGCTGTTCGAGGTGCTGACCCTGATCCAGACCCGCAAGATGGAGCCGATCCCTGTGGTGCTGGTCGGACGGGATTTCTGGCGCCGGACCATCGACTTCGACTATCTGGTGGACGAGGGCTATATCGCGCCGACCGACGTTGACCTGTTCACCTGCGTCGACGAAGCCGAGGAAATCATGGCCGCGCTGGAACGCTTCCATGCGGGTCGGATACCTGCCGACGTACCATGACGCGTAGCGGGCAGAATTTTTCCGCTGGGAATCACAGCGGACACACCTGATCCTGACGCGGCACGATCGCATCCCAGCCGAGCTCGCGCCGGATCCGCACGCGCAGCGCCTCGGATGCGTCCGGTTCCCCGTGGACGATGAATACCCGGCGCGGCCGCCGCTGAAAGCCGGCCAGCCAGCGCATGAGGTCATTGCTGTCCGCATGCGCCGACAGCGTTGGCAACTCGGTGACCTCGGCGTTCACGGGAATCCATTGACCATGAATGCGCGTCTCGCGGGCACCACCGACGAGCAATTTGCGGCCGCGCGTGCCAGCCGCCTGGAAGCCGGAAAACAACAGCGTGTTGCGATGATCGGGCGCGAACGCCGCGATATGGTGCAGCACTCGCCCACCGGTCGCCATGCCGCTGGCGGAAATGATCACTTTGGGGTACGGATTGGCCGACAGCGCCTTGGATTCCTGGACATCGCGGACGCAGTGCACCGCGTCGCAGGCCGCCTCATAATCGTGAGGCGGCAGCCGATGGTCGTCCGGGTAGGCGCGCATCAGGTCGCTGGCGCTGGTCGCCATCGGGCTGTCCAGGTAGATCGGCACGTTGCGCAGCCGGCCGGCGCGGCGCAGCAGCCACATTCCGTAGATCAGCAATTGGGCACGCCCGACCGCGAAAGCGGGCACCACCACCGTGCCCCCACGCTTTACCGTGCGCTCGATCACCTCACCCAACGCCTGCATGGGATCGCCGGGCTCATGCAGACGATCGCCATAGGTGGACTCGATCACCACATAATCCGCGTCGGGCACAGGATCCGGATCATGCATCACGAGGTCGTTGTAGCGGCCCAGGTCGCCCGAAAATGCGATGCGTACGCCACCGATATCCACCTGGGCGGTCGTCGCCCCCAGGATATGGCCCGCACGACGCAGCAGCAACGATGCCTCGCCCGGCAGCGCCTGCTGGTGATACAGCGGCACAGAGTGGAACAACCTGATCGCGCGCTCGGCATCGGCCGACCCATACAGCGGCAACGCCGGCTCGTGTTTGCTGAAGCCCTTGCGGTTGGCGAAGTCGGCATCCTTTTCCTGCAAAAAGGCGCTGTCGCGCAATATCAGGGCGGCAACGTCCCGGGTAGCCGCCGTGGCATGGATCCGGCCACGAAAGCCATCACGCGCCAGGCGCGGCAGGTATCCGCAATGGTCCAGGTGCGCGTGCGTCAGCACCACCGCGTCGACCGACTGCGGCTCGACGGGCAGACGCTGCCAATTCAGTTCGCGCAGGTTTGCCAGGCCCTGAAACAGGCCGCAGTCGACCATGATGCGAGTATCGCCATGAGTCAGCAGGTGCTTCGAGCCCGTGACAGTGCCTGCGGCACCCAAAAAGGTCAAAGATGGCATGGCCTACCGCCCCCGAATCTGATCGATCAGCCGCCGGTCGCGCTTGGTCGGCCGGCCGGCAGCCAGATCCAGCGCCGGTTCCGGCGCCAGGCGGCGCTGCTCGGCAGCCCGCGCACGCGCCGCCGTGCTGTCGGCCGTTTCCTGATACAACAGGGCTGCCTGGGGCGCGGGGCCACGCGCGCCGCTAAGCGCCCGTACCTCGACCTCGATGTCGAAACCGGGTTTGCGCACCCGGATCCGGTCACCCACACCGACTTCGCGCGCCGGTTTGGCGACGAGCTGCTCGTTGATCTGAACACGCCCCGCCGCGACTTCATGCGCAGCCAGACTGCGGGTCTTGTAAAAACGCGCGGCCCATAGCCATTTGTCGAGTCGAAGCTTGTCCATCCAGTCATTTCCTCAGTGATGCTGCCAGAACGTCCCGTGCACATAGGTCGGCGTTTCCGCGTAGGGGGCCGGCGGTTGCCACAGCACGGCCACATACCAGGTCGACCACGCCACAATGATAAGCGACAACACCCAAAGCCACACCGGAATGGGTGATGGGGATTCGGCGCGGCGCGTGCCCGAACTCTTGGCAGCGATGCACAGGGCCAGCCCGATCATCGCCGGGCTGGCCCAGGCGTAAAAAGTGTCATTCGTGTGGATCGGTCGAAGACGCCCAAGTCAGTTCCGCATCGGCCTGTTCCTGTCCCGCGGGTCGTGAAACGATTGCGACATTGTCCATGTCCCACCTCCTTCACTTCCCCCTGCGGTCAGCGTACGCTGGAATGGTGTCGTACTCCTGAATCCCAGCACTGCGAACGTAGTCAAGATCATGCCCAGCCTGCCCACTCTCTACACCATTGGCCATTCCACCCACAATCTGGCCACCTTCGCCGGACTACTGACCGGGGCGGGCATCGAGCTGCTGGCGGACATCCGCACCGTGCCACGCTCGCGAACCAATCCGCAGTTCAACCGGGACACGCTGCCAGAGGCATTGGCGGCATTCGGGATCGCCTACGAACACATGGCCGCCCTGGGCGGGCTGCGCGGCAAGTCCAAGACCGTGGCGCCGGGCGTCAACGGTTTCTGGGAGAACGACAGCTTCCACCATTACGCCGACTATGCGCTATCGGACGATTTCCGCCAGGGGCTGGAAGCGCTGATCGCCCAGGCGCGGGCCCGACGCTGCGCTGTCATGTGCTCCGAGGCTGTCTGGTGGCGCTGTCACCGGCGCATCGTCGCCGATCATCTGATCGCGCGCGGCATCCCCGTGTTCCACATCATGGGGCCCGGGCACATCGACGCGGCCAGCCTGACGCATGGGGCAGTCATCCGGCCCGACGGCACCGTGGTCTACCCGCCCGCTGGTTCGCAGGCGCCGGGCTGACCTGCCCAGCGCGACACCACGGATCGATGCCATCGACAAAACCACCCCTCTCGCTGTCCCCGAAACGCCAGCCACTGCGCCAGCTTCCATGGGCCTGGCACCGCTCGCTTTCAGGCCCTGCGTTCAGTCAGCCGTCAACGTCGTAAATGTTGGTATCCATGGAGAACCATTCCACGCCGCCATGATCTGAGCATCAGGTGGATCACAAACCACTCGTTGGGATGCAAGTGTGCCCCGACATTCTCTGGAGTTCTTGTCATGACGACACGTTCCCGCATTGCCTATCTGGCGGCCTGCTCTGTGGCCGCTTTCGGCCTCGCCACGGCCTCGCCTGCCTTCGCCGCCAGCACGGCAGGCACCCCCGCCCAGACCACGGCCCAGGCGAGCGCGAAACCCGCCCCGGCCCACAAGGCCAAGGTGCACAAGGCGAAGAAAGCGCGCCATCCGGCCGCCAAGAAACACACAGCAGTGAAGAAATAAGTCCTTGCCGTGGTCATGCCAAACGCCGCAGCTTCACGCTGCGGCGTTTTTTTCATGGTTTTTCGATACACTGAACCTTCTTCGACACGATCCCCCGCCGCCCCCGCATGCACCTGCGCCGCAATGCCCTGCACAATGAGCTGCACGCCCGTCCGTCGATGTATTTCGACGCACCCGCGCAGGTCTTTCACTTGGCTTTTCTGGATGAAGACGATGCGGCGCAATCCATCATCCGGACTTTGTGCGACCGGCATGTCGCACTGGCCGACCCCACGCTGCCCCAGGGCGAATTCCCGATCGGCGATGCTCGCCTGAAGTGGGAACGGCACACGGAATTCCTGACCCTGACGCTGGTGACCCCCGGCACCCAAGCAAGCCCCTGGTCCGCCCTGCCAGCTGTGCTGGCCGAGGTCGCCGAGGCGCATAGCAGCCTGCTGATCAATGCCGATCAAATCTGTGTGGAATCCGAGGACTCTTGGCGTGGCGACCTGGCGCAGTACGGCTTTCACGACCCGCTGGGTTCCAATCTGGACGACGGCAAGGCTACCGTCTGGAGCGACCTGCGACTGAACGGCAACGGTCTGAACCGCATGCTGGTGCTTAACCGCCAGTTCGACGGACGGCGCCTGGGCCGGATGGTCCGCCGGCTGCTGGAGGTCGAGACCTACAGACTGATGGCATCGCTGACGCTGCCGGTGGCCCGGTCCCTGAGTGGCGAACTGCGCCAGTATGAAACCGAACTGGTCGCCCTGTCCGATGACAACGCGCATACCGGTGCGGAAGACATCCGGGCGCTGCTCAAACGCATCACCCGCCTGTCGGCCCGCGTCACGCAGACCCAGGCCCGCACCCGGCTGCGCTTCAGCGCCACCGAGGCCTACGCCCAGCTGGTCTTCGAACGGATCGCCGAGCTGCACGAAAGCCGCACCGGCGACTGCCAGAAACTGGGCACCTTCATCGAACAGCGTTTCCGACCGACGGTGCGCTACTGCGAATCCACCGACCAGCGCCTGACTCGCCTGGGTAGTGCAGTGGCGGATCTGGGAAACCTGCTTCAGGCTCGCGTGCAGGTGGACATGGAAGAACAGAACAGCCAGATCCTGCAAAGCCTGAGCACCCGCGCCGATACCCAGATCAAGATCCAGAAAGCGGTCGAAGGCCTGTCCATCATCGCCATCAGCTACTATCTGCTCAGCCTCTTCAAGCTCCTCTATCAGGGGCTCCTGACGGTGGGGTTCGATCTGTCACCGCGCGCCGCCCTGCTCGCCGGCATGCCGCTGGCCGTGATCATCATCGGCGCCATCGCCTACCAGATCCGCAACGCCCGACGGCACTGACGCTCCATACGATACCCGCATGAATACGACGACCCTACACTTTCGCAGCTTCCTGCTCCTGCTGACCGCCGTCTCGTTCGCGTTCCTGAGCATCCTGCTGCCGTTCTACGCCGCGATTTTCTGGGGCAGCGTGCTGGCCCTGATCTTCAGCCCCCTGCATCGGCGTCTGCTGCGTCTTCTGGGGGGACAGCGGCCCGGACTGGCCGCATTCCTGACCTTACTGTGCATCACCCTGATCGTGATCCTGCCCCTGCTGTTCATCGCGGGGGCCCTCGCCAACGAAGTCGCAGGCCTGTACACCCGCATCAACACCGGCCAGCTGAATCTCGGCCAATATTACGAGCAGATCGTCGCCGCCCTGCCGCCATGGGTGCATGGCTGGCTGAATTCGTTCGGAGTGGGCGATCTGCTGAGCATCCGCGAAAAGCTGTCGACCGGCGCCCTGCAGGGCAGCCAGTTCCTGGCCAAACAAGCCGTCAGCATCGGCCAGAACACCTTCCAGTTCGTCGTCGGCCTGGGCGTGATGCTGTATCTGCTGTTCTTCCTGCTGCGCGACAGCACCGAGATGATCCCCACGCTCAAGCGCCTGATCCCGCTCCAGGACGAGCACCGGCACAAGCTTTTCCAAAAGCTCGCAACCGTGGTCCGGGCGACGGTGAAGGGCAACATCATGATCGCGGCCACCCAGGGTCTGCTGGGCGGGCTGATGTTCGCCTTCCTGGGAATCCAGGGCGCGCTGTTCTGGGGCGTGCTGATGGCTTTTCTGTCCCTGCTGCCGGCCATCGGCGCCTCGCTGATCTGGGCGCCGGTCGCGGTGTATTTTCTGGTCACTGGCGCGTGGTGGCAGGGCATTACCCTGACCCTGTTCGGGGTTCTGGTGATCGGCTTGATCGACAATCTGCTGCGGCCGATCCTGGTGGGCAAGGACACCAAACTGCCCGACTACGTCGTGCTGATCTCGACGCTTGGCGGCCTGTCGGTCTTCGGCCTGAATGGCTTCGTGATCGGCCCGCTGTTCGCCGCCCTGTTCATGTCCTGCTGGGATCTGTTCCCCGACGCGGTCGCCATGATCCAGAATGCCCGCCGCCAGGATGATGCATTGGACAGCGCCACCGAGAAGCCGGACAACGGCAACCCGTAAGACGAGGCGTGGTTCATCGCCCCTGTTCCTGTGTAGGTTCCAGAAAATTCATGTACAATGCCTGGCTTTGGTGGAGGTCGCCCTTCACCTGAAGTGGCAGGTTATCAGAACCTGCCATGGCCGGCTTAGCTCAGTTGGTAGAGCAGCTCATTCGTAATGAGAAGGTCGGGGGTTCGACTCCTCTAGCCGGCACCATATCCCCTTAAAAATAAAGAAATATTTCGATTGGCACAATCGTTGCCACATCGTTTTTTTATTTATCTGTACCTTATTTCACGTCAATGCGACCGCTCTTGAAACATGGTTTAATTCGGCGACCTTAGCGAAAAGCCCATGGACAGAATTGGGCTGAAGCAAAAACTGGGGCTTCATCGGCGTGAATTCATGGTGATTTCGGTCTGCGGAAAACGCGTTTCGGCGTGGCTTGGCATCATCGCCATGCTGCTGCTCGTCTGTGCGCCAACGGTCAGTCACTTCATGCATGCGACGCGCAGCATGACCTTGCCACTTTGCACGGTGGCACAGTTTGGGCATTCGTCTGCCGCTATCACCGTCTCAGTGAGCAATGCTCACGACACCGATCACGGCGCGGACTCTCATCTCCTTGATGACTGCGGCTATTGTCATTTACTACAGCACGACGCCGTCTTGCCGTCCGTGTCTGCGGGGTCGCCACCCGTCTTGTGGCTTTTCATCCTGGCCTTGGTGCTGTTGCCGGCGCGGTGTTTCACGCCGATCGGCGCCTTTCCTGCGGGCCGACCTAGAGCACCTCCCGTTTTTTCTCATTCGTAAGCCTATCCGGTTGACATGCTGACGCCTACATCGCGGCGACAGCACACGTTCGTACAACACGAATCTGAACGACTTGAGAATTTGAAATGACGAGACTTGCACTTGCCACGCTCGTGGCGCTGATCTTTCCTGCCCAAATGGCATTCGCTGACAGTGCGGCGAATGCTCCCGCCGAGCTTGCACCGATTGTGGTCAGTGCCAGTCGGGATGCTGCCACCCTGGAGGAGATTCCACAGAGCACAACGATCATTACGCGGCAGCAGATCGACGAGAGCCCCGCCCAATCCCTTGACCAATTGCTGCGCAATGTGGCGGGATTCAATCTGAGCAGCGTCCCAGCAACATCCAAGGATCCCACTGGGCAATCATTGGGCATGCGCGGTCTCGGGAATGTCTCCGTACTCGTGCTGCTCGATGGCATACCGATCATGGATCCGTTTTATGGCACCGTGCAGTGGTACAAGGTGCCGCTGGCCAATATCGATCACGTGGAGGTGGTGCGCGGAGGTTCCGTCGTATGGGGCAATATGGCTGTTGGTGGGGTGGTCAATATCATCAGCCGTCAGCTGACAGACAACCAGACTGCCTTCTCAACCCATTACGGCAGCTTTGGGACCAAGGATGTGGCGTTTAGCCAGAACATCAAGGTCAACGATGGCCTGGGACTGAATCTGTCGGTCAATCGGACCGATGTTCGTGGCTACCCCTTGACGCCTGCCGCATATCGCTGGCGTTTTCCAGGCCGGGATTCAGTGTGGACACGCGAAACCAATGTCCAGTTGAGCGCCAGGTTCAACCCTGCATCCGATCTGCAGGGATATGTGCGTCTGGGCTATCACATCAACGATGAGAAAACTGGCTACGAGTATGGCCGCGCCAAGCAGACCACCCCGGATTTTGCGGCCAGCCTCACCAAGACGCTGGACAAAAAGAGTTCAGTGACCGCATCCGCCTGGGGACAGCGGGTGGCGTTTGACAAGTACAACGGCGCGAGTTGCTATTGGAAACCGACTGGCAAGTGCTTGTCCATGCCGCCCTCGATGCAGGAACTCCCGACGGCGCAGGCGAATGACCGCGTGGATCAGTACTACTCTCAGTACGGCGATCAGAGCTACAACGAAACCGGTTTTTCGACGATTTATTCAAGGGAGATCGGCAACATCTGGCAGGACATCCAGCTGGGCGTCGATTACCGCCGTCTCGGTGCTTCCGATAGCGAATGGATCTACAACGCACCCACCGTGTTCGGTACACCGACCGGCACATTGGCCTCGACAGTCGAAGGCAATGGAACACAGACGTACAGCGGGGTCTTCGTGCAGACGCGGATTGCACCGGTGGACTCGCTCTTGATCACGTTGGCCGCCCGGGGGGACCGCTTCTCCAGCGATATTTCCTCCACCCAAGGTGACAACCCGGAATTAACGGGTGGCACCACAAAGACGCGGCTAGACCCAAGCGTTTCGATGCGCTATTTCGCCAGCGATGACCTGTCGTTGCGCGCATCGATCAATCGGACATTTCGTGGCCCGGGTCTGAACAATACCTTGCGATCCTATGGCAGCCCCAGTTCGACGCCGTCCATTGCAAATCCATCGCTTGTTCCTCAGGACATGCTGGCACGCGAAATCGGCCTGGACTATAAACACGGCGATCTGCAGCTGAGCGCCACCTATTTTTACTATTCGATCCACAACGCGATCCTGTCGACCTCCGGCTCTATTGCGGATGCGCCATCGGAATATCAGCGGGCCTTATGTGCTCATTTCCTGGCGGGTTCTTCGAACACCAATTGCAGTTTCTACAGCAATGCCGGCGATCAAAGATCCCAGGGGATGGAATTGATCGGATCCTATCAAGTGTCGCCACAGCTCCGCATCAACGGGTCCTTGACCTACACCGATGCGGTGCTCACCAGCACAACCACGAACACCCCCGTCGATGTGCAAATTGCGGGCATCCCAAAGTGGACAGGCAATTTCGGTGTCAGCTGGAGTCTGACCGAAAAGCTCCAGGTGGCTGCTCAAGGGCGTTACATCGGCCGGATGAACTACTACAGCTCGAGCACTTTGGGCACGTACTCTCAAGGCTCGAATACCGTCTTCGATGTCAATCTGCGTTATCACCTCACGCCTGCCGTCGATTTGACGCTGGCGGTCAATAACGTGTTCGACCGTACCTACACCGACAGCACATGGACCTATAACCAGCCGTATACACAGACGTTGGCCCCGCCTCGCATGGCCTATGTCGGCATTCAAGCGTCGTTCTGAGTTCAGACATCCAGATAGAGGACATCATGTTGATCGCAAAAATCCGCCGCCGCATCAGCGTTGCTATTGGGTTTTCGGTGGTATCGGCGCTACTGCTTCCAGTTCCTCAAAGTATGGCCCAGTCCATGTCCGGAATGCATATGCAGCCGCGCAAGGCAGCGCAACCCTGCAAATCGTCGCAGCCATTAGGGTGTGCCGATAGAGCATCGGGAGCATTCTCGCCGGACGGCACACTATTGTTGGCCTGGACCCAAGACAAGAAGGTCTATTTCGCCCGCTCCAAGGATAAAGGCCAAAGCTGGACGCTGCCCTTGATGATCGGTGACGCCAGAGAAGGGTTCGACGGTGGCGGTGATGCCCGACCGCAACTGGCCGCTAACGCCAAAGGCAGCGTGCTGATTGCCTATGACACGTTCAAGGATCAGAACTGGAATGCGGAAATCTGGCTCGCCAGCTCTGTCGATGGGGGCACGCATTTTGACACGCCAAGGGTCTTCGAGCCCGAAAGCGTGAGTCAACGGCTTCCGGTGTTGAGCATGACACCGGCAGGCAGAATACTGATGCTTTGGCAGGACAAGCGCCTGAGCGGGCCTCAAAAGCGACCGGGGGCCTCGCTTGCGTACGCCTGGTCAATGGACGGTGGCCGGACATTCTCACCGTCTGCGATTGCGGCAGAGGTCAGCTGCGAGTGCTGCCGCATCGGCGTGACAAATTCAAGCAGTGGGGAACCTGTCGCTGCATTCCGGACGATTTTTCCGGAACAGGTGCGCGATCACGCGCTGCTGCAATTTTCGCCTTCCGGGTCGCCTCGCGCTCCGCTTCGGGTTGCCACCGACAATTGGAAAACAAACGCCTGCCCACATCACGGACCGTCCGTTTCAGTTTCCAACGACGGGACGACACACATGGTCTGGTACACCCAAGGCCAAGCTCGCCAAGGGCTGTTTTATGCCAGACTGGGCCATGGCGAGCAGGCGTTCAGTGAGCCGCAGCGCTTGGGTGGCGTCGACGATGCCTCGTCGCATCCGTACGTACTTGTGCAAGGGCAGCAGGTATGGCGGGTGTGGAAGGCATTTGACGGGCAAGCTTCACACGTGATGCTCCAGCAATCAGGCAACGATGGTCGTGATTGGAGTGCACCGAAGGTAATCAGCAGCTCGACGGGCGGTTCGGATCATCCACTGCTGCTTGGCTATCAAGATCATGCATACCTGTCATGGCTCAGCAGCCAACATGGCTATCAACTGATCGATTTGAAGGAATGATCATGAAACTCAATCGAATGCTGCTGGTTGTCGCCGGCCTGGCCGTGTGCCGACTTGCCGGCGCAGCCGGCTTGCAGTGGTACGAGGCGGGAGACTGGGCCACCTTGCGTGGCCAGCACGCTTCCGCACCCTGGGTTGTCCATTTCTGGGGCATGAGCTGCAGCCCATGCCGGCAGGAGCTTCCGGCGTGGAGCCGGTTCATCCGTGATCATCCGGATGCCAGAGTCACCTTCATTGAAGTTGAACAAGCCGATCCGTCCGCGGTGCAGGCCGTACTTGAAAAAGCAGGCCTTGCCGAGAGTGATCAACGGCTCAGCTCGGATGGTTTCGATGTTGCCGAGCGTTACGCAATCGACCGGCGTTGGCACGGAGAAACGCCCATGACTCTCTTGATCTCCCCGGACGGCCAAGCACAAAAAGTCACCGGCACCATGGACTTTGATCGACTGACTGCATGGACGGGTCTGGACAGGCCATAGGATTGGAGTTGGGAAAACTTTAAAGAAGCCGGCCGGCGGCAAGAACTCCCAGGACGACCGCTGACATTTCCGAGTACGGGGCATAATATGCCCCGCTTTTCAACAGACCTTCGCCATGTTCATCCGGCGTTCATCCCGGCAAGCCTACTATGATCCGGTCCGCTGCCAAGGAAACTCCCGACCATGCAATCCCCTCAAAATCATTACAACCGCCTGTCGATCTCCCTGCATTGGCTGACGCTGGCGCTGCTGATCGCCGTCTATGCGCTGATCGAACTGCGCGACCTCGCCCCCAAGGGCAGCGCACTGCGCGACGGTATCCAGATGTGGCACGAGACGCTGGGGTTGACCGTGTTCTGCCTGTTCTTTTTCAGGCTGGCGGTGCGCAGGACGTTCGGTATCCCGCCCATCACGCCCCAGCCGCCGGCCTGGCAGCATACGGCTGCCCGCGCCATGCACTGGGCACTGTACCTGTTCCTGATCCTGACCCCCGTGCTGGGCTGGATCACGCTCAGTGCCCAGGGCAAAGTCGTGCCGTTTTTCGGCTACGAATGGCCCGCCCTGATGGGCCCCGACAAGGCCTGGGGTCACGACCTGAAGGAAATCCACGAAACCATCGGCAATCTGGGCTACTACCTGATCGGCCTGCACGCACTGGCGGCGTTGTATCACCATTACATCGTGGGCGACAACACCCTGCAAAGGATGCTTCCCAAGGTGCGCTGACCCCAGGATCACGCCTCATTCCGCCGGCCCGCTACCGGTGGAACATATTACAAAAGGTCGATCGATACATTATATTTGGCGTACTGAGGCTGGAAATCCGAACCGGGTGCCCGGGCCCTAGACGGAGAGAGCCGCCATGTCCATTCGGATCCAGCCGTTCCACGACACCGCCACCGGTACAGTCAGCTACGCGCTGTCCGATCCGGCCAGCGGGATGGCCGCGGTCATCGACCCCGTGCTGGACTACGACGCCAGCTCCGGGCGCACCCGAACCACGGCCGCCGACCGCATCCTGACGTACATTCACGACCGGCAACTGACCGTGCAATGGATCCTGGAAACCCATGCCCACGCCGACCATCTGTCAGCAGCAGCCCACATCCGCCAGCATGCGGGGGGCAGAATCGCGATCGGCGAGCACATCCGCCAAGTGCAGGACGTATTCAAAAAACTCTACAACCTGGGGGCGGAATTCCTGGCCGACGGCAGCCAGTTCGACCACCTGTTCACCGATGGTGAAACGTTTCTGATCGGATCCCTGACAGCTACGGCGATGCTCGTGCCAGGCCATACGCCCGCCGACATGGCCTATCGGGTGGAGGACGCCGTATTCACCGGCGATACCCTGTTCATGCCCGACCTGGGCACGGCCCGCACCGATTTCCCGGGGGGCGATGCCCGGATCCTGTATCGGTCGATCCAGCGGATCCTGGCGCTGCCGGATGCGACCCGTCTGTTCGTCTGCCACGACTACCCACCGGACTCGCGCCCCGTCGCCTGGGAAAGCAGCGTAGCCGAGCAAAAATTCCGCAACATCCATGTGCGCGACGGCGTCACGGAACACGAATTCGTTGCGCTGCGCCAGACGCGGGACGCCACCCTGGCTGCGCCCACGCTGATCCTGCCCGCGCTGCAGGTCAACATCCGCGCCGGGCAACTGCCGCGCCCAGAGGCCAACGGCGTCTCTTATCTGAAGATCCCGCTCAATGTCCTGGGCTCGAATGCCTGATCATGGCCATACGCACCAGGCCCATCAAAGCCCGAATCACGCGCGTAACGGCCCGGCCTGATTGGCGGGGATCACCTGGATGATCCGGGCCGCGCTGTCGGTGGCCGCCGCCAGCGCGGCCTGCGGCGCGGCGCCATCGGCCCAGGCATGCACGAAGGCCGAAGCAAAGGCATCGCCCGCGCCGATGGTGGACACTGCCGGCACCATTCGAGCCGGGTGAAAATGCCCGTCGGCGCCGTCGTAAAACAAGGCTCCGCCAGATCCCAGCGTCACCAGGACGGCCTGCCCGGGCCGGTGGATCAGCCGCTGGGCCAGGCTTCGTGCCACTTCGGGCGACGGCGCGTCGGTGTTCAGGGATTCGTCGCCGCACAGTTTCGCCGCCTCGCGCGCGTTGACACACAGCAGGTCGGCCTGATCCCACAGGCCATGCAGGGCTGCGGGATCGGACAGCTGCCGCGCTCCCGGCGTGACGACCAGGCGGAATGGCCAAGGCGCCGACAGGTCCGCCAGCGCGGCCTGCAGCCAGGATTGGGACTCCAGCGACAGCCCGGTCACGTAGACGACATCCGCTTGCCGCAGATCGGGGAAGCCGTGCTCTCCGACCCAGGCGCTCGCGCCCCGCTGCGCATAGGCCCGCGCGGCACCCGAATCGTCCACCATGACGACCGCCTTGCCGGTCGGCAGGACATGGTCCGGCATGGCGGCCCGGATCCCGTGTCGCTGCAGTAGATCGCGCAGCAGGCCGCCCTCCAGATCCCGCCCCACACAGGCGTACACGCTCGTGCGCGCACCGCGCGCCGCGACATTCAGCGCCGCATTCACGGCGCCACCGCCGGCATACAGGCCAATGTGCTCGACATCCTGCTTGGCTCCGCTCATGGGTCGGACACGGGAGACGACAATATCGACGATAGCGGCGCCGATGGTGGTGAATTGCATGGCGAGAGGGACTCCGGATGGCGGGACGCGACAAGACTAACCGGGCCCCCGTTCAATTGCAACAACAGGGATTGATACGACTGTCCTACACCAATCCGTTGAAGTCCGATGCGGCATGGCGTTCGCGCAAAGTCCCCTCGGCTGTGCGATTGACCAGCCTGCCCCGCCGTACAGCGGGGCGTTCCGCGATCTGATCCGCCCAGCGCACAACATGTCGGTAGTCCTGCGCCGACAGGAACTCGGCCGCCCCGTATGTCTGCCCCAGCACCAGCCCGCCATACCAGGGCCAGATGGCGATATCGGCAATGGTATAGGCGTCGCCCGCGATAAATTCATGCTGTGCCAGACGCTGGTCCAGCACATCGAGCTGACGCTTGGTTTCCATGGCAAACCGGTTGATCGCGTATTCGATCTTGGTCGGTGCATAGACATAGAAATGCCCGAACCCGCCACCGACATACGGCGCGCTGCCCACCTGCCAGAACAGCCACGACAGGCATTCCACCCGCGCGGCTGGCTCGGTTGGCAGGAAGGCGCGGAATTTTTCCGCCAGATACAGCAGGATCGCGCCGGATTCGAAGACGTTGACAGGCGCAGGGCCGCTGCGATCGACCAGCACCGGAATCTTGGAATTCGGATTGAGCGCCACGAAGCCGCTGCCAAACTGGTCGCCCTCGCCGATGCGGATCAGCCAGGCGTCGTATTCGGCGCCGGTATGGCCGGCCGCGAGCAGTTCCTCGAGCATCACGGTGACCTTGATACCGTTGGGCGTGCCCTGGGAATACAGCTGCAGGGGATGATCGCCCACGGGCAGCACCTGCTCGTGCGTCGCCCCCGACACCGGACGATTGACGTTGGCAAACCGCCCACCGCTGGGCTTTTCCCAGGCCCAGACCTTGGGTGGAACGTATTCTGACGACTGACTGCTCATTGCTTGACTCATGCTGATGACCCCGGGAATCCGGCGTGACACGAAAATTCTACGCCACCGGGCCATTGCGGAGCCCGGCGAGCAGGCCGGGATCCCGTGCGGCCAACGTCTACTGACGGGACTTCAGCGGGCAGGTGTTGATGCCCAGCACGGCATACAACGGGCAGAAGCGGAACAGCGCCGTGGCAATCGCAACCAGCCCCAGCCATCCCCACCATCCGATGGTGCCATTGGCAGCCAATACGATGAGCACCAGCCCAAGAATCAGGCGCAGGACGCGATCGATCGTTCCGACATTGAGTTTCATATACCCCCCGTGAATGGATTCAGTGAATGCACAGCAAGACTATTTCAACACAGGGGGCACAACACCGGTTTGCGCCATGTCAGACCTGGCGGGCAAATGCGCTCGACGCTCAATCAATAATGCGGCGGACGCTCGTCCTGTGGATTGCGGGCGCCCGAGCCGCCGTCCGGCGACTGCTGCTGGCGCAGGCCGGCCAGTTCCCGCGCCAGGACCTCGATCTGCTGTTGCTGGCGAAACACCGTCTGGTTCAGGCGATCCAGCAGATCATCGGCATAGACGGACTTCAGCTCCAGTTCGACGATGCGCTTTTCCAGCGCGGCAACTTCATTCATGGTCACGGCTCCAGGCAATCCGTCATTACAGCACAGGGCCTGCGAGGAAATCCGCCAGCATGCCGGCCACGACCTGGGTCGCGCCTCGCAGATCGCCGAGTTCGATGTGCTCGTCGGCCTGCTTCGCCCGGGATTCCAGGACGGTGCGCGGACCAGCGCCGTACATGACGGTTGGAATCCCCTGCTCGGCATACAGGCGGGCATCGGCATACAGCGGCGTGCCGACCGCCAGAATGGCCTCGTCGAACACGGCCAAGGCATGCCGCTGCAGGCTGGCCACGAGCTTTTCGTGACCGGACAGCGGCCGCAGAGCGCGGGCCAGGAGCAGGCGACGAATCGTCACCGTGATGCCTGGCAGGCCCACGACCGCCGACTGGATGAAGCCCCGAACCTGCGCCTCGACCTGCTCCGGATTTTCTTCCGGAATCAGCCGGCGGTCCATCTTCAGGACCACCCGACCTGGCACGACGTTCGTGTTGGTGCCGCCTTCGATCCGGCCCACGATCATGGTGGGATTCGTGATGCCGTCGATCGCGGAATGAATCTCGTCCAGCGCCGCCGCCTGACGATAGACCTCGTCCAGGATACGGCTGGCCGCCCGCAGGGCATCGTGCCCTGTCTTGGGCGCCGAGCCATGCGTGGCCTTGCCCTCGACGGTGACCTCGAACTGCAGGCAGCCGTTATGCGCCGTCACCACGGCGTGGCTGAAACTGGCGCACAGGACGTAATCCGGCCGCGTCAGGCCATGTTCCAGCAGCCAGCCCGGCCCCTTCAGGCCGCCGAACTCCTCGTCGTAGGTGAAATGCAGTTCCACGGCGCCCTTCAACGCGGCGCCGCTGGCCTCCAGCGCCCGCACGGCATGCAGATAGGTCGTGAAATCGCTTTTGGACACGGCCGACGCGCGGCCGTACAGGCGGCCATCGATGACTTCGCCACCATAGGGATCATGAGTCCAGCCCTCGCCAGGCGGCACCACGTCGCCATGCGCGTTCAGGGCGATCACCGGCCCGCCTGGCGCGTACCGGCGGCGCACGATCAGGTTGGTGATGCTTTGCATCCCGTAGGCCCGGATTTCATCATCGGGCACCGCGTGGCGTTCCACCTGCCAGCCCCAGCCCTCCAGGATCCCCGCGACGACTTCGGCATGTGGCGCGTTGTTTCCCGGTGGCGTATCCGTGGGCACGGCCACCAGTTGGCGCAACAACGCCACCTGATCGTCGAAATGATCGTCCACCCAGGCATTCAGGCGGGCGGACAGGAAGGAATCGGTGGATACGGTCGTATTCATCGGTGGTCTCCTGGATGCCGGGCGCCCGCGGACGCCCATGCCGATCAGCGGGCCAGACGCCCCCAGATGCGCACGCGGCTGATACCGCCGTCGGGGAACATGTTGACCCGAACGTGCGAGACCGGGCCGACCGGTGGCAGGACGGCACCTTCGTAGAAGTGCTGCTTGTCCATCTCGGTCTTCTGCTCGCCCAGGACCACAGGCCAGAACATGGCCTGCGTCACCAGCGACTGATCCGTGGATTCATGGACCAGCGCCCCCTGCACCGATACACGATCCGGGTAATTACCCTTGAAGTGAGCGGTGTCGATCTCGATCTTTTCAACCACGACCGGATGACCCAGTTCGATGATGACCCAATCATTGCCGGGTTCGCGGCGGCGGCGCGTTTCCCAGCCGTCACCCATGTCGACCCCGCGGCCCGGCGTGAGCAGCGGCATGGGCGAACCGAAGTGGGAATCGTTGTAGGCCACGATGCGACCGCCGTTGGCCAGCGCCGAGACTTCATACAGCGCGTCCGGATCCTTCTTGTCCCAGTCGCAGGCCGGCTGGCCATACACGCGCAAGCGCGCCACGCCGCCGTCGGGGAAGATATTCAGACGCAGGTGCGTCCAGACGCGATCATCCGCGATTTCGACGAAATGATGGGAATTTCCCTGCAGGGATTTTGCCGGAACGATCTCGACCCATTCGGTCCCATCGTCGGGCTCGCCGTCGCAACGGGCGACCTGCACAGAGGCTGCCGGGGGAAAATTGCCGGTGAAGTGGCTGGTGTTGATGTCCAGGCCCTTGATCGTGCCGGGCAGACCCAGCTTGACGATGGCGGTGTCGTTGCCGCCATTGCGGCGGCGCCGGGTTTCCCAGCCATCCATCCATTTCCCGTGATCGTCGAATTTACCGACGATGAAGACGGGTTCCGAATCCTGCAGCATGCGCTGCGCGCCGGCGAAAAATTCATCCGTGCAGGACAGGACCCGGGCCCCCAGCTTATCGCTGGCCAGGTTCGTGTGGCGGGTGGCAAACGGAGGCAGATCGACGGCAGGGGCGTCGATCACGGTGCCGACGGGCAAATTGGGGGAAACCATGGTGTTACGCTCCAAAAATTCAGAAAAAACGCGGCGGATCAAGCCGCCTTGAAGGGATGTTCCTTCACCCAGTGGCGCGCAATATCGGCCCGGGTGGCAACCCAGACGCGGTCGTGCTTCTGGATGTGATCCAGGAAGCGCTGCAGACCGGCAAAGCGGCCCGGGCGGCCGATCAGGCGACAGTGCAGGCCCACGGACATCATCTTGGGCGCGGTTTCACCTTCCGCGTACAGCACGTCAAAGGCGTCGCGCAGATAATGGAAGAAATGGTCGCCGGTGTTGAAGCCCTGCGGTGAGCCAAAGCGCATGTCGTTGGTGTCCAGCGTGTAGGGCACGATCAGCTGCGGATGTTTTTTCCCGCCGCCCAGGTCCACCTCGGTCCAGAACGGCAGATCGTCGCCGTAGTAATCGGCGTCATACAGGAATTTGCCTTCCTCGGCGACGATGCGCAGCGTGTTGGGGCTGTCGCGCCCGGTATACCAGCCGTCGGGGTGGCGGCCCAGCAGCCGCGTCACAATCTCGACACAGCGCTGAAAATGTTCGCGTTCCACCGATTCGGATGCGTTCTGATAATGGATCCAGCGGTAGCCGTGGCAGGCGACCTCATGGCCCAGTTCGACGAAGGCGCGCGCGACCTCGGGGTTGCGCTCCAGCGCCATGCCCACGCCGAACACGGTCAGCGGCAGGCCCCGGCGCTCGAACTCGCGCAGGATGCGCCAGACCCCGGCCCGCGAGCCGTATTCGTAGATGGATTCCATCGACAGGTGACGGTCGGGATAGGCGGCCGCGCCGATGATTTCCGACAGGAACTGTTCAGACCCGGAGTCGCCGTGCAGCACGCAGTTTTCGCCGCCTTCCTCGTAGTTGACGACGAACTGGACGGCCACGCGGGCCTGGCCGGGCCAGTTTGCCTGCGGCGGGGTGCGACCATAGCCGGCAAGGTCACGGGGGTAATGCGGATCGGTCATGAAGGGTCTCCTGAAGAATGAACGTCAGCGCCGCACGCTGAAGGCTGACCAAGGATCGGGCACGCCGTCGCCGGGCGCCTCCATCCGTTGTTCGCAGTCCTGTAAATGATGGTTCATGGCTGACTTCGCCTCTCGGGCGTCGCGTCGCCGGATGTGGGCCAGAATGTCCTGATGCTCGACATATGAGCAGGCGCTGCCTTCGGGGCTGCCGCCCAGGGCGATGATGAGCGTGGTGCGGGCGCACAGACCCGACAGCATGTCGGTCAGCACCTGGTTATCCAGCAGCCGCGCCAGTTCGACGTGAAAGGCGTTGGACAGACGAATCCAGCTGATGCGGTCGCCCTGTTCGTACGCGCGCCGTTCCCGGTCCACCATGTCATCCAGCGGCGCCAGGCGTGATTCCAGGTCGTCAAGCACCACCAGCTGGTCGATCGTGATGTTTTCCAGGGCGCGGCGCATGGCGAACACGTCGCGCACTTCCTTCGGGGTAGCCTGCCAGACACGCGCACCACGGTTCGGCTCGATCAGCACGATCTTGTCGTAGGCCAGCCGCGCCAGGGCGGCCCGCACGGTGCTGCGCGAGCAGTCAAAGATCGAACACAGGGTGGCCTCGGTCAGCTTGGCCCCAGGCAGCAGACGGCGGTCCATGGCGGCATCGAAGATCTCGTTATAGACACGGTCCACATCAGACGGGCTGTCGGCGCGTTTCGGATTACGCAGAGACGACGCCCGGGGAGCGCGCAGATCCGGCGAGACGCCTCTTGAGGGTTTCAACTTGAGCATCGGTACGAACGATTCAGAATCGGCTGCAATGATCAACAAAAATTGTTGACAATTATTGGGGATCACGCCAGAATCGTCAACACAAATTGTTGACGATCTGTCGGGCCCTTGGGGTTGTACGCTTTCGCATACCACCCAAACCCGACGCAAACCATCCTGCCCCGAGGCCATCCGCTCCCATGCGGTCGCCTCGCGAACCGGTGCCACGCACCGGGACGGCCAGACCGGGGGCCATACTGGCGGGATACTGACCGGGGATTCAATCTCATGGGAAAACTTTCCACCCATGTCCTGGACACCGTTCACGGTGTGCCGGCTCAGGGCGTCGCCCTGGAACTCTATCGCCTGGACGGCGAAACCCGCACCCTGCTCACACAGACGGTCACCAACCAAGACGGCCGCTGTGACGCGCCCCTGCTCAGCGGCGACGCGCTGACCAAGGGCACCTACGAGCTGGTCTTCCATGCCGGAGACTACTTCGCCCGCAAGGGCATCAGCCTGCCCGAACCACGCTTCGTCGACATCGTCGTCCTGCGCTTCGGCATCGCCCACCCGGAACAGAACTATCACGTTCCCCTCGTGGTCACGCCGTGGACCTGGTCCACGTACCGCGGCAGCTGATCAAGAAGATACGTCCCACCCCCATCGAATACAAGAAGAGGAGACCTCGCCATGGAAGGCTTTTTCCTGGAATACGGCAATCTGCTGCTGCGCTGGCTGCACGTGATCGCCGCCATCGCCTGGATCGGCGAATCGATCTATTTCGTCATGCTGGACCTGAGCCTGCACGCCCCTAAGGGCGAACTCAGCAAGAAGCTGGGCGTCCACGGTGAAATGTGGGCCGTGCACGGCGGCGGCTTCTACCACAACCAAAAATACCTGACCAATCCGGCCGAGCTGCCCGACGACCTGCACTGGTCATTCTGGAAGGCCTACACCACCTGGCTGTCAGGTTTTGGCCTGTTCATGCTGCTGTACCTGCTGAAGGCCGACATCTACCTGGTCAACCCCGCCAGCCCCTGGGAATGGGCACGCCAGATGGGCGGCGTGGAAGCCGGCACGCTGGCCGTGCTGTTCCTGGTGGTGGGCTACAACGTGTATTCGCGCCTGTGCCGCATCATCAGCCCCACCGTCAATCACGACGGCTGGCTGAGCGCCGCCGTCGGCGTGATGATGATCATCACCGCCTGGCTGACCAGCCAGATCTTCCCGGGCCGCGCGGCATTCCTGATCACGGGCGCCCTGATGGCCACCTGCATGTCGGCCAACGTGTTCTTCTGGATCATCCCGGGCCAGCGGCGCATGGTCAACGCCCTGAAAGCCGGCAAAAAACCCAACCCTCTGGATGGCGCCTGGGGCAAGCAGCGGTCGGTGCACAACACCTATTTCACGCTGCCGGTGATTTTCCTGATGCTCAGCAACCACTATTCGTTCACGTATTCGAACCCGCATGCGTGGCTGATCATGGTGCTGTTCATCTTCGCCGGCGCGGTGATCCGCCAGTACTTCGTGCTGCGCCACACGGGCAAGAACGACCTGCGCTACCCCGCTGCCGGCATCGTCATGCTGGCCCTGATCGGCTGGATCGCGGCCCCGGCGCCGGGCGCGTCCCAGGCCGCCGGCCAAGCGAGCGGTGCGTCATCGGCCGTGACGGTCGGCCAGGTCCACGGCATCGTGGCCTCGCGCTGCGTCGAGTGCCATTCCGCCAAGCCGACGCAGGCGGGCTTTGCCGCCGCCCCGGCCGGCATCATGCTGGACACCAAGGCGGAAATCATCCAGCATGCCGCGAAGATCAAGGAAGTGGTCGGCAACAAGTACATGCCGCTGGCCAACCTGACGCAGATGACCGACGCCGAACGCACCGTGATCGCGGCCTGGAACGGGAAGTAAAAGCGCGGTTTCAGCGATTGGGCAGGCACAGGTATCCCCGGCTCAAGCCTTCGAGCGCGGTCAGGGAACCGCTTTCAGCCACCTGCACATCGCTGTACCCCGCCGCGCAGGAGCAGCTGCCGGTCAGGGGATTCGCCGTCGTGACCCCTGTCGCACTGGCACAGCCCTTGCGACTGTTGTACATGTATCCACCGCCCGCCGGCCGGGCCAGTTGCTGCCACGTACCGCCCAGGCAGATCAACAGCCCCGGGTAGCGCTCATCACGACCCAGCGCCCTATCGGTCGAGCAGGCGGCGTTTCCCCTCCATCCCTTGTCCAGTACCAGTCCGTCGCGTGCCTGCAGCCAGGTTCCGCTGCGCACCGCCCCTGCCACGGAAGCATCCCCCTGAAAGTCCGGGTCGCGGGGATCGCGCACCCGCAGATGGTCCGGGTCATCCGTCGAGCCGCCGGGCGGCAATGCCGGATCGGTCCCGATGGGTAGCCAGACCGCCAACGCAACTGTGCCGGCCCCCCATCCCCAGGCTGAATCGGGGGCAACGGCAAGCCCCGCTCCGCGCAGCAGACCGGGTTGACGCGGCCAGACAACCAGGCCGCGCCCACCGGAGGCTTGCAGCCACTCAGCCACCAGTTCCTCGTCCACCCCGCCCTGACGATGCAGCAGGCCCGTGCGGCTGGCGATCAGGGCCTGCAGCCGACAGGGCGTCTGGGGGCATGAGCCATCCCGCACGATGCGCAGATCGAGTGTCTGACCTAGAGGGCCGTTTTCCTCCCAGCCCGGTGGCAACAGACCCGTCGCCCGCAGCTCCGCCCACGTGGGTGCCGACCAGTCGGCAACACCTTGCGCCGCCAGCGCCGTCGGCGTGTCCGCCCGCATCAGCGCGTCAGCCTGCTGTCGAAGGAATGCCTCGGCTGTCTGACGAGCGGGCTCCATCCACGCCGCCAGGGCCCGCGCCTGCAACGCACGCGCCCGCCGCGCCCATTCCTGGCCCGCCCAGACCGCCAGCGCCAGGCTGAGGATCGCCACGATCATGAATTCGACCAGGAGAGATCCCTGCTGGTCCACGAGCCTGCGGCGCCATGGGTACCGGTCAGACCGAAGATCAGCGCACATGAAACACGAACTGATTGGTATCGCCCCTGGCGCAGACGCCCTCGGCCGACAGCGCACTATAGGGGGTGGTCTCGTCCTTGACCGTGCGGGCCGCCCCCCCATCCGCGCTGACCGTGATCCGGTCGGCCACCCGCTGCAGGACGGATGCGATCGACGGGCAAGCGGCATGGTTCACACGCAACAGACGCAGCAGAAAGCCCGCGCCGGCATCGGTCGGTTCGACTTCCACTGTGCCTCCACCTCCCAGGCCATGCAGGACGGAACCGTCGCCGGCACGGGTGAGTACGGTCGAATCGGCCACCATGGACGCCAGATTGGCGGTCCCGATGGCGACATAGGGCGGATCGCCGGCGGTACCCGCATTAACACGCGTATGCATGACAAATCGCACCAGTTCCTGACCGACCTTGGGCACCTTGTTCTCCATGACGTACCCGCCAATCGCCGGAATACTGATGACCGCGATCAGCAACACGATGGCCGTGACGATGGAGACCTCGATGAGGGAAAAACCCTGCTGCCTGCGTCGCGGATCACGCCCCCACGCGCTTTCCGGACTGTCCTGTCCCGCACCGGCCTCGTCTCGGGCGATCCGCCGCACGACACTCGTCCGCGCCCGGCATTCGGCCTGCCGGCGAATCTGCCGGCGCTGCCGGCGTTCCCGGTCGACGGACGGCCATGTTTCCCATTCCCGCATGTTGCCTCCTTTGCCGGTCCCCCGGCCACGACATGCCGTCCATCATTGGCCGGCATGAAACATCATCCAGCCTCGACGCAATTCATCGATGGCCGCGTAATGCCACAAGCCGATCCCCAACACGACGACCACTCCCGCCAGCAGCACGAACCAGCGCAAGGCTTGCGCTTGAACCCGGATACGCGCAAGCCAGACAGTTGCCATGCGATCATGGGCGGCCTGCAATCCCGCCTGCAGGCCGCGCGCCTGCGCCATGTCCTCCAGGTACCAGTACAGGTCGCGATCCAGCAATCCCGTGTCGAAAGCCGCCGCACCGGCCAGACCCTGATCGACCCGCCAGACCATATGCTGGAGATGGGAAGCCATCCAGGGGCTGGCACCGTCATGGAACAGGACCAGCACGGGCCGCAACTGGGACGAACTGCCGGAACCGGGCTGCAGCAGGATCGACACCAGCGCCAGCAGCCGAAGCGCCTGAACCTGGCGATACAGACGCCAGGGGCCGATACGGTCCAGCCGCTGACGCCACATGCCATGCGATCGCGGCAGCGTGTGCAAACCGACCGCCAACCCGCCCAGTACCGCAAGCGGCCCGACGAAACCCCAGGTGCGCAAGCCATCGGCGCAGGCGAACAAGGCGCGCGTCCAGCTTCCCTGGAAAGCCACCGGCAACCCCTGGAAGGCCTGCTGCAGAGCAGGCACGGTCCAGGCTGGCAGTGCAAGGATCAGCAAGCTGACCACCATCAAGGCGGCAGCCGCCGCACCCAGCGTGGCCCACAGCAGCTGCTGTGCCTGAATCATCAAGGCCAGATGCCGGGCCAGCGCCTGAAAGCAGGCCAGCAGACGCGCATTGCCAAAAGCCTGGGCCGCCCGGATCAGCGCGAGTTCGTCCGGCGGGAAGCAGCCGGTCCAGGTCACGTACAGGTCCCCCCCGCTGGTTTCGCACGCGGCTGACCAGTGGCGCGACAGCCTTCCCCGCACCGCATCCGGCCCGTAACGCAACGCATCCCGGTCGAACAACTCGCGCAAGGTCAGGCGTCCCTGGGTCGCTGTCAGGATTGCCTGCAGGTAGTCGAAGTAATCGGCGCGCCCGTTGGCAAAACGCCAGGCATCGGAACGCAGCCGCCAGCCGGACAGGATGGAGCCTACAGCCATCATGGAGCACCTCCATCGCGCCGCGATGAGATGGGGTCGCCCTGCCGCTGGCTGCGGCGCAGCATGAGCGTCTCGAACGCTATGAAGCGCACCTCGACATCGCGAGGATCGAGCAGGCCGGCGGCGGCCTTGTCCATGGCATGCGCCATGGCACTGTCGCGCGGATCCGGCAGATACCCCTGGCCACGCTCGGTCAGGTCGACCGACAGGCCGGGTTCGATGAGTTCGGCAGCCACTGTGCGGCCCCGGTAGCCCGCCAATTCAGGGAGCTGCGCCACCCGGCAGTTTGCGCATCCCGCAGGATCGCGCATGCGCAGCCGGCAGGCATCGATGCCCCAGGTCTGTTCGATCCAGCCCAGCCAGCGCCGCCAATCGGCCGGCACACCCCCCTGCTGGCGCACGAGCTCTCCGGGGTCCGCCGGACCCGCACAGTCTGGACACAACCGCGGCAACAGAACCTGGGACACCAGCAGTTTGAGCACCCCCGGCGTTTGCAGGAAATCCCGTGGCACCCCAATAAATTCCGAAGCCAGCCGGTCGACGATGGCGCGGGCGGACGGCGCATGCACCGTGGTATAGACATTGACCCCGGAACCCGCGAGATCCATGAATGCCAGACCGCTTTCGGCATCGCGGATTTCCCCCAACAGGACGTCACTCATGGCGGAACGCTTCAATGTCCGCAGCTTGGCGGCGTAGCGGCCATGCGCCTGCTGATCCAGATCCCTGCCGATGGTGTTCTGCACCGCCTGCGCGATCCGGTATTCGACCGGTTCCTCTAGTGTGATGACCTTGCGATGGTCCGGCAGTCCGCGAATCAGAGTGGCCAGGGTCGTGGATTTCCCCGACCCCACCGTACCGGCCAGCACGATGGCTCCGCCCTCGGAGCGCATGACACGATCAAAACGCGCCATCTGGTCCGGACGATACCCGAGGGAATCCAGGGTGGCATGCACCGGATCCGCGTCCCGCGACAGGAACCGCAGACACACGCTGGGCCCCCGATCCGCCGCCAGGGAAGCCCAGCGCAAGGTGTAGGCCCTGCCATCGACCCGGCGCAATAGACTGCCCTGCTGCTCCAGCAAAGGATCAAAGACCGCTCCGTTTCCCCCCTGGATATCCATCCAGGCGACCGACAGCACGTCGAGCAGCAGATCCGTCGGCATGGGGCGGAAACGCTCGGGCGCGACGTAACGCCCGGCCACGGTATAGCGGACCTCAGATTCCGGCGCATCCCGATATACGTTCAGGTGCAGATCCGTGGCCCCCTGGCGCACACCCCATTCCACAAGATCCTGAAAAACACCCGCAAGCGCGGTCGGCGTCCGGTCGGCCGCGCGCATCGACGGCATGGCTGCGCCGGGATTCCTGGACAGCGCCAGCAACAAGGCGGCCGGCAGCACATAGCGGGCGGGATCGGACAGACGATAGCCAGCCGACTGGATGCGGCGGACAAGCGCGTCAGCCTGATCGCCCCCCACATATTCCGCTCGCGCCAGCAGGGTCACGCTGCCATCGGCACGCTCCACCGGACAAAGACGGTCCGCAAGCGCTCGCACCCCGAACTGCTGGTCCAGCAGGCGGCGCACAGGCGGCTGCAACGCCGACAGCTGCTCCGGCTGATCAATGGTCGCCGCGCGAGACAGATCGAAGGGTACCGGCGGCTCGGCAAGCCGCAAGGCCGGAGACCAGATCTTCATGGCCGCACCTCGCCCAACAACAGGCGCAGGCACAAGGAATGACGATCCTCTCCGCGCTCCAGCTGGACGCAGGCCCCGTTCATGCCGCGCAACTGATACACCCCCGCATCCCCGGCATGTCCGGCGGGATAGGCCTGCCCCCGCACGTACAGATACCCGCGCGGCCCCACCTGAACCTCGGCCATCAGGGTCTGGCCAACCCCGTACAGGGCAACCAGCCGGGGAGCCAGGACAGGCCGCACAGGAACATCCGCCAGGCGGGAGCCCGACCGTCCGGGGGATCCTGATGGAGCATTTTGCGCATCCCGCAGATCCTGCTGCATCAGGTCACGGACGGACTGGACCTCCCATTGGTCCTGTTCCCCGGAAGGCTCCGTGGCAAGCTGCGCGGGCAGCATGGCCGGATACAACCCCAGGACACATCCCGCCAGCCACAGAGGCACGCGGCGCGATGACTGGTTCAGGGCATCCCTAGCGACGGTTTTCATAGACGGACCCTTCCAGATGCAAGATCAGACGGCTGGCCCGCAGGGCCGGCCGGGTCCCTGGCGCATGCGACAGGGATGCCTTTTGCCAGGACACGGATTGCGCCAGCGGGGCCAGAAGCGCCGCCGAACGCAGCGGCCCTTCCACACGCAAGGGCCGCAGGGCCAGTGCTGGCAGGTCGTCCGGCTGAGGCTGGGGCCGACCCTGCGCATCCCGGGGTGCCGGAATCGCCAGAGGACGCGGCGAATCGACGCGCAAGGTGGTGAAGGCAGGCAACACGGCCTGCAGTGCGCTTGCCCAGTCGCGTGCCAGCAGACGCGTGGTTGGCAGGCCAAGAGGATCCGGTGCCCGGCCGTCCAGGGTGAGCGGCCAGCTCGCGTGGGCGACATCGAGTGACGGGAACTCCACACGCCAGCCGGCGGGCGCGGCGCGCAACAGGCCACGATTGTCCGCCTGCGAACCCAGGCGGCGATATTCGCTGCGGCACTGCCAATGCGGGCCATCCATATTCCGCTGGCAACTCAGGTTTCCCAGAACCCAGCCTGCCAGCCGGGCCGGCTGACGATACAAGGCCTGCAGCAAGGTCCGGGTGCCCTGCTCTCCATGAATGGGATGCCGCGCAAGGGTCAGAGCCAGCGCCTGCTCCCAGGCCCGCCGGCCATCCTGCGCCGGCTGAGCCTGGGCCTGACCCACATATCGGTTCCAGCCGAAGCCCAGCATCACGACAACCGTCACCAGCAGCCCCACCAAGGCGGGGCCATGACGGCGTACGCGCGTCAGGGGCGTGGAAACCACCGATTGACGAGCCAGGCGCTGGAGAATCTCCCCACCCCCAGGGTCGGCCTGAAGAACCTCCATCTTCGGGTAGGCCAGGAGCAAGGCTTCGATGGCCTTTGCCGCCATGTCGGGATCCGGATAGCCACGGTCAGCGCGGGCAAGCACCACGCCTTCGTGACAGGCCAGGACATGCCAGGTCCGCGGGTCCGGCGTCAGCACGCAGGCGACTGTTCCCCTCGGGTGAAGGCGCGTCAGGAGATCAGCCGCGGACCAACAGGACTGTCGCAAGGACACACCGCGCGCCAGCCCCAACGCGGCCGGGGGATTGCCGGAGAGCGCCAGATGGGAAGCCTGCTCGCGGCGCGCTTGAGTCCGTACCCGGTCGGGCACCCCCAGCAAAGGCACCCAATCCAGACCGAATACCAAGGGCACCTGATCAACCCAGACGAGGCGAGCCTTCCGCATGATCAGAGCCCCTCTTCGACCTGTGCTGTGATGATCAACACTGTGGCCAGACGCTGCGAATTGAGCTGATCTCCTCCGCCCAGGATGGCTGGCAGGCCCGGGTTCAAACGCCGTTCGGCCGATTCGGACTGCCGCCGGTCGAAGCCGGATACCACCAGCGGCTGCCCCGGCTGCAGCGCCAGCTGCTGCACCGTTCCGTTGCCTTCGATGGTCAGCTGTTGCAGCTGCAACGGATTGGCTTTATCGCCAAAGGTCACGGTCTTCAGCGGCTGGGCCACGGTATTGTCGTAGGCCAGCGAGAGCAGGATCTGGCCGTCTTCCTGGGCATCGGGCACCAGGGTCAGCAGGGAACCCACCGTTTCTTCCTTCTGGTTGACGGAGACGGCAGGAACCGCCAGCCCGTTGGCACCGGACAATGGCGTGGTTTCCACCCGGTCGATGTATGAGAACGTCGTCCGCACCGCATGCGTGACAGGCCGGCGATTGAGGGTCAGCATCGGCACGCTGCTGCGCCGCACGAGCTTGACGGATTCCCCCATGGCCCGGATCACGGCTTCGCTACCCGTCATCGGCCCCTGTACCACGCCCACGCCCAGACGGCCAACAGGTTCCGTCGCCAGGGCCGGCATTGCCAGGCCCGCAGCCAGCCTGGCCCCGGAGAACACCACGTTCCAGTCCAGGCTGACCTGGGCCTGTTCGCTGAGCGCAACGGTCAATTCTTCGAAAATCAGCCGCACGCGCCGGGTCAGCGCCCGGTTTTCCTGATCCAGATAGCGCGCGATGCGATCCAGCACATCGGGGGTATCGGTGACGACGATCGACGCTCCGGCGCCCGGTTCGGCGACCAGCAGGCCGGCACGCGACAGAAAGGGTTCGATCCGGGCCCGCACGGTCTTCATCACATCCTGCTCGCCGCTCTTGAGCTGCGTGCTGGATGTGCTGACGAAGCCGCCCTCGGCCTGCTTGGCCCCCAGGCCCAATGAGGCCTGCGCCCGCGCGTCCAGCGTCAACGCCCGCACATTGAAAACCCGGGTGTCGGTCCGGAAGAATTCAATGCGCCCCTGCTCGTAACGCCAGCGCACCCCCAGGTTGGCCGACAGCCGGTCCAGGATGTCCGGCAGCGGCGCGGGCGCGGACGCCAGATCGAACGGCCGCGCCGGATCCGCGACCGGCGTCCCCTGACCCGCCGTGCTGGCCAGCCGCGGCAGGAAATGCCAGGCAGGCAGCACGGCATCGGGGCGCACGTGCACCGGGATCCCGGTGACCGAGGCAATCCGCCGGGCGATCAGACGCAGGTCGTCGGTGCCATCGGCGAACAGCAGGGTCGTGCGGACCTGGGCGCGCAAGGCCGGCGGCAGCGACAGCTCGCGGGCAAGCGGCTGAGGACGACCGGCGACCCAGGGTTTATCGATTTCCTGAGTGGCATGTCGCTGCCCGGGATTGGTCAGGGATCGTGCGAACTGCCCATGGCCCTGTTCAACCGACTGGTCCGCCTGCAGATAATCGCGCGCTGCCTGCCGCAGACGTTCCGGCAAGGCACAACCGGACAACGCCAGACAGGTAGCCAGCAGCCCGCACGACAGGCGCCGGTTCATGATTCCGCCCCAGGCTGCTGCGTGCGGTCGCAGCGTTGGGCCAGAGGGATCACCCGCAGTACCTGGTTGGCGTAAAAGCAGGGTTGCACGGGGCGATCGCCCAGTTCGGTCGCCGCCAACAGGCCACGGACCGCGGCACGAAATGGTTCCTTGAAGACCGCGGAACCCGCCAGCGGGATATCGACGTCCACGGCCCAATGTTCCGCCTCGAAGGTCCAGCCTGCCAGGCGCGCCCAGCGCGCGAGTGCCCGGCGCAGGTTGCCATCAGCGGGAGTCACTTCGAAGGCATCGAGTGGCCGGGTCACAGCGGGATCGACAGCCTCGCGATTGGCGGACGCCCGGGGCTTCTTCCGATCCGCCCTGAGCGTGGCAGTCGCCTGTCCGGTCTTGGCCGGTGCCTGAGGATCGGCGAATTCCGGCATGGCCGGAGACCGGGACACGGGCATGCCGGCCGGGGCTGGCAGGGCCAATGGCTGGGGCCCAGTCGCCACGAGCGGCGGCGCCGCAACGGTCAGCGGCTCGGCTGCGGAAGATGCCGCCGACGCCACCCCGGCCTGCGGCCGCCAGGCCTCGGCCTGCAGCAGGCCGCCCCGAATCACCAGCCGATCGGGAACCCCACGCACAACAAGGTAGTCGCCCTCGCGCCGGGCCTGCAACAGCCGATCGCCCGTCGATGTGCGGGCAAACAGAGCCGGTGCCGTCTGGGTTGGCGGGTACTGCAGCCAGGTCTGACGGCCATCGTCGAACACCTGCAACGGTGCGACGCTGGTGTCCCCTGACAGGCGCCAATCGAAGTGGTATTCACCAACCGGCACCCCCTGGCCGGTCAAATCGCGCCACCAGGCGCCGCCATCCATCGTCGCGCACCCGGTCAGCCCGAGCATCAGCCCAACCGACAGCCCCATCGCCAATACCCGTCCGATCATGCCGCCCTCCGCGAATGAACCCGGACCCGGCGGAAAGAAAAAGGCACCGGATTCGGGGAATCAGGTGCCTATGGTGGCCTGGCGGCGGGACCGCCGCCAGACTGGGAAGTACGAACGGATAAAAAGGCCCCCGGACCGGATCCGGGGATTGTGCGCTAGCGCTGGCGCGCCAGGCGGTTGCCTTCCACCGCGGCCAGGCTCAGCGCCGTCACGGCCGGTTGCTGACCGTCCAACGCGGAATTCAGGATCTGCTGGAAGCGCGTGCGGATCGCCGGGTAGTTCTGGATACGGAAGCCTTGCGCCGTCACAGCTGAACGGCCCGAATAGACCGCGACCAGGCTGCGCCACTGACCCAGGTTGGCGTAATACCCGGCCGGCGTACCGTCGAACGCCGCCTGCGTCACGGGCAGATAACCGGTTTCCTGGTACCAGCGCGTGGCCTGCTGGGGTTGCGCCATCCAGCCCAGGAAGGCGACGGTGGCGTCGGTGACCGGCTTGGGCGATTTCATGACCCACAGCCCGGCCCCGCTGACGAAGGGGTTGCCCGGCAGCTTGGTGACTTCCGGATAATACGGCAGACCCACGACGGAGTAATGAAGCTTGCCCTGGCCGCTGAACTGGCCGATGTGCCCGGAATTGGACATCAGCACAGCGCACTGCCCCTGCGCGAACTTGCCGACGGACTGCTGGCCGACTTCGGGACGCACCATGATTTGCGAACGCACCCAGCTGATCATCAGCGACAGGTGGCGCACGTAGGTGGTGTCGAAGGAAAAGCTGGGCAGGCCCTTGGCCTTGAGGCCATTGTCGGCGCTGGCGTACAGCTGGTTGTTGACCGCCGCCAGGTTTTCCAGATTGATGGACACCGGCAGGTCGGAAGCCAGCGGACACTGGCGCGAGCCATGGTTGGCCAGATCGACCAGTTGGCCCTGCAGCTCCATCCAGGTGCGCTGGGGCGCGGCCGGCGTCAGGCTGGCTTTTTTGAACGCATCCTGGTTGTAGTACATGACCGGGATTTCCAGCATGGCCGGGAAGGCCATCAGGCGGCCCTTGGGATCATGGATGAAGGCGTTGTCCGACGACACGAACCAGCGCACGTCCTTCAGCGGCCCGGTCTTCTGCAGCGTGTACAGGGGTTGGACGTAGGCGCGTTCGGAGATTTCTTCCAGTGTATGGCTGTCGCCGATCTGGGCCAGGGCCGGCAGGGTCTTGGTGCGCGCAGCGGCATCCAGTGCCTGGTTCAGCGCGTCCGGCGTGTCGAACGCGCGGACCTTGACCTGGACGGCGGACTGACTGCGGTTGTAGGCCTTGACCAGAGCCTGGAAGGCATCGGCATTATGGCCGTTCAGGGTCACCCAGACGGGGACATCCGTGGCCGCCCAGACGGGCGACGCCACGACGGCCGCCGCCAGCACCCAGGCGGCGTACGATCCCGGACGCCGCGCGTCGGAGCCAAATGCGAATTTCATCATGAGTCAATCCAAAAAAGGAAAACGAATGTCCGGCGAGCGCCCCGACACCAGGTCGGCCAGGACGCGGCCGGAGCCGGCGCCCATGGTCCAGCCCAGGCTGCCGTGCCCCGTGTTCAGATACAGGTTGCGGATGCGCGAACGGCCGATCAGCGGCACGTTCGACGGCGTCGTCGGCCGCAGACCAGACCAGAACTGAACGTTATCAAAATCGAGGGCCGTTGGGAACAGGGACCGGGCGTGTTCCACGAGCTGATTGCAACGGACCGTATCCAGGGTGCGCGAATAACCGCCGATTTCCGCCGTGCCTGCCATGCGCAGATGATCGCCCAGCCGCGAAGTGACGATCTTGGCTTCCTGGTCGACCAGGCTGACCATGGGCGCGGCCGCCGGATCCCGCAGGCTGAATGTGGCGGAATAGCCCTTGGCCGGCCAGACCGGGCAGGACACGCCCAGCGGGGCCAGCAACATCGGGCTGAAACTGCCCAGCGCCACCACGTAGGCATCCGCGTGCAGCGCCCGGAAGAAACCGTCGGGCTCGACCAGTTCGGCCACGGAGATCCTGCCGTTGACCGGCACCAGCCGGTTGACCCGCGTGTTGAAACGGAAAGTGACACCCGCCGCCCGCGCCCGTTCGGCCAGGACGCGCGTGAACAGGTGGACGTCGCCGGATTCATCGTCGGCGGTGAAGTCGCCGCCCAGGATCGGACCACGGGCCGCCGCCAAGGCCGGCTCGATGCTCAGGACTTCGGCCGTATCGACCACGCGGCGGTCCACCCCCAGGTCGCGCATCATCGCGGCGCTGGCGCGCGCATGCTCGAATTCGCGCGGATCGCGGTAAAAGGCCAGGATGCCGCGTTCCAGATGGTTGTATTCGATGCTCAGTTCGGTGCGCAGTTCGCGCAGTGTGGCGCGGCTGTACTGGGCCAGCGCCACCATGGCCCGCAGATTGGCCGCGAAGCGCGGTGCCCGGCATTCGTACAGGAAGCGCGCGCACCACAGCCACTGTCGGGGACTCAGGCGCGGACTGACGCGCAGGGGCGCATCGGCGCGTCCGATCCAGCGCAGGACCTTGTGCAGGGTATGGGTGCTGGCCCAGGGCTCGGCGTAGCAGACGGAGATCTGGCCGCCATTGGCCCGGCTGGTTTCCAGCGCGGCGCCGGGGCGGCGGTCGATGACTTCGACCTCGTGGCCGGCCCTGGCCAGCCACCAGGCACTGGACACCCCGATGATGCCCGCCCCGAAGACGGCAACCTTCATGCCTGGACCTCGGCCCGATCGGCTTCCGACGTGAACGCGTCGGCATGGAAGGCCTGCGGCGACAGGCCGCGCTGGTGCACGAAATCGTGCCGGGCGGCCTCGACCATGGGAGGCGCCCCGCAGGCGTAGACCTGATGCCCCGACAGATCCGGAAAATCGGTCATGACGGCCTGGTGTACCCAGCCGGTGCGCCCGGCCCAGCCGTCTTCTGGCAGCGCATCGGAGACGACCGGTACGAACCGGAAACCGGGCAGGCGCGCCCGCCAGCCGCTGGCCAGTTCCGCCTGGTACAGATCGGCAGGGCGTCTTCCGCCCCAGTACAGGACGGCCGCACGCCTGTCGCCGCGGCCCAGCATGCCTTCGATGATGGCCTTGATCGGGGCGAAGCCCGTGCCGCTGGCCAGGAAGATGATCGGACGGTCGTCAGCCCGCAGAAAGAACGAACCCAACGGGCCTTCGATGCGCAGGATGTCGCGCGCCTTCAGGGGCTCGTCCCCCCGGCCGAACACACGGTCGGTAAACGCGCCGCCCGGCATATGGCGCACGTGCAGTTGCACCCGGTGATCGACGGCCTGGGCGCAGGCCATGGAATAGCTGCGCCGCCGACCGTCCTTGAACAGGAATTCCAGATACTGGCCCGGCTGAAACCGAAAGGCCTCGGCCGACGGCAGTTGCAAGGTGACCTCCATCACGTCGGCGGCCAGCGGCGTCAGGGCCTGGACGCGCACCGGCATCTTGCGCACGACGATGTCGCCGCTCATGCGGACCTCTTCGGCCTCGATCACCACGTCCGACGTGGGTCTGGCCTGGCACAGCAGCGTATAACCGCGCGCCAGGTCATCGGCTTCGAGGATGCGCGCCGGCGCCGGGCCCGCGTCATAGCTGCCCGACACCACCCGCCCCCGGCAGGTGGAGCAGGTGCCGTTGCGGCAGCTGTACGGCAGGATCATGCCGGACGCCAGGGCGGCGTCCAGAATGGTCTGGCCGGGTTCGACCGTGAATTCACGGCCTGCGGGCTGAACCGAAACCTTGAAGCTCATGACGGGATCCAGAAACGTGGGCAATACGGCATTTTATCCCGCAGCCGCAGCCCTGCCCCCGGAAGCCATCACGGCGATCAGGCGCCGTCCGCCAGTCCCGACCACAGGCTGGGCTGCTTGATCTTCACGTCCAGCAACTTGCCCTTGCGGGCGCGGCGCCCGGTGTACGCGGCCAGGTCCTCGGGCGTCAGGGTCAGCGCCGTGTCGCGCGCGCGGTAGACACCGCGCAGCACGACACCCGCCGGCCCGACGCCCGCCCACTGCGCCAGCCGATCGTCGTCATCCAGTCCCATCAGGATGGTGCCGCGTCCACCGCCCGACAGGGTCTTCAGTTCGCCCAGGGCCACCACCAGGAACTTGCCTTTCTTGCTCAGCAACGCCACGGCCTGGTCATCCGGCTTGAGCAGCAGCGGCTTGAGCAAAACGTCCCCCTTGTCGACCGTGACGAACTGCTTGCCCGCATGCTGGCGGGTGGACAAGTCGGCGACCCCGGCCAGAAAGCCGTAACCCGAAGCCACCCCCAGGAGGACACTCTGCCCGGCCTGCCCTACCCACATATGGGCAATGCGGCTGCCGGGTTCCAGCGTCAGCATGGACGTGATCGGCTGCCCGTCGCCGCGCGCCGAGGGCAGACCGGACACCGCCACGCTGTAGGCGCGCCCGGTATTGGACAGGGCCGTGAGTTCCTGAGTGCTGCGGCATTCGACCGCGTCATACAGCGCATCGCCCGCCTTGAAGCCGAACTGCGTGGCGTCGTGACCATGACCCTGGCGCACGCGCAGCCACCCCTTCTGGGACATCACGACGGTCACGGGCTCGTCGACCACCTGGGTTTCCAGCACCGCGCGCTCGGCGGTCTCGATCAATGTGCGGCGATCGTCGCCGTATTGCTTGGCGTCGGCCTCGATCTCGCGGATCATCAGGCGGCGGAACGTGTCGGGATTGTCGAGGAGGTCCTGCAGCGCGCGTTGTTCCTCGCGCTTGCCGGCCAGTTCCTGCTCGATGCGGATGCCTTCCAGCCGGGCCAGTTGCCGCAGACGCATCTCCAGGATGTCGTCGGCCTGGCGTTCGCTCAGGCGGAAGTGTTCCATCAGAGCGGCGCGCGGCTCCTCGGCCTCGCGGATCACGCGGATCACCTCGTCCACGTTGAGATAGACGATGCTGCGCCCTTCCAGGATGTGGATGCGGTCCAGGACCTTGTCGAGCCGGTGGCGCGTGCGCCGGGTGACGGTCTGGGCGCGGAATGCCAGCCAGGACTCCAGGATCTGGCGCAGGCTGCGCTGACCGGGTCGGCCGTCGGTGTCGATGCACACCAGGTTCAACGGCACGTTGCCTTCCAGGCCCGTGCGCACCAGCAGCAGGTTGACGAACTCGTCGCGGTCGATGGTGCGTGACTTGGGCTCGAACACCAGGCGCACCGGTGCCTGCTTGCCCGATTCATCACGCACGGCATCCAGCAGCCCCAGCACCAGCGCACGGTTCTGCTGCTGCTCGGCGCTCAGCGCCTTCTTGCCGGCGCGCGGCTTGGGGTTGGTGAGTTCCTCGATGGTTTCCAGGATCTTCTGCGCCGAAGTGCCCGGCGGCAGCTCGGTGACCACCAGCTGCCACTGGCCGCGCGCCAGATCCCCGAAGTGCCAGCGGGCCCGCGCCTTCAGGGTGCCGCGTCCGCTGGCGTAGATCTGCGCGATCTCGTTGGACGAGGAGATGATCTGGCCGCCGCCGGGAAAATCCGGCCCCGGGATTAGCGTATATAGGTCGGCATCACTCAGGCCAGGTTTGCGTAGCAGGGCCACGCAGGCCTGGGCGATCTCGCGCAGATTGTGCGACGGGATCTCGGTGGCCATCCCGACCGCGATGCCCGACGCCCCGTTGAGCAGCATGACGGGCAGGCGCGCCGGCAGACAGACCGGCTCCTGCTGGCTGCCGTCGTAGTTGGGCACGAAATCGACCGTGCCCTCGTCCAGTTCGTCGAGCAGCAGCCGGGAAAACGGCGTCAGCCGGGCCTCGGTATAGCGCATGGCCGCCGCGTTGTCGCCATCGCGCGAGCCGAAATTGCCCTGCCCGTCGATCAGGGGATAGCGCAGCACGAAGTCCTGCGCCATGCGCACCATGGCGTCATAGGCCGCCTGATCGCCGTGCGGGTGATACTTGCCCAGCACGTCGCCAACGACGCGCGCCGATTTGACCGGGCGCGACTGCGGCCCCAGGCCCATGGCGTCCATCGCATATAGAATGCGCCGCTGCACGGGCTTCTGCCCGTCGGAGATTTCCGGCAGGGCGCGCCCGCGCACCACCGACACCGCATAATCCAGGTAGGCCTGCTCGGCATAACGCGCCAGCACCAGGCTTTCGTCGTCGGCCGTGCTCGCCAGATCCGGCGTATTGCTGTCCATCATTCTTCCTTATATGTCCACGTCGGCCAGATTGCCTTTTTCTTCCAGCCAGACGCGCCGCTGGTTTGCCTCGCCACGCGCCATCAGCATCTCGAACATCCGCTCCGAATCCCGCAGGCCCTCGTCGCCATGCCGCACCTGCGCCAGCCGGCGAGTGTCGGGGTTCAAGGTGGTGTCCCAGAGCTGTTCGGCGTTCATTTCACCCAGCCCCTTGAAGCGGCTGATCCGCCAGGCGTTCTCGCGCAGGCCCTCGCCGCGCAGTTTTTCCTGCACGGCATCGAGTTCCAGCTGATCCAGGCAGTAGACCTTGCGCGCGGGGCGCTTCCCGGCCGCCGGCACATCCACGCGGAACAACGGCGGACGGGCGATGTACACGTGACCGGCCTCGATCAGGCGCGGGAAATGCCGCAAAAAGAGGGTCAGCAGCAGCACCTGGATATGAGAGCCGTCCACGTCGGCATCCGACAAGATGCAGATGCGGCCATAGCGCAAGCCCGACAGGTCCACCTCCTGGCCCACGCCGTGCGGGTCCACCCCGATGGCGACGGAAATATCGTGGATCTCGTTGTTGGCAAACAGCCGGTCGCGCTCGACCTCCCAGGCGTTCAGGATCTTGCCGCGCAGCGGCAGGATGGCCTGGAATTCCTTGTCGCGCCCCATCTTGGCCGACCCTCCAGCGGAATCGCCCTCGACCAGGAAGACCTCGGTGCGGGACGCATCCGAAGATTCACAGTCCGTCAGTTTGCCCGGCAGCACGGCCACGCCGGAGCCCTTGCGCTTCTCGACCTTGCGGGCCGCCCGGGTGCGTGCCTGAGCCTGACCGATGGCCAGTTCCGCCAGCCGTTTGCCGTATTCCACATTGGCGTGCAGCCAGAGTTCCAGCGCGTTGCGCAGGAACCCGCCCACCAGCCGCACGGCGTCGCGGCTGTTCAGGCGCTCCTTGATCTGGCCCTGAAACTGCGGATCCAGCACCTTGGCCGACAGGATGAAACTGGCCCGCGCGAAAACGTCCTCGGGCAGTAGCCGGATCCCCTTGGGCAGCAGATTGTGCAGCTCCGCGAAGGATTTGACGGCGTTGAACAGCCCTTCCCGCAGGCCGGATTCGTGCGTGCCGCCCGCCGGCGTGGCGATCAGGTTCACGTAGGATTCCCGCACCACGGATCCTTCGTCGGTCCAGGCGACGACCCACTGGGCGCCCTCGCCCGCTGCGTACTGCTCGTCATCGTCGCCCGCATACTGCTGGCCTTCGAACATCGGCACCAATGTCGGGGTATCGCCCAGGGCCTCGGCCAGATAGCCCTTCAGGCCGGATTCATAGTGCCATTCGCGCTGCTGGCCGGATTTTTCCAGCGCCAGGGTCACCCGCGTACCGGGCAGCAGCACCGCCTTGCTGCGCAGGGCATGTTCCAGATCGCCCAGCGGCACCTGGGCTTGGTCGAAATACCGGACGTCCGGCCAGACCCGCACGCGGGTGCCCGAACGCCGCTTGCCGACCGACCCCACCTGGGACAGTGGTTCGACCACCGTCCCGTCGGCAAAGACGATGCGCCATTCGCCACCGTCGCGCCAGACGGTGACTTCCAGCCGGGTGGACAGCGCGTTGGTGACCGACACCCCCACGCCGTGCAGACCACCGGAAAACGCATAGGCGCCGCCATCGGCCTTGTTGAACTTGCCTCCCGCATGCAATCGTGTAAAGACCAGCTCCACCACGGGCGCATGTTCTTCGGGGTGCTCGCCTACCGGGATGCCCCGGCCGTCATCTTCGACCGACAGGCTGCCGTCGGCGTGCACGGCCACGGCGATGCGGCTGCCAAAGCCGGCCAGCGCCTCGTCGGCGGCGTTGTCGATGACCTCCTGGATGATGTGCAAGGGGTTATCGGTGCGCGTGTACATGCCCGGTCGCTGGCGCACGGGCTCCAGCCCTTTCAGGACGCGGATCGATGACTCGTCATAGCGTGCAGTGTTCACTGGGTGTCCGTCGTTGACATTCGAAAAGGCCACCATTTTACGAAGATAATGGTATGCTTAGGGCCATCGGGTCCAAAGCGCCACTGCTGCGCGACAATCATCATTGGGCCCTGTTCCCTTTCCCGTCTTTGCGCACATAACCGCACATCATGAGTGACTCCATCAAGCACGTAAGCGATGCGTCCTTCCAATCCGACGTGCTCCAATCCGATCTGCCCGTTCTCGTCGATTACTGGGCCGAATGGTGCGGGCCCTGCAAAATGGTCGCCCCGCTACTCGACGAAGCCGCCGCCAAATACCAGGGCCGCGTCACCATCGCCAAACTGAATGTCGACGACAATCCCAACAGCGCCGCCAAATACGGCATCCGCGGGATCCCCACCCTGATGCTGTTCAAGGACGGCAAGATCGCCTCGACCAAGGTCGGCGCATTGTCCCGCGCCCAGCTTCAGGCCTTCCTCGACGAATCCCTCTGACCTTTTTCAATCATCTACCCGGATGATGATCGCGCGGGCCCGACTCCGGGCCCGCTCATGATCCGACGGTTCTCTCTTCTCTTTCTTTCCCATGCACCTGAACGAACTCAAAGCGCTGCACGTTTCGCAGCTGCTCGACATGGCCGCCGGTCTCGAGATCGACAATGCCAGTCGGCTGCGCAAACAGGAACTGATGTTTGCCATCATGAAGCGGCGCGCCAAACAGGGCGAACAGGTCTTCGGCGACGGCGTCCTGGAAGTCCTGCCGGACGGATTCGGTTTTCTGCGCTCGCCGGAAACGTCCTACCTGGCCAGCACCGACGACATCTATATTTCCCCCTCGCAGATCCGCCGCTTCAATCTGCACACCGGCGATTCGATCGAGGGCGAAGTCCGCACCCCGAAAGATGGCGAGCGCTATTTTGCCCTGGTGAAGGTCGACACGGTCAACGGCATGCAGCCGGAAGCGATCAAGCACCGGATCATGTTCGAGAACCTCACGCCGCTGCACCCCGACGTGCCGATGGTGTTGGAACGCGACATCAAGAGCAAGGAAAACATCACCGGGCGCATCATGGATATCTTCGCGCCCATCGGCAAAGGCCAGCGCGCCCTGATCGTGGCCAGCCCGAAATCGGGCAAGACCGTGATGATGCAGCATATTGCCCACGCCATCACCGCAAACTACCCCGATGCGGTGATGATCGTCATGCTGGTTGACGAGCGCCCCGAGGAAGTCACCGAGATGCAGCGCACCGTGCGCGGCGAGGTCGTCGCCTCCACGTTCGACGAACCCGCGACACGACATGTGCAAGTCGCGGAAATGGTTATCGAGAAGGCCAAGCGCCTGGTTGAGTTAAAAAAGGATGTTGTCATTCTGCTGGATTCGATCACCCGCTTGGCACGCGCCTATAACACCGTGGTGCCAGCGTCGGGCAAGGTCCTGACCGGCGGCGTGGACGCCAACGCGCTGCAGCGCCCGAAGCGTTTTTTCGGCGCGGCACGCAACCTCGAGGAAGGCGGTTCGCTGACGATCATCGGCACGGCCCTGATCGAAACCGGCAGCCGGATGGACGAGGTGATTTACGAAGAATTCAAGGGCACCGGCAATTCCGAAGTGCACCTCGAACGGCGATTGGCCGAAAAGCGCATCTACCCGGCCATCAACCTGAACAAATCCGGCACGCGTCGCGAAGAGCTCCTGATCAAACCCGAACTTCTACAGAAGGTCTGGGTGCTACGCAAGTTCATCCATGACATGGATGAGGTCGAAGCCATGGAATTCATCCTGGATAAAATCCGGGCTACCAAAAACAATGCCGAATTTTTTGACATGATGAAGAAATAAGCGAGCATCTTTCATGAGTCTTCCTTCCGTCGAACAGTTTCTCAGCCAGCTGCAGGCACGCGACCCGCACCAGCCCGAATTCATGCAGGCTGTCAAAGAAGTCATGCACAGTCTCTGGCCCTTCATCCAGAAGAATCCGCGCTACGCCAGCCAGGCTCTGCTCGAACGCATCGTCGAACCGGAACGCGCCTTCCAGTTCCGCATCTGCTGGATGGACGACACGGGACACACCCGCGTCAATCGTGGTTTTCGCATCCAGCACAGTTCGGCCATCGGCCCCTACAAAGGCGGCATGCGCTTCCACCCTTCGGTGAACCTGTCGATCCTGAAGTTCCTGGCCTTCGAACAAACCTTCAAGAACGCGCTGACCACCCTGCCCATGGGCGGCGGCAAGGGCGGGTCCGACTTCGACCCCAAGGGCAAATCCGATGCCGAAGTCATGCGCTTCTGCCAGGCGCTGATCATTGAACTCTATCGTCACCTGGGCCCGGACACCGACGTGCCCGCCGGCGACATCGGCGTGGGTGCCCGCGAAGTCGGTTTCATGGCCGGCATGATGAAAAAATTGTCCAACCAGGGCGCCTGCGTCTTCACCGGCAAGGGCCTGTCCTTCGGCGGCAGCCTGATCCGGCCGGAAGCCACCGGCTACGGCGCGGTGTACTTCGCCGAGGAAATGCTCAAGCACGCGGGCCAGTCCCTCGACGGCTACACGGTCTCCGTCTCGGGCTCGGGCAACGTCGCCCAATACACCATCGAGAAATGCATGCAGCTCGGCGCCCGCGTGATCACGGTCTCCGACTCGCACGGCTGCGTCGTCGATCCGGCCGGCTTCACCCCGGAAAAGCTCGCCGCCCTGATCGAACTGAAGAACGAAAAGCGCGGCCGCGTGGAAGAATACGCCCGGCAGTTCGGCCTGACCTACGAGGCCGGCAAGCGCCCCTGGCACGTGCCGGTAGACGTGGCCCTGCCCTGCGCCACGCAAAACGAACTGGAAATCGAAGACGCCCGCACTCTGATCGCCAATGGCGTGCGCTGCGTGGCCGAAGGCGCCAACATGCCGTCCACCATCGAAGCCGCCGAGGCCTTCATCGCGGCGGGCGTGCTGTATGCCCCGGGCAAGGCCAGCAATGCGGGCGGCGTGGCCGTCTCCGGCCTGGAAATGAGCCAGAACGCCCAACGGTTGCACTGGACGCGCGACGAGGTCGATGCCAAGCTGCACGCCATCATGCGCGACATCCACCAGAACTGCGTGCATCACGGCAGCGAAGCCGGAAAGGTCAATTACCTGAACGGCGCCAACATCGCCGGCTTCGTCAAGGTCGCCGACGCCATGCTGGCCCAAGGGGTGTACTGACATGCCTCACCCACAGATGTCGAAGCATCCGTGAAAAAAGCTCCTTCGGGAGCTTTTTTCATACCTGCCCGCGTCAGGAAACGGGATTCACGAGACCGGCTAATTCGATACGGCGGCCTTTGCCGACGGCGCCGGTTGTTCGGCCGAAGCCACCGGCACGTCCGTGATTCTGGGATCGTCCCAGGTGCCGGTGATCCGGTAGCGCACCGTCATGGCCTTGGCCAGCGGTGTCTTCAGCAGCCATTGGGTGACGAAGGCACCCAGCCCGATCAACGGGTTGACGGCGATCCCCGCCGCAATCGCCGCGCCGCTGACGTCCAGATTGGGCACCATGACCGCCTGCAGGTTCAAGGTCTTGTCCAGGATGTTGGTGCGGCCTTCGAGCAGAATCGTGCCCACCGGCCCGATCACCTTGTAATCGTGCGCCTGGATCACGCCCTGGTTCAAGCTGAGCATGCCGCGCAGCTGATCGAATGGGAAACCATCCTTCGGTAGACCGGTCAGCCCCTGTCCCAGGTGATTCAGCCGCGTGATCGACTGCAAGGACAGAAACTCCAGCAACTTGGCCGTCTGCGAGCCCAGCTTCAGGAAACGCCCCTTGTCCAGCGAAATTTCCAGTTTTCCCCGCAAATCGGCCTTGTCGTGACGCCAGGGTAGATCATGCCATTCGAAGTCCCCCTTGAGCGTCCCCTGCCCGCCCGCGAGCACACCGGGCAGGCCAGCGTGCGACAGCCAGGTCCCGAGATCCTGCGCCGTCGCCGTCGCCTTGAGTGTCAGGCCTCGGCCCGGCCCACGCAAGCGCCAGGTACCGGTACCCCGCAGGCGGGCATCCTCGTCGCCGATCCGCAAATGGCTCAATAGCCAGACATGGTTCGCACTGTCGCGGGAGCCTTCCAGGGCCAGCGCGCCAACCGGGTGTCCGTACAGACGCAATTCGTCCGCCTGCAGGACGATGCCCGGGATCTCCAGGTCGTCGTCGAACGCGGCATCCTGGTCCACTTCGGCTTCGGGCAGCAGGGATTGGGTATCCCGGGAATCATCGCCCAGGCTCAGGCGCGCGAAGCGGCCCGACATGCGGCCCGTCACCCGGCCGTCCTGTTCCTGCCATTTCAGCGTACCGGTCGTCTGCTCGGAGCGCAGATTCATGGACCACTGTTCTTCCTGGGTGCGTGTCACCCGCATCACGGCATGGTCCAGACGGGTGCCCAGCAGGCGCAACTGGTCCGCCTGGACGCTGAGCAGCGACAGATCCGGCCATAGCGGCCGGCTGGCCGATCGCCCGGCCGGCGCGCGCCCGCGCCGCGGAATGGAAAACTCGTCGACGATCCGGTTCCAGATATCCAGATCGAACAGGGGATAGGCCAGCGTCACGCGCAGCCCGGCCCCATCCGCGTCGGGCGCCTGCCCCATCCCGATGGCGGCTCGCTGAAAATAGGATCCGGCGCGGACCTGACGCTGATGGCGCAACCCCAGGACCACGAAATCGCCATAGCGGATATCGAGCGTATCGGACTGCGGATCGGCATCCGACCAACGCACCTGCAACTTGCGCGGCTGTGGGGCGGGCTTGGACAACGGCGCGGGGAAATCCAGCGCAAGCCCCTGGGTATCCGAATCCAGGGTGAGGTTGTAGGCCTTTCCCTGCTGCGCCAGCTGGGCCTGGTAGTCCAGCGTACCCGTGATCCGCCGCATGCCCGGCACGCCGACGAAGGCGGCCAGTGCCTGAGCTGTCATCCGCCCGTGAAAGGACAGGCCCGTCGCGTGCTTGCCGCCCAACGCGCCCTGCGCCTGAAGCGCTCCCCCCAGCAACTGTGCGTGCAGCGCCTGGACGATCCGCACCCCTTGTTCGCTGAAATGCAGGCTGCCCCGGATATCCTGGAATGCCGGGGCCTGGGGCAGAAACTGCAAGCGCCCCTGCTGCAGATCGACGCGGCCCTGCACTTGCGCATCCTCGGCATGCAGCAAGGGGATTGTCAGGGACAGCGGCACTTGCCAATCACCGGCGGCGCTGGCCTCATCGAAGACACCGTCCAGCATGCGGCCGATGGGCGTGTGCCGGATCAGGGCCATATAGGTACCGCCATCGGCCTCGGTCTGGCCCGACACCTGCAGTGTGGCTTCATGCTCCAGATCGGGGATGCGGGCCTGCAGCCCGCCCAGCCGGATCACCTGTCCGGCCAGAGGTTCCATCCGCGCCGTACTGGCCGTCAGACGCAGGTCCATCCGGTGCAGGTCGGCCGTTCCGGTGACGCCCTGCAGCAGAGGCCACGACCGGCCTTTCGGAGCATCCGGCACGAACTCGATGCGGGCATCCTGAAAATCCCCCCAGACGCGGAAATCGCCAGCCTGTGGCTGTTCGCCGAACGGGAAGCGGTCCAGGTCACCCTGCAAAAGCCAGTGCCCATTGGACAGCGTGCCCGCTTGCAGACCCTTGGCCAGCCAGTGGCGGGCATCCGCATCGACTTCGCGCGGCAGATAGCGGTAAATCGCATTCAATTGCGCCTGGGCGATCGTGCCCTGAAAATCGGCCTGTCCTGCGTCTCCCCCGCCGGCATCCCAGCGCCCCGCACCCCGCATGCTGATGTCCGCATTGCGCCAATCCAGCTGGTCGAGCGTCAGGGACCAATGTCCGGCATGGCTCACCTTGCCGCGCACAGCCACGGCACCGAATGCCAGGGGCTCGTCGAACCACTGCGGCTGGCGCAGTTGCGTATCCTGCAGACGGACGTCGAAGGCCAGGCCCTCTGTCATGGACGTCCCCAGCGACAACCCTTGCCATTGGCTCAGGCGGCCTTGCGCCCAGATTTCGGCGCGGGGCACCTGGAGGCTTTCCTGGTCGTCCGGCGCCCAGCGCAGGGCCTCGAACCCCAGCAGCATGGTCAGCCGCGGCGAGTCCTTGGCCGCCTGCATCCAGGCCTGTGCATCCAGCCGTCCCTGTTGCAAGGCATCCGGCAGGTCGATCCAGGCACGCCAGGCACGTGCACTGGCCCCGGAAACCCGCAACCATCCTTGCCAGTCCTGCGGCTGCAGCCCCTGCACCAGCCGGGCCGCGTCACCCACCCGCACGCGCAGGTCCAGCCGGGCATCCTCGGCGGCAGGCGCGCGCGCCGAGAGCGACAGGCCCAGACCATCCGGTCCCTGGCGACGCAGCACGGCATCGACGTCCTTGAGCACGAGCTCGGGCGCCCCGCGCCGCTGATCCCGCCAGCGCAGCGTGGTGTCGTGAAAAGCGATCAGCGGCTGAGCCAGCACCCATTGCAGCCAGCCCGGCATGGCTTCCTGGCGGGTGGAATCGCCCGGGTCCAGGTTCTGTCCCAGGAAGTCGATGCTGCCGTCGGGCCGCCGGTCCAGGGTCAGATCCATCTGCCGGACCCACAGGCGCAGTGCGCCCTGGCGCCCCGGCAGCAGCGCGGCCCAGTTCAATCGTGCGCGCACGACGGGCACGGCCAGCAGCGCATGACCGTCGGGAGCGGACACGCGTACGTCGCTGACGTCGAACTGTGGATCCCAACCCCGCCAGGAAACCTGGATCGGCCCCAGGGCAACCGGAACGCCCAAGGCCTGCGACAGTCGATCGGCGATCCACGGACGCCAGTCGTCCAGATGCGGCAGGACGACGTAGCGCGCCGCCAGCAGCGCGCCGCCCAGCCCGAAATACAGGCAGACGATCAGAACGAGGGCGCGACGCCCCCAGTTGCGGGAAAGCCTTGAAATGAATTGGCGCATGCCAGGTTTTGCAGTATGTTAAAGCCCCCTGCAAGCCCGGCTGCGCCGGGCTCAGTCCCATCGAACCGCTGGCAGATCCGATGTCTCGAGCCATTATATTAGAGCCCGCCTTGCAATGGTCCGGCGCCCTGCGGCGCTACCTGCTGGCCCATCCCGACGCGCGGGACGGCCTGCTGGAAGACGCCGCCGAGCCGCTGACACGCAAGACACTGAATGCATGGTACGCGCAGACGATCGCCGGTCTGGCTGGCCAGCCACCCGACCGCCCCGCCCTGCAGCGCGCCCTGCGCCGCCTGCGGCAACGGGTGTTCCACACCCTGATGGTGCGCGACATCGCCGGCCAGGCGCCGCTGCATGAGGTGGTGGCGGCCATGTCGGCCCTGGCCGATCTGGCCGTGGGGCAGGCCTACGCCTGTGCCATGCGCACACTGACAGAGGTCCATGGCATTCCGCGCCATCCCGAGACCGGGGCTCCTCAGGACATGCTGATTCTGGGCATGGGCAAGCTGGGCGGCAAGGAACTGAACGTATCCTCGGACATCGACCTCATCATGCTGTACGACGAGGAAGGCGAAACCGACGGGCGCCGGCCCATCAGCCATCACGAGTTCTACGGCAAGGTCTGCCGTCTGATGATGCCCATCCTGTCCGAACTGGACGCCGACGGCTACGTCTTTCGCACCGACCTGCGCCTGCGCCCCGACGGCGACAGCGGACCGCTGGCCTGGAGCCTGGCCGCGCTGGAAACCTACCTGGTCGCCCAGGGGCGCGAGTGGGAGCGGTACGCCTGGCTGAAGGCGCGCCTGATCCACTGTCCGCTGTTCGACGAAGCGGTGTTCATCAGCCAGGCGCAAGCACTGGAATCGCTACGCCGGCCATTTGTCTATCGCAAATATTTCGATTTCGACGCCCTGGCGGCCCTGCGCGGCCTGCGCGAACGCATCCGCATGGACTGGCAGCGCCGCGCCCAGGCTCGTCACGGGGTGGATACCCGGCACAACATTAAACTAGGCGACGGCGGGATCCGGGAGATCGAATTCGTCATCCAGCTGAACCAGCTGATCCGTGGCGGACGGCAGCCTTCCCTGCAGCAGCGCAACCTGCTGGCGGCCCTGCACAAGCAGCACCGCGCCGGGATCCTGGACGACACTCAGGCCGGCGGGCTGGAAGCCGCGTACGGCTTTCTGCGCCGGGTCGAACACCTGCTGCAATACCGCGAGGATGAACAGACCCATCTGCTGCCCCGCGACCCGACCGGCATGGCCGCCCTGGCCCAGGCCATGGGATACCCGGACATGGCCAGTTTCCAGGCGACGCTGGAACGGCACCGCGCCTACGTGTCCCAATGCTTCCAGGATGCGTTCCGGATCGCCGGCATGGGCGGGGACTCGGCCGACGACGAAGAATCCCCCGCTGCCGACACACCACCCGCCACGCTGTCCGACGAGCAGGCGAACGATATGCGCACGCACATCGACAGCCTGCTGGACAGCCACCGCATCCAGGGGCTGTCGCGCACCAGCCAGGAACGTCTGCGGGCCCTGCTGCCCGGCCTGATGCGGGCGGCAACCCTGACCGACGATCCCCCCGCCACCCTGCTGCGGCTACTGAACCTGGTCGAACACATCGCCCAGCGCAGCGCCTATCTGGCCCTGCTGGCCGAATATCCGGAAACCCTGGCGCGGGTCGCCCGGATCGTGAGCGCCAGCCCCTGGGCCTCGCAGTACCTGACCCGCTACCCGCTGCTGCTCGACAGCCTGATCGAATGGCGCAGCCTGATGCAGGCCCCGGATTTTCCCGCGCTGGCCGAACAGCTGCGCAGCGACCTGGACGCCTGCGTCCTGCCCGACGGCCAGCCCGACGTCGAGCAGCAGATGAACCTGATGCGCGACGTCCAGCATCAGGTCACGTTCCAGCTGCTGGCGCAGGACCTGGAACACGTGATCAGCGTCGAGAGCCTGGCTGATCACCTGTCGGCGCTGGCCGATCTGATGCTGGCCGAAGCAATCCGCCGGGTCTGGCCGCAGGTGCTGCCGCCGGATCGCCGCGCCAACCCGGGACACCCGCGCTTCGCGATCATTGCCTACGGCAAGCTGGGCGGCAAGGAAATCGGCTACGCCTCGGACCTGGATCTGGTGTTCCTGTATGACGATCCCGATCAGGATGCCAGTGAACGCTATGCGAAGCTGGGCCGGCGGGTCGCTTCCTGGCTGTCCACCCTGACGTCGTCCGGCCGGCTGTACGAGATCGACCTGCGTCTGCGGCCCGATGGCGATGCCGGCCTGCTGGCACTGCCCATCGATGCCTTTGAACACTATCAGCTGAACCAGGCCTGGCCCTGGGAACACCAGGCACTGACCCGCGCCCGCTACGTCGCCGGGGATGCCGCCATCGGGGCCCGCTTCGAGGACATCCGCCGGCATATCCTGCTGCTGCCACGCGACCCGGAGGCCCTGCGCCGCGAGGTCCGGTCCATGCGCGACAAGATATCCCAGGGTCACCCGAACCGCAGCGGCGACTTCGATCTGAAGCATGACCGCGGCGGGATGGTGGACATCGAGTTCATCACCCAGTTCCTGGTGCTCAGTCAGTCTCGGGCCCACCCGGAACTGCTGGGCAACCTGGGCAACATCGCCTTGCTGGGGCTGGCCGCCCGGGCGGGCCTGATCCCCGGCCCCCTGGCCACCGAAGTTGCCAATGCCTATCGCACGCTCCGCGCACGTCAGCACGTCTTGCGGCTGCAGGGGGCGGAAAAGGCGCGCGTCCCGCAGACGGAACTCGTGCATGAACGCGAGGTGGTGGGGCGGTTGTGGGGGTTGGTGCTGGAAGGGGGAGATCAGGGCTGAGGCTTTGGTTTCCGGAGAACCTCATCGTCGTGGCCAGCCCTCCGGGGCGCCGGTCGCATCTTGGCGGCTTCGCCGAATATGGGGTGGTGAGCTCCAACAGCGCCCCGGAGGGCTGGCCACGACGATTGACGCAAGAACAGACACCAGATAGCCCCGACGAAAAAACCGAGGCGCCGCGCCCAGGGGAGCGGCGCCGTCAGGATCGCTGTCAAGTACGATAGCGACGAGGACCGATCACTGCAACGTCCGCTCGAAGACGAACTTCTCGCCGTCCCAATCCACCGGGACCACATCGCGCGGACCGAACTCGCCTTCCAGGATCAGCCGGGCGACCGGGTTTTCCACGTACTGCTGGATGGCGCGTTTCAGCGGCCGCGCGCCAAAGACCGGATCGTACCCCACCCGGGCCAGTTCCTTGACCGCCGCATCGGTGACTTCCAGCCGCATTTCCTGCTGAGCCAGGCGTTCGGCCAGGCGCTTGATCTGGATACGGGCGATCGGCTCGATGTGGCTGGAATCCAGACCATGGAAAACCACGATTTCGTCGATCCGGTTCAGGAATTCCGGCCGGAAGGCGGTCTTCAGTTCGTCCCGGATGACCTCTTTGACGACCTCATAAGGCTGGTCTGCCATGTTCTGGATATGCTGCGAACCAATGTTCGAGGTCATGATGACCACCGTGTTGCGAAAGTCCACGGTACGCCCCTGACCATCGGTCAGCCGTCCATCGTCGAGCACCTGCAGAAGCACGTTGAATACATCCGGATGCGCCTTCTCAACCTCGTCGAGCAGGATCACGCTGTAGGGCTTGCGCCGCACGGCCTCGGTCAGGTAGCCGCCTTCCTCGTAGCCCACATACCCCGGAGGCGCGCCGATCAGGCGGGCCACCGAGTGCTTTTCCATGAATTCGCTCATGTCGATGCGCACCAGGTGGTTGTCCGAATCGAACAGGAAGCGCGCCAGCGCCTTGGTGAGTTCGGTCTTGCCCACGCCGGTCGGCCCCAGGAACAGGAAGGACCCATAGGGCCGGCTCGGGTCGGCCAGGCCTGCGCGCGACCGGCGGATGGCCTCGGACACCAGGCGCACTGCCTCGTCCTGGCCCACGACACGTTCGTGCAGCACCGCTTCCATGCCCAGCAGCTTGGCGCGCTCGCCTTGCATCATGCGCGAGACCGGAATCCCGGTGGCCCGTGACACGACCTCGGCGATCTCCTCGGCCCCCACCTGGGTGCGCAAGAGGCGCGGCTTGCCGGATTCCGCATCCTTGGGTGCGGCTTCGGCGGTCTTCAGTCTGGCTTCGAGTTCCGGCAGGCGGCCGTACTGCAGCTCGGCCAGTTTGTCGTACTGCCCCTTGCGCTGCAGTTCCGCCATCTCGGCGCGAACCTGGTCGATTTCTTCCTTGACCGCTTGCGAACCCTGGACAACGGCCTTCTCGGCCTTCCAGACTTCTTCGTAGTCGTTGTATTCCCGCTGCAGGGATTCGAGTTCCTCCTCGATGACCTTCAGGCGGCGTTCCGACGCTTCGTCCGTGTCCTTGCGCACGGCCTCGCGTTCGATCTTCAGTTGGATGATGCGCCGATCCAGCTTGTCCATGACTTCCGGCTTGGAGTCGATTTCCATGCGGATGCGCGCCGCCGCCTCGTCGATGAGGTCGATGGCCTTGTCCGGCAGGAAGCGGTCCGTGATGTAGCGATGCGACAGTTCCGCCGCCGCGACGATGGCCGGATCAGTGATCTGCACCCCATGGTGCAGTTCATAGCGTTCCTGCAGTCCGCGCAGGATGGCAATGGTCGATTCCACATTGGGCTCGTCCACCAGCACCTTCTGGAAGCGGCGTTCCAGGGCGGCGTCCTTTTCGATGTACTGGCGGTATTCGTCCAGGGTGGTCGCGCCCACGCAGTGCAGCTCGCCGCGCGACAGCGCCGGTTTGAGCATATTGCCGGCATCCATGGCACCTTCGGCCTTGCCGGCGCCCACCATGGTGTGCAGTTCGTCGATGAAGACGATGGTCTGGCCGGAATCCTGGGACAGTTCCTTCAGGACGGATTTCAGGCGTTCCTCGAATTCGCCGCGATACTTCGCGCCCGCCAGCAGGCCCGCCAGATCCAGCGCCAGAATACGCTTGCCCTTCAGGGTTTCGGGGACTTCGCCGTTGACGATGCGCTGGGCCAGGCCTTCGACGATGGCGGTCTTGCCCACGCCCGGCTCGCCGATCAGCACCGGATTGTTTTTGGTGCGGCGCTGCAGGATCTGGATGGTGCGACGGATCTCGTCATCGCGTCCGATCACCGGGTCCAGCTTGCCTTCGCGCGCCCGGGCGGTCAGATCCAGGGTGTATTTTTTCAGCGCCTGGCGGTTGTCCTCGTCCTCGGCACCCGAGACGGTCGCGCCGCCCCGGACTGCCTCGATCGCGGTTTCCAGCGCCTTGCGCTGGAGGCCGGCGTCGCGCAGCGCGCGACCGACCTCGCCCTTGTCGTCGGCCAGTGCCAGCAGATAGAGCTCGCTGGCGATGTAGGTGTCGCCGCGCTGACCGGCTTCCTTGTCGGTGCGCGCCAGGGCGGCCTGTAAATCGCGCCCCGCCTGGACGTTGTCCTCGCCGCCTTGAACAATGGGAATGGCCTTCAGCTGGCGGTCCAGTTCGGTCTGCAGCCGGGGCACCGCCACACCCGCGCGCGCCAGCAGACTGGACGATCCACTGTCGGAATCGGCCAGCAGCGCCAGCAGCAGGTGGACGTTTTCGATGTAGGGATGATCGTGACGCACCGCGAGGCTCTGGGCATCGGCGAGTGCCTGCTGAAATTTCGTCGTCAGTTTGTCGAATCGCATGGGTGGAACCCTTCATGGGGAGGGGGCTCTGCGCCCCGATATGCCGTATATGCGGTTGGTTGGCGGGTTTTCAAGACACTGCCCCAGGACGCCGTGATTGAGAAAAATCAAATACGGACCAGATAAAACCTGGATCTGGCGGCATGGGACCTCAACCAGGGTTTACCCGGTGCTACAGTTGGACGAACCTCAACGAGGTCGTGTCCCCACTGCCGAAGAACCGCCATGACATCACACCAGGACTGGGACCCCCGCGCCCCCGAAGTCCTTGCCGATCCCATCGCCGCCTACGACCACATGCGCAGGCGCTGCCCGGTGGCACACAGCGACTATCTGCACCACTCGGTCTTCCGCCACGCCGATGTCATGCGTATTTTGATGGATCCGCAGACCTTCAGCAGCCAGGCGTCGCGTTACGTCTCGGTGCCCAACAGTATGGATCCGCCGGAGCACACCGCCTACCGCGCCCTGATCGAACCCTACTTCGGCCCCGATCGCATGGTCGAATTCGAGCCCACCTGCCGCCGCATCTGCGCCGAGCTGGTCTCGGCCCTGCCGCGCAACAGCAGCACGGAAATCATGTTCGGCCTAGCGCATCCCTTTGCGCTGCGCATGCAGTGCGCCTTTCTCGGCTGGCCCGACAGCATGCACGAACCGCTGTTGCAGTGGATCCACAAAAAGAACGTGGCCACGCTATCCGGCGATTCGCACGCGATCGCCGCCGTCGCCATGGAATTCGACGAAACCATCCGCGACCTCCTCAAGGCCCGCCGACGGGCCGGCGACCAGGCGCCGGACGATGTGACGACCCGGCTGATGCACGAGACCGTCAATGGCAATCCGCTGGCGGAGGAAGAGATTGTCAGCATCCTGCGCAACTGGACGGTCGGCGAGCTGGGCACCATGGCCTCCAGTGTCGGCATCATCGCCAACTATCTCGCCAATCACCCAGACCTGCAGGACCGCCTGCGGCGCGACCCCGACCTGGTCAGGCCGGCCAACGACGAAATTCTGCGCATCCACGCGCCGCTGATCGCCAACCGCCGCACGCCGACTTGCCCTGTCCGGGTGGGCGGCACTCAGGTCCAGCCTGGGGAGCGCCTGACCCTGATCTGGGCCTCCGCCAACCGCGACGAGACCGTCTTCGGCGACCCGGACGAATTCCGGCTGGATCGCGATCCGTCGTTGAACCTGCTCTACGGGGCCGGCATCCATGCGTGTCCGGGTGCTCCGCTGGCCCGGCTGGAACTGGAAGCCATGATCCAGGCCCTGCTGGCGGACACCCGGCGGCTGGAACCCAGCGACGAACACCCCCCCATGCCGGCCATCTACCCGGCCAGCGGCTACCGACAGGCCATCCTGATGCTGCGGCACGACTGAAACAGCGGGTTCGTGGCGGGGATCGGACATCCGCATGAGCACATAAGAAATTCTCATACCCCTCGCGGCAATACGCCGTGAGGGGAGACTACAATTCAAGCATGAATCATTCGGGACGGAGATCGCCCCGGCCTTCCGCTTGAGGCCTGCCATGTGTCAGTTATTGGGCATGAATTGCGCCACGCCCACCGACATCACGTTTTCGTTCACGGGGTTCGCCGCGCGCGGCGGCGAAACGGACCACCATGCCGACGGCTTCGGCATCGCTTTCTATGAAAATCGCGGTTCCCGGTGTTTCCTGGACAATGCCCCCTGCTGCCAGTCGCCCGTGGCCGAACTCATCAAACATTACCCGATCAAGTCGCGCAACGTCATCGCCCACATCCGCAAGGCCACCCAGGGCGCACTGGAACTGGAGAACTGCCACCCGTTCGTGCGCGAGCTCTGGGGACGCCACTGGCTGTTCGCCCACAACGGCGACCTGAAGTCCTTCGACCCCACGCTACGCGGCGATTACCTGCCCATCGGCCAGACCGACAGCGAACGCGCCTTCTGCGTCATGATGGAGGGGTTAAAGGCGCGTTTCGGCTCGCGGGAACCCGACGACCAGGCGCTGTTCACGGCCGTGGCCGAGATGACCTCCGACCTGACCCGCCACGGCGTATTCAATTTTCTGCTGTCCAACGGGCACTGCCTGCTCGCCCATTGTTCCACCAGTCTGTTCTACATCGTGCGCGCCTGGCCGTTCCAGATCGCCCACCTGGTGGATACGGACGTGTCCGTGGATTTCTCCCGCGTGAACGCGCGCGGCGACTGCGTCTCGGTCATCACCACCCGGCCCTTGACCGACAACGAGACCTGGACGCCATTGCAAACAGGCGAACTGATGATGTTCGTCGACGGCCGCCCCCAGTCCAGCCAGCGGATCGAGATCCCGCAGGACGTCCAGCGCAGCAACCAGGAAAATCTGGCCTGTATCTGAACCCCCGTGACGGCGGGACCGCCGGCCGGTCCGGACCGGCTGACCTATGATGATGCAATGACCGATACCACCACGAACGACGACTCGCGCCCGGACGAACCTGTCGAGCCCGATCTGAACGAATGCTGCGGCAACGGCTGCACACCCTGTGTGTTCGACACCTACGCCGAAGCGAAACGCGCCTGGCAACAGGCTGTGAAGGAATGGGAACAACGGCATCCGGACGCCATCCATTCCGGACAACCTCATTTGCCATAGGGTTCCCACCCGGTTTTCGGAAGGCTCGTTTCTATAATCGGAGTCTCCGACTCATCTTTTCAGGACATCTCTACCGTGGCTTCCGACGCTATCCCCATGTTTGCCGAAAACACGTATCCGTTCGACGCCCGCGGCGTGGCCAAACGCTTCCGCCATGCGGCGATTTTTGGCGCCCTGTCGGCCCTGCAACCGGGCGAGACCATGCGCTTCTGCAACGATCACGACCCGCTGCCGCTGCTGCAGCAACTGAAAGGCCATTTCGGCGAAAACATCGAATTCGAATACCTGGCCCGCAACCCCGGCGAGATCGTCATCGATTTTCATATCGTGCCCTGATCGCCGATCGTGGACAGCGATCTCATCAAAAGCCACTCTGCGGAGTGGCTTTTTTCATGTCCCATCCCATGACTGCGGGGACGAGGCATCAGAGACGGCGACCCTCGGGGCCGACGACGGGTTCGCCGTCTTCTTTGCTGAATGCGCCGCGCTGCGCCTGGGGCAGAATCTCCAGCACGATTTCCGATGGGCGGCACAGACGCGTGCCCAGCGGCGTGGCCACGATGGGCCGGTTGATCAGGATCGGGTGCTCAAGCATGAAGCCGATCAACTGATCGTCGGTCCATTTCGGATCCGCCAGACCGAGCTCGGCATAGGGCGTGCCCTTCTCGCGCAATAGCGCGCGCACCGGCATGCCCATCGCCGCGACCAGCGCCGTCAGCGTGGCGCGGTCGGGCGGCGTCTTCAGATACTCGATGACCACCGGCTCTTCGCCGCTGTTGCGGATCATGGCGAGTACGTTGCGCGACGTGCCGCAAGCCGGATTGTGATAGATCGTGATGTCGCTCATGGTCGGGGTCCAGTCATCGTGATGAAGGCCAGATTATTGCACTGTCAGGCAACATCAAAAACCGCGGTATACGACGACGCGCGGCGAGTCCGGATTGGATCCAGCTTACAATGACCGCCCAACATCCATTCAACACATCCGGATGCATGCTCTGGCGGCAACCGCCACTACCAACCACCGGATACCCGACATGACTCAGGCGAAATTCGCGAAGAACGCCAAGGCGCAGCTGTTCGAAGATCTCAAGCGCCAGATCCTGACGATGGAACTGGGCCCAGACGAGGATCTGGACGAGGTTGCCCTGTGCGAACGCTACGGCCTCTCGCGCACTCCCGTACGCGAGATCTTCCGCCGCCTGAGCGGCGAGGGCTACGTGGATATCCGCGAGAATCGCAGTCCCCGCGTCTCGCCGATGAATCACTCGACGCTGCGGCACTTCTTTCTGGTGGCACCGATGATCTACGCAGCGGTGGGCCGACTGGCGGTGCGACATTTCACTGCCCACCAATTGGCCGACCTGAAGGAAACCCAGGCGCAGCTTCGCCAGGCGAGCCTGGCTGGAGACGTCCAGGCCATGGTCCTGAAGAACAACCGCTTTCATGAAATCATGGGCGAGATGTCCGGCAACGTGTACCTGCAGACCAGCTTGAACCGCCTGCTGATCGATCACGCGCGTATCGGCCGCACCTTTTACCAGCCGCACGATCAAGACACGGCCAGGCGCAGCGAGACATCCATCGACCACCACGACCAATTCATCGATGCGCTGATCGCTCGCGACGAAGAGGCCATCGTGCGGCTGTCCTACGAGCACATGGAACTCTCGCGCGAACATATGGAACTGTTCATCATGCCGCCGGGGCTGAAACCGGAACCGCCGCAGTCGCTCTGACCCTTCCGGCCTGACCCTTCCGGCCGGCCCCCGCCGGACCAGGCCGCTCTCCTTCGCTCTCGCACCGCCCTCCCGCCCTTGCCGGGAGCTCGCAGCCGTGCTGTTACGCCCAATAAAAAATGTATTCCCAAAAAATCCATTTCTAACTATAATTGAATACAAATCGAATACAACATAAATACACACGAGACAAACCATGAGCAACACCAAGCTCAGGGCTTTGGAGTCCTCGGCAGCGCCAGGAAAAGGTCACAATAAATCCAGGCTCTACGAAGATCTCAAGCACCAGATCCTCACCTTGCAGCTGGCTCCCGACGAAGACCTGGACGAGCTCAGCCTGTGCGAGCACTACGGTCTGTCCCGCACCCCGGTGCGCGAGGTCTTCCGCCGCCTGGGCGGCGAGGGCTACGTGGACATCCGCGAGAATCGCGGCGCGCGCGTCTCGCCGATGAATCACTCGACATTGAGGCACTTCTTCCTGGCTGCGCCAATGATCTATGCCGCGATCGGCCGCCTGGCGGCACATCATTTCACGCCAGCCCAGCTCGCCCGACTCAGGAATACCCAGGCACAGTTCCGGCAGGCCTGTGCGGCGGGTGACGTGACCGCCACAGTCCTGTGCAACAACCAGTTCCACGAAATCATCGGCGAAATGTCGGGGAATATTTACCTGCAGGCGAGCCTGAACCGCTTACTGGTCGACCATGCCCGCATCGGCCACACGTTTTACCAGTCACACGGCGCCAGCGAATCCAAGCGCCAGGAACTAGCCCTCTCGCAGCACGATCAATTCATCGACGCCATTGCATCCCGCGACGAAGAAGCGATTGTCCAGATCACCTTCGCGCATTGGGAACTGTCGCGCCAGAACATGGAAATGTTCATCACACCTGCCGGGCTCATCCCGGATACGCCGCACAAAGATGCGGAAACCCTGTCGATATAGGAGTCATCGCATGTTCGAAGGCATCTACACCCCGCTCATCACCCCCCACAACGCCGACGGTGGCATCAACAAGGCGGCGTTCGCCGAACTGATCGAATCGCTGATCGACGCCGGCGTGCACGGCCTCGTCGTCGCCGGGTCGACCGGCGAATACTACGCACAGACCACGCAGGAACGGATCGATCTGGCCGCCTACGCCAAGCAAGTCATCGGCACCCGTGTGCCGCTGGTGGTCGGCACGGGCGCCACGCGCACCGAGGAATCCATCGAATACGCCCTGGCCGCCCGGACCCTGGGCGCCGACGCGATCCTGGTGGGCTCCCCCCCCTACGCCCTGCCCCTGGAATCGGAAAACGCCGACCACGCACTGGCCATCGACCGGGCTGCGGATCTGCCCATCATGCTCTACAACTATCCGGGCCGCATGGGCGTGCACATGGGCCGCGACTACCTGACCCGTGTCAGCCAGTCGAAGAACGTCAAAGCGATCAAGGAAAGCTCGGGCGATGTCAACCGCATCCACCTGCTGACCCAGGAATTCCCGCAGATCGAGATGTCCTGCGGCTGGGACGACCTGGCGCTGGAATTCTTCGCCTGGGGCGCACAAAGCTGGGTCTGCGCGGGGTCCAACTTTCTGGCGCGCGAACACGTGGCCCTGTACCAGGCCTGCGTACTGGAAAACGACTTCAACAAGGGCCGCAAGATCATGGGCGCCATGATGCCCTTCATGAACTTCCTGGATGCGGGAAAATTTGTGCAGTCGATCAAATACGGCTGTGAATTGAACGGTCTGGCGGCCGGTCCGGCGCGGGCGCCGCTCCAGGCGCTGGACGAAGCAGAAAAAGCCCGCTTCCAAGCCATCGTCGCCGAACTCAGACACAACGTCGCCGATATCATCGGAGCATGACATGAGGAGCTCACGCCCGGTCCTGTCCGGACCATCGAGCACGATCCCATCCATCCCACTGAATAAAACGCAATGAGTCAAACCACGATTCGCCAGCCCACCGAAACCGGCCTGTCGGGCTGGGCGGCCCTTGCCCCCCGGCGGTTTCCCGCCCGCGCCCTCGAAGGGGCTCAGTCAGCCGACTGGCTGATCATCGGCGCCGGCTTCGGGGGCCTGTCGGCTGCGCGACGACTGCGCCAATTGCGCCCCGAGGACAAGATCATCGTACTCGACGCCCAGGAGATCGCCATCGGCGCCTCCGGGCGCAACTCCGGCTTCATGATCGACGTGCCCCACAACCTGACGTCCGGCAATTATTCCGTCGGCGGCGCGGACTCCAGTCTCCTGGAAATCCGCCAGAACCGCATGGCCATCGCCTTCGCCGCCGAGGTCGCACGGGAATACCGTATGCCGGCCACAACCTTCGACCCCTCGGGCAAGATCAACGCGGCCGCCACGGAACGAGGCCTGAAGCTGAACCTCGGCTTCGCCGATTCGTTGCAGCAGATCGGGGAACCCAGCGAGACCCTGGACGCCGTCCAGATGCGCGAAATCACCGGCACCGACTACTACCTGGGGGGCGTCCATACCCCGGGCGCGGTGATGATCCAGCCAGCCGATTACATCCGGCGACTCGCCGAAGGCCTGGCAGGCGAGACCGACCTGTTCGAGCACTCGCCTGTGCTGTCGCTCGCCCGCAAGGGCCCAGTCTGGGAAGCGGTCTCGACCCGGGGCACCGTCCAGGCTCCCCGCGTCATCCTGGCCGTCAACGGCCACATCGAAAGCTTCGGCCACTTCCGGCACCGCCTGATCCATGTCTACACCTACGCATCCATGACGGCCGCCTTTCCGGCCGGCGCAGCCGGTGTCGACCGCTGGGCCCTGCTGCCCGCCGATCCCATGGGGGCCACACTGCGCAAGATCACCCACGACGGGCAGTCGCGCATCGTGGTCCGGACGCACTTCACCTACAACCCGGACATCCGGGTTTCCGAACAGCAAGTCGCGAAAATCGCTGCCCAGGAACGGCGATCCTTCGACGCACGATTCCCCGCACTGAAAAACATCCCCATGGAATTCAGCTGGGCGGGCGCGCTGTGCCTGAGCACGAACCATGCGCCCGCCTTTGGGGAAATCGAGCCGGGGCTTTATTCCGCCTGTTGCGAGAACGGACTGGGCACGGTCAAAAGCACCCTGGCCGGCATGATGGCCGCGGAACTGGCCACCGGCACGGACAGCGAACCTCTGCGGCAGTTCCAACAGCAACCGCCGCCGTCCCGTCTGCCGCCTCAGCCGATCGCCTGGCTGGGTATCCAATCCGTCATTCGATGGCACCAATTGCGTGCCGGCCGGGAGGGCTGACCTCCCACCGACGCAAGCGCCCGGAACGGCCCCCGATCCGGGCACCGAAGTAAACCGAGAACACAACGACATCAGGAGACAACACATGAAACTGCTCAAGAAACTGCTCTGCGCCGCCGTCATGACCGGCGCCATGGCCTCTTCCGCCTACGCGGCCAAAGGCACCATCAACATGGGAACAATGTCCTGGGAAGACCTGACTCCCATCACCTACGTCACCAAGAACATCCTGGAAAAGGCCGGCTACGACGTCAAGGTGACCGAATTCTCCGAGATCGGCATTGCTTACGCCGCGCTCGTCAAAGGCGACGTGCAGTTCATGGCTTCGCAAATCGATTATGCGGCCCAGGACTACTGGAGCCGCAACAAGAGCCGGTTGGAAAAACTGTCCCCCGTGTCCTTCGGGCTGTACCAGGCGGTTGCCGTCCCCAAATACGTGACGATCGACTCCATGAAGCAACTCAATGAAAACGCCAGCAAGTTCGGCGACAAGATCGTCGGCATCGAACCCGGCTCCGGGCTCATGCGCGACGCCGCCTCGGCCGTCAAGGCCTATGACCTGAAGCTCAAGCTGGTCGACGGCAGCACGGCCGGCATGACCGCCGCCTTGAAGTCCGCCGTGGACCGCAAGGAGTGGATCGCCGTGACGCTGTGGGAACCGACCTGGATGATGGTCAAGTACGATATGAAGTTCCTGAAGGATCCCAAGAACGTCTTCCCCGGCCCCCAGGCCTACTACTGGATCGGCAAGAAGGGCTTCGCCGAGGCCAACCCCGAAGTGCGTGAAATCCTGGCAGGCATCTACCTGCCCCTGAGCGCCATTGCCGACATCAACGTCGGCATGAATGACGGTCAGACCGTGCAACAAGCCAGCAAGGCCTGGATCGCCAAGAACGCCGATCTCGTCAAGCGCTGGGAAAACATCAAGAAGTATTGATCATCCCCGGACTCCGGCATCGCACCGCAAGGCCGGAGTCCTGGCAGAGAAGCCACCTGCGCACACGCTGCGCAACCGGAGGAGCTCAGCATGACCACAACCACCATACCGTCCGAAGAGATCCTGGTCGACTGCCAGCAGGTCTGGAAAATATTCGGCGAACAGGCGCCTGCGGCGATGAAAGCCATCACCAGTCAGGGCCTGTCCAAACGCGATGTGCTGCAAAAATTCGGCTGTACGGTCGGCGTGTCGGGCGTTAGCCTGCAAGTCAAGCGGGGCGAAATTTTCTGCATCATGGGCCTGTCCGGCAGCGGAAAATCGACGTTGATCCGCCTGCTGAACCAGCTCATCCGACCCACCCAGGGCCGAGTGCTGGTCAAAGGCAAGGATCTGGCCACCCTGGACGCCGCCGGCTTGCGCAACATGCGCGCGCACCATATCGGCATGGTGTTCCAGAGCGTCGCCCTGCTGCCCCAGCGCACCGTGCTTGAAAATACCGCCTTCGGCCTGGAAGTCCAGCGAGTGCCCAAAGAAAAACGCAACAAGATCGCAGCGGAAGCGCTGGACAAGGTCGGCCTGGCCGACTGGCAACACCACTACCCCAATGAACTGTCAGGCGGCATGCAACAGCGCGTCGGACTGGCGCGCGCCATCGCCTCCGATCCCGAGATCATCCTGATGGATGAACCGTTCAGCGCGCTCGACCCCTTGATCCGACGGCAATTGCAGGATGAATTCCGCACGTTGACCAAACAACTGGGCAAATCGGCTGCGTTCATCACGCACGACCTGGAAGAAGCGATCCGCATCGGCGACCGTATCGCCATCATGAAGGACGGCGTCCTCATACAAGTCGGGACCGCCGAGGAAATAGTCCGCAACCCCGCCGACGACTATGTGGCGGAATTCGTGGCCGGCATCTCCCGCCTGCATCTCGTCAAAGCCCGTTCCATCATGCGGCCGGTCGCCGAATTCCGCGCCGCGTATCCGGACGTCGCCATCGAGGCCCTGCCACGCGCCGCGGCCGAGACCGACATCGCCGAACTGATCACGCTGTCCACCCTCAAGGAACTGGACTCGGTGGCCATCATGGGCGACGGCAGCCCCATTGGCATCGTCTCGCCCCGCGATCTGCTCAACGGCATCCAGGGCAACGAACGGCCCGCCGCGCATTGACCTGCTCCAGGAGCGCATCTCATGAACCATACCGATCTGATCTCCGCGTTCGACGGCTGGATGGAAGACGCCCTGGCCCGTCTGACAGACAGCTCCAGCCAGATCTTCACCGCCATCCAAGCGGGGCTGGAAGGCCTCAACGCCGCCATCCTGTGGGTCCTGAACCTGGCGCCGTTCTATATCGTGGCGGGGGTGGTTGGCCTGCTGGGCTGGCGCCTCGTCAGCCGGCGCTTCGGGGTCCTGTCCGCCGCTGCCCTGGTGATCTGCCAGATGATGAATCTATGGCCCGAGACCACCGCCACGCTGGCATTGGTGATCGCCGCCACTTTGCTGGCGCTGCTGCTGGCGATCCCGTCAGGCATCCTGAGCGTCTATATCCGCGGGATGAGCCACTTGGCTGAACCCATGCTGGATCTGCTGCAAACGCTGCCCCCGTACATCTATCTGCTACCCGGGATTGCGCTGCTCGGCTACGGGCCGGCGACCGCGCTGGTCGCCACCCTGGTTGTGGCGTTTCCCCCGGCCTTCCGCCTGGCGGCGCTCGGCATGAGGATGGCGCCGGTCGAATATCTCGAACTGGGCATGGCTACCGGCATGACACGCTGGCAGATGTTCACCAAGATCCGGCTGCCGTTCGCCCTGCCCAGCATCATGGCCGGCATCAACCAGAGCCTGATGATGGCCTTCGGCATGGTCGTCATCGCCGGCATCGTCGGTTCCGGCGGCCTGGGTCAGACCATTTACGACGCGATCCGCAAGCTTGACATTGCCAAGTCCATCGACGCGGCACTGGCTATCGTGATCCTGACCATGATTCTGGACCGGCTCAGCCAAAGCGCCGGCGCCTCCAGCCCCAAAGGGAGAAAAGCATGAGCGCGATCCTTCCGACCCTCTCGCCCGGCGCCTGGTTGACCCCGGCGGTGGATTGGCTGAATGTCCATTGGCATCCCTTGTTCGCCCTCATCAGCGATGTCATCCAGCTCGTGCTGGACGGCCTGACCGCGCTCCTGATGATCCTGCCGCCGTGGGCGCTAATCCTCGTCAGCACCGCGCTGGTCCTGAAGCTGCTGGGTCTGCGCCCCGCCGTCATCACAGCCCTGACGCAGGGATTCTGCTGGGGCGTGGGCCTGTGGCCCGAAGCCATCCAGACGATCACCCTCGTCACGGTGGCCGTCGTCCTGTCCGTGGCCATCGCCTTTCCGCTGGGCGTGCTGGCCGCCCGCCGGCCGGCTCTGGAAGCCGTTCTGCGTCCGATACTGGACATCATGCAAACCGTGCCGCCCTGGGTGTATCTGATCCCGGCCGTGATCCTGTTCAGCCTGGGCAGCGTCCCGGCCATCATCGCCACCATCGTCTACGGCATCCCGCCGATGCTGCGCCTGACGACGCTGGCCTTCAAGCAGATCCCGCACGATCTGCAGGAACTGGGCCAGGCGCTGGGCGCGCCGCCGCGCACCGTGCTGCTGAAGATCGAAATCCCGGCTGCCATGCCCACGCTGCTGGTCGGCCTGAACCAGTGCATTCTGATGTCGCTGGCGATGGTGGTCCTGGCCGGTCTGGTCGGATCGGGCGGCCTGGGTGCGGAAGTCACCCGCGGTCTGACGCGCATGGAAATGGGCCTGGGGCTGCGTGCCGGCCTGGCCATCGTCGCGGTGGCGCTGCTGATGGATCGGCTGTCCAAAGCGGCCCTGGGCGGCAGGGGGAAACCCCGTCCATCACGATAACGCGCTCCGATCACACCTAGCCCATTGCCGACGCCCCATCGTTCATCAACCCAGAGAGTCCCCATGTCCGACTTCCTCACCACGGCCCAATACCACCACATCGCAGCAGAACTGAAACTGCCGCAACACGCCTTCATCGATGGCGTATTCCGCCCGTCAATCTCGGGCCGGACCTTCACCACCGCCAATCCCGCCACTAACGAAGTGCTGACGGAGATTGCCGCCTGCAACGCCGAAGACGTGGATCTGGCCGTCGGCGCCGCGCGCGCCGCATTCGAAGACGGCCGCTGGTCGCGCATCCACCCCCGCGAGCGCAAGGAAACCCTGCTGCGCCTGGCCCATCTGATGGAAACGCACGCCCGCGAACTGGCCGTACTGGAAAGCATCGACAGCGGTAAGACCATCTTCGACTGCGAAACCGTGGATGTGCCGGAAACCATCCACGTGCTCAAATGGCACGCCGAATTGATCGACAAAATCTACGATCAGGTCGCCCCCGCCTCGGACAGCCACATCGCCCTGGTGGTGCGCGAGCCCGTCGGCGTCGTCGGCCTGGTGCTGCCCTGGAACTTTCCGCTGCTGATGCTGGCCTGGAAAATCGGCCCCGCCCTGGCCTCCGGCTGCTCGGTCGTCATAAAGCCCGCCGGAGAAACGACGCTGACAGCGCTGCGCGTAGCCGAACTGTCGGTCCAGGCCGGGCTGCCGGCCGGCGTACTGAACATCGTCACCGGTTCCGGCACCGAAGTCGGTGAGCCCCTGGGCAAACATCCCGACGTGGACATGGTCAGCTTCACCGGCTCGACGGCGACCGGGCGGCGCTTCTTGAATTATTCCTCCGCCAGCAACCTCAAAGAAGTGGTACTGGAACTGGGCGGCAAGAACCCCTGCGTCGTTCTGGACGACGCGGAAGACCTGGACACCGTGGCGGCGCACGTCGTCAACGGCGCGTTCTGGAACATGGGGGAAAACTGCTCGGCTGCGTCCCGGCTGATCGTCCAGCGCGGCATCAAGGATCGCCTGCTCGAACGAGTCAAGGCCGAGGCTGCGCAATGGATCGTGGGGGATCCGCTGGATCCCGCCGTGCGCGTCGGCGCCTTGGTATCGAAAGCACACTTCCAGAAGGTCAGCGCTTACCTGGAAGCGACCCGGGCGGAAAAAGTCCTGATGGGCGGCAAGATCGTGTCCGAAGGCTTCGTCGAACCCACCATCGTCGACACCCGGCGCGACTCGAAACTGGCCATCGAAGAAATCTTCGGTCCCATCCTGAGCGTGATCACCGTCGACAGCTTCGAGGAAGCCATCGCGGTCGCCAATGACACCGACTATGGATTGGCCGCCTCGATTTTCTCGGCCAACGGCAAACGGGTGATCCGAGGCGCCCGGATGCTGCGCGCCGGCACCGTCACCGTCAACAGCTTCGGCGAGGGCGACATCTCGACGCCATTCGGCGGCTATAAGCAGTCGGGTTTCGGCGGCCGCGACAACTCCATCCACGCGCACGACCAATACACCCAGCTCAAGACGATCTGGATCGATCTGTCCTGACGCTGCGATACGTACCGCAGCCCGTCATCCTTGGCCCTCTGGGAATCGCACCGCCATCCAGGCACTGACCGGGTGGCGGTGCGCCGCGTCTGTTCTTGACCCCCATCAAGGCTATCAGAAAAAGGCTCTGGATCGCTTGATGACACTATATATTGTGTTTAATATTCACGAATACACAATATATAGAGGAATTCCGGATGACTTCCATCCAGCCCCAGAGCCCGGCCGAGCGCCCCATTCCCCACGTGGACGTCATCCGTTCCATCGACGAATACCTGCGCCAGCAGGACTGGCGCGTGAACGCCAACGCCAACCAGGGGTACTCGCTGGGCGGGCTGATCCTGAACACCTCGGGCAAGATGATCGCCAATTACTGGCTCAGTCACGTCTACCCGGAAACCGTCGGCCAGGCTCACCGCCAGGGCGACCTGCACATCCACGACCTGGACATGCTGTCGGGCTACTGCGCCGGCTGGTCGCTGCGCACGCTGCTCAACGAAGGCCTGAACGGCGTGCCCGGCAAAGTCGAATCCGCCGCGCCGCGCCACATGTCCAGCGCGGTCGGCCAGATCGTCAATTTCCTGGGCACGCTGCAGAACGAATGGGCCGGCGCCCAGGCCTTCAGTTCCTTCGACACCTACATGGCGCCCTTTATCCGCAAGGACGCCATGACGTACGACCAGGTGCGCCAGTGCATCCAGGAACTGATCTACAACCTGAACGTCCCCTCCCGCTGGGGAACGCAGACGCCGTTCACCAACCTGACCTTCGACTGGGTCTGCCCGGAAGACCTGCGCGAGCAGGTGCCCGTGATCGGTGGCGAAGAAATGCCCTTCGCCTACGGCGATCTGCAGGCCGAGATGGACATGATCAATCAGGCCTACATCGAGGTCATGATGGCGGGCGATGCGCACGGACGGGCTTTCACCTTCCCCATCCCGACCTACAACATCACGCCGGACTTCGACTGGCACAGCCCCAACGCCGAACGGCTGTTCGAGATGACGGCGAAATACGGCCTGCCCTACTTCCAGAACTTCATCAATTCGGAACTGAAGCCCAACATGATCCGGTCCATGTGCTGCCGCCTGCAGCTGGATCTGCGCGAACTGCTCAAGCGCGGCAACGGCCTGTTCGGCTCGGCCGAGCAGACCGGATCCCTGGGTGTGGTCACCATCAACTGCGCCCGCCTGGGCTACCTGCACCCGAACGACGAACCCGGTCTGCTCGCCAGGCTGGACGAACTGCTGGCCCTGGGGCGCGACAGTCTGGAAATCAAACGCCGGGTCATCCAGCAGCACATGGACGACGGCCTGTTCCCCTATACCCGCCGCTACCTGGGGACCCTGCGCAACCATTTTTCCACGCTGGGGGTCAACGGCGTCAATGAAATGATCCGCAACTTCACCGGCGACGAACATGATCTGACCACCCCCTGGGGCCATGCCTTCGCCGTGCGCCTGCTGGACCATGTCCGCGCCCGCATGATCGAATTCCAGGAAGCCACCGGCCACCTATACAACCTGGAAGCCACCCCGGCCGAAGGCACGACCTATCGCTTCGCCAAGGAAGACCGTGCCCGCTGGCCGGATATCCTGCAGGCGGGCACGCCCGACATGCCCTACTACACCAATTCGTCGCAGTTGCCGGTGGGATTCACCGACGACCCCTTCGAGGCCCTGGAACGCCAGGATGAGCTGCAACGCAAGTACACCGGCGGTACGGTACTGCATCTGTATATGACCGAACCGCTGTCGTCGGCCGAGGCCTGCCGCACCCTGGTGCGCCGCACGCTCAGCCGCTTCTCGCTGCCCTACATCACGATCACGCCGACCTTTTCCATCTGCCCGAAGCACGGCTACCTGCCGGGCCGGCACGACTTCTGCCCGACCTGCGACGATGAACTGCTGGCACGCAAACGGGTCACTGCCTCGACAGCCGCCCCGGTCACCGAGGGCATCGCGGCCGCCAGCCCGGCCTGAGCGCCGGCCCACCCTTTTCACCCGTCCGGGCCTGCCGGGCCCGGCATTTTTTCACTCACCATCCTTTCAGGAGCACATCATGACCCACACCCCCATCACACTGAACGACGCCGAACGCCAGCCCTGCGAGATCTGGACCCGCGTCATGGGCTACCACCGGCCCATGTCGTCCTTCAATATCGGCAAGAAGGGCGAATTTCACGAGCGCCGCTTCTTCGTCGAACGGCGCACGGGGCAAGCCCCGGCTCGACACGCCGCATAAGCACAGAGCACTGGTCATTCCACCGCGGACGCCGTCGCGACGGCGTTCCAGGCCGGGACGAGGCCGGTGCGTAGAACACTCCCCCCAAGCAAAATGCCAACCACCACACGCATCAAGATCGGCGGCCTGGTGCCCTTCACCGCCACCGACTATCCCGGCCTGCTGGCCGCCGTCATCTTCGTCCAGGGCTGCCCCTGGCGCTGCGGCTATTGCCACAACCCGCACTTGCAGCCCCGCACCGCCGACAGCCCGCTCGACTGGAATGGCGTCCTGGCCTTCCTGCGGCGCCGGGTCGGCCTGATCGACGGTGTCGTCTTCAGCGGCGGCGAGCCCACTATGGATCCCGGCCTGGGCGCCGCGATCGACCAGGTCAGGGCCCTGGGTTACCGCATTGGCCTGCACACGGGCGGGACCCACCCGCGCCGGCTCGCACAGGTGTTGCCCGCTGTGGACTGGGTGGGTCTGGACATCAAAGCCAGCTTTGAGGACTACGAACGGATCACTGGGGTGACCCGCAGCGGCGAACCCGCGCGCGACAGTTTGCGGGCCGTGCTGGACAGCGGAGTGGATTTCGAATGCCGCACAACGGCGCACCCCGATCTGATCAGCCAGGACGGCTTGCTGGCGCTGGGCCAGACACTGGCGCAATACGGGGTGCGCCGCTACGCAGTGCAGGTATTCCGGCCCCAAGGCTGCGCCGACGAGGCTCTGAACGCACATGGCCAGTCCTTGCGGGACTGGCCATGTGCGGCGGTCAGCGACGCACTGGCGGCGCTGTTTCCGTCATTCGAGCTGCGGCGCGGGTAGGCGCCGCGATCGCCCCCGCAGGCGGCCCGTGCCGCCACGCGGATCGGCGGTCAGCTCTCCATCGCATCGAGCAGCATGCGCACGGCGTAATCGGCGAAGCTGCGCCGCACGATCAGTTCCCAGGCATCGCCATCTTCCCCCAGCGGGTACAGCAGTACGCTGGTCTTGAAGAAATGCGACTGGGCACACCGGCCGAACGGCAAGGCACGGGGGTGCAGATCCAGCGGACAGCCCGCGTTCAGCACATTGCGTACCCCCGGTCCATGCAGCTGGACGACGGAATAGCCACTGCTCTGGTCCGTGACCGCGAACCAATGGCCCGCCAGCGCGTGTTCGGCCCGGGATGCCAGATCGTCCCCGCTGCCGGCCCCGGTGCGCACCAGCCACTCGTCGGGTGCCAGCCACAAGACCGTGATATCGCCATGACGGGTCACCGTATTGGGCACCAGGGGCAGTTCCAGCCCCAGACACGCCTGGACGGCCCCCAGGGCGGCGGGATCGGATGGGTCCACACGCAGATTGGCCAGGCTGACCAGAGGCTGCTCGCTCAAGGACACCCGATCAGGGGCGCCATGCAACAGGGGCAGGCCAAAGTCCACATGCAGTCCCGTCAGCGGGCTCTGCTGTTTGTTTTCAGTCAACATTTTGACGGGCTCCTTCGGGATCGTAGAACACCGGACTGCAGACGCGTGCCGGCATGAATCGGCCATCGGCCGTGGCCACCGTGACTTCATGGCCCATCTGTGCTTGGCCGTCCTTGAGCATGGCAAGCGCAATCGACCGTCCCAGGATCGGGCTCATGTAGCTGGAGGTCACATGGCCGAACATCGGGGCGATGGTCGCCTGGGTCGGGCCCTGCAGGATCTGGCCGCCTTCAGGCAGCACGCAGGCGGGGTCCTTGGCCAGCAGGCCGACAAACTGCTTGCGCCCGGGACCACTGGTATGACTGCGCGACAGCGAACGCTTACCCAGGCAATCCTTGGTCTTGGCCAGCATGCCGCCCATGCCCAGATCCATCGGGGTGACCGACCCGTCCGTATCCTGGCCGACGATGATGTAACCCTTTTCACCGCGCAGCACGTGCATGGTCTCGGTGCCGTAGGGCGTGATGCCGTAGGGCTGGCCAGCTTTCATCAACCGCTCGACGATATGGCGGCCCATGTTGGCCGGCATATAGATTTCGTAGGACAGCTCGCCGGAAAAGCTCACCCGCAGGACGCGCGCGAACACCCCATCGATGGTGCCTTCCTGGAAACTCATGAAAGGAAAGGCTTCATTGCTGAAATCGATGTCCTTGCAGACGGCGGTCAGGACCTTGCGCGCGTGGGGGCCCGCAACGGTCGCCACCGCATACTGGTCGGTCACCGACGTCAGATAGACCCGCAGATCCGGCCATTCGGTCTGCAGCCAGCGCTCCATCCAGCTCATGATGCGGGCGGCGCCACTGGTGGTGGTGGTCAGCAGAAAATGGTCCTCGGCCAGGCGAATGCTCACGCCGTCGTCCATGACCATGCCGTTTTCATCCAGCAGCAAGCCATAACGGCAGCGCCCAGGCTGCAGCTTGGTCCAGGAATTGATGTACAGGCGATTGAGGAACTCGACCGCATCCGGGCCGCGCACATCGATCTTGCCCAGGGTGCTGTAATCCAGGATGCCGACGCTGTTGCGCACGGCCAGGCATTCGCGCCGCACCGCCGCGTGCATGTCCTCGCCCGGTTTCGGATAGTAGTGGGCGCGCTTCCAGTTGCCCACATCCTCGAAGATGGCGCCTTGTTCCAGATTCCAGTCGTGCAGGCAGGTGCGGCGGATCGGATCGAACCAGTCGCCCAGTTCCCGCCCCGCCATGGCGCCGAAGCTGACCGGCGTGTAGTTGGGACGGAATGTCGTGGTCCCGGTTGCCGGAATGCTTTGCTTCAAGGCTTCAGCCAGCACCCCCATGCCGTTGATGTTGCCCAGCTTGCCCTGATCGGTGCCAAAACCCATGGCGGTATAGCGCTTGACGTGCTCGACCGAGTGGTAGCCCTCGCTGACCGCCAGCAGGATGTCGGAGACGGAGACATCGTTCTGGTAATCGATGAACTGCTTCGAACCCCGCGTGGCATCCTTGCCTTTGCCAACCGACCACAGCGGCAGCAGCGGCGTGACCTCGACGGAATGGGTGGACCAGTCGGGAAGATCGGCCGGACGCGTCGGCGCGGCGCCCTGCACCGCCCGCAGGCCGGCTTGCACGCCACCCACCAGGGCGGCTTGCAAGCTGAAGTCGCCGTTGGCGGCACCCGCGCTGCTTTGCGGCTGAGCCGCCGCATCCGGCACGAAGCAGGCCCGTTCCTCGCACCAGCGCGGTTTGCCACGCGACTGGGCGTACAGGTGGATCACAGGATTCCAGCCGCCGGACATGACCAGCAGATCGCAGGCCAACGCATCGATGCCGTCGCGCAAGCTGGCGCCGTGGCCCCGCAGGCGCACACCGGTCACATGCTTGCCGCCGCGTGCCTCGGCCACCACCGTCTGATGGATGACCCGGACCCCCAGGCGCTCGGCCTCTGTCGGCAGGGTCCCGTGGCTGAGCACGCGCGGATCGACGACGGTGACATCGGCGCCATGGCGCTTCAGGTCGATCGCTGTCTGGTAGGCACTGTCGTTGTTGGTGAACACGACCGCGCGGCGGCCGGGCAACACACCATAGCGGTGGATATAAGCGGAGACGGCACCCGCCAGCATCACGCCCGGAATATCGTTGTTGCCGAATACCAGCGGCCGTTCATGGGCGCCAGTCGCCAGCACCACGTGCCGCGCGCGGATCTTCCAGATGCGTTCGCGCACGCCGCTTCGCTGCATGATCGGCAGATGGTCGTGCAGCCGCTCGCAGGCGGTAACCAGATTGTGATCCTGGTAGCCAAAGGCGGTAGTGCGCTGCAGCACCTGTGTTTCCGGCTGGGCGGCCAATTCCGCCATGCGTTCGGCGACCCAATCCAGCGCGGGTTTGTCGTCGATGACTTCCTGGGCGCGCAACAGGCTGCCCCCCGCCTCGCCACCATCGTCCACCAGAATGACCCGGGCACCGGTGCGGCCTGCCGCGCAGGCAGCCGCCAGCCCCGCCGGCCCCGCCCCCACCACCAGCACATCGCAGTGCGCATAGCGTTTCTCGTAGCGATCGGGATCCTGGGTGTCGGGCACCGAGCCCAGACCCGCGGCGTCACGGATCCGTTCCTCGTATTTGCCCCACCAGCTGCGCGGCCACATGAAGGTCTTGTAATAGAACCCCGCCGGGATGAAGCGCGCAAAGCGCTGCATGATCGCCATGCGGTCATGCTCGATGTCCGGCTTGGCATTGACGCTGGTCGCGCGCAAGCCTTCATAGAGTTCGACCTCGGTCGCACGCGCGTTGGGCACCGTATACGCGCCGCTTTCCAGCTGCACCAGCGCATTGGGCTCTTCGACCCCGGCGGTCATGATGCCGCGCGGGCGGTGGTACTTGAAACTGCGCGCCACGAAATGCACGCCATTGGCCAGCAGGGCCGACGCCAGCGTGTCTCCTTGCAGGCCGGTATAGGCCTTGCCATTGAACGTGAAGTGCACGGGCGCGCCGCGCCGTACACGCCCGCCCTGGGGCAAACGACTATCCTGATTCATACGGCCTCCCGGATCGGTTCGGCGGTTTCGTGACTCTGACCATCGAAGGTCTCGTAGCCCTGGATGTCATAGGTCCGCGTATCGCGTTCAGCCATGAACCAGCGGCGGCAACCCTGGGCATGAACCCACTGCTCGCGAAACAGCCCGAACGTATTGCGGCGCATGAACACGTAATCACCCCATTCGCGATCATCCATCGAGGCGTTGTCCACGGGACGCACGATCCCGGCTTCCCCGCCATAGCTGAATTCGCTTTCGGCGCGATCCCCGCACCACGGGCATTTGATCTGCAACATGATGTCTCCTTCAGTGGGCCACGGCGGCTGCGCCGTGCTCGTCGATCAGATGGCCGCTATAGAAGCGGTCGACGGAGAAGGCCTTGTTCAGTGGATGCGGCTCGTCGTGCGCAACCGTGTGCGCAAAGACCCAGCCCGAGCCCGGCGTGGCCTTGAACCCCCCGGTTCCCCACCCGCAATTGAAATACAGCCCCTTGATCCCGGTCTTGGTGATGATCGGGCACGCATCAGGCGACACGTCCACGATGCCCCCCCATTGACGGTTCATGCGCACGCGGCTCAGGGACGGGAACATCTCGACGATGGCCTGCAGCGTGTGTTCGATGCTCTGGAAGCTGCCACGCTGGCCGTAACCCAGGTACTGGTCGATGCCGGCGCCGATCACCAGGTCGCCCTTGTCGGACTGGCTGATGTAGGCGTGCACGGCATTGGACATGATGACGGTATGGACGCAGGGCTTGACCGGCTCGGAAACCAGCGCCTGCAAAGGATGGCTCTCGATGGGCAGACGCACGCCGGCCATCTCGGCCAGCACGCTGGAATGCCCCGCCACCACGACGGCGACTTTCTTGGCCTTGATGAAGCCTTTGCCCGTCTCCACGCCTTCGACCACGCCGTCTTTCTTCCGGATATTGAGGACCGGACAATTCTGGATGATATGCACCCCAAGCCGGTCCGCCGCGCGGGCAAAGCCCCAAGCCACGGCATCGTGGCGGGCCACGCCGCCGCGCCGCTGGAACGAACCGCCCAGCACGGGATAGCGGCTGTTCAGATTGATGTTGGGCACGATCTCCTGGACCTGCGCCGGCGTCAGCCATTCACCATCGACCCCGTTGTAGCGGTTGGCATTGATGCGCCGCTGGGTGTCGCGCACTTCCTGCAGATTGTGAGCCAGGTTCATGACGCCGCGCTGGCTGAACATGACGTTGTAGTTCAGGTCCTGCGACAGGCCTTCCCAAAGCTGCATCGCCTTTTCATAAAGCTGGGCCGATTCATCCCAGAGATAGTTCGAGCGGACGATGGTGGTGTTGCGCGCGGTGTTCCCACCGCCCAGCCAGCCTTTTTCCAGCACGGCCACATTGTGGATGCCATGCACTTTGGCCAGATAGTAGGCGGTGGCCAGGCCGTGTCCGCCCGCGCCGATCACGACGACATCGTATTCCCGCTTGGGTTCGGGGCTATGCCACGCCCTTCCCCAGTTTTCATTGTGGCTCAGCCCGTTGCGAATCAGGCTGAAGATCGAGTAGCGATTACTCATGGTCTCCTCGCTTGTATGATGGCGCACCCATGTTTGGCGTCATGGGTGTAGTACATCAAATGCGGGCTCGACTCGATAGAATTATTTCGCCGTACTCATGGAAGATTCCGGCTAGGAATCCCCAGCTCAGAAGAACTCGCTGCGCCCGGGAAATACCTCGCTGATGTAATCGGCCACCGGGTCGGGTGGCGAAAGCAGCGTATCGGGCAGCTGGGCACGGCCGCGCCACGCGCTGGGCGGCATCTTGAAGGCCGCGCGAAATTCGCGCCCCAGATGGGACGCATCGGCAAAACCGCATTCCGACGCAATGGCGGCAATGGTTTTCTTGGTATGAGTCAACAGCCAGGCCGCCAGGCGCAGCCGCATGCCGCGCGCATAGGCCTGAGGCCCCTGCCCGGTGGCTTCCTTGAAGAGCCGTTCCAGGTGGCGCACGGAAATACCCAGCTTGCCGGCCAGTTCATCCAGGCTCAGTGCCCGTCCGACGTGCTGCTCCATCAGCAGGACGGCGCGCCGCACGGCGGGATGCGTCGTCGGCTGGATGCCGGGCGGCAACGGCTGGGCGGCGCTGGCCCGGCCGGCATCCTCGACCTGCAGGATGCGCAGGGCCTTCTGCACGATGGACTGATCGATGTGACGTCGCAGGATTTCGGCGGCGACATCGATCGACGCCCGCCCCCCCGAACACGTGATGCGGCGCCGGTCGAAAACATACAGACGGTCGGCCACAACCTGTGCCGGATCGATTCCAGGGAAGCGTTCCAGAAAATCCCAATAATGGAACCAGCTGATGCAGATGCGATGCTGATCCAGCACGCCAGCCTGCATCAGGGTGAACACCCCCGTGCACAAGCCCACCAGATGGACGTCTTTGCGCGCCGCTTCGCGGATGAACTCGAGCATCCCGGGACTGACCGGCGGACGCTGCAGCAGGCCACCGACGACCACCACATAATCGAAGCGGGCGGGATCGCCCAGCGGTTCGGAGGGCACCACCTGGATGCCACTGCTGGAGCGGACCGGCGTCAGGGTTTCATCGACCACCTGCCAGGCGCACCGCATCGGGCGGCTGTGGTCGCCCTCATCGCCAGACAGGCGCAGCACATCCAGCATGCCGGAAAAGGCGGTCAGGGTGAAATGCGGCAGCAAAATGAAGCCAAAACGCACCGGTCCAGTACTCATATGATCTTGCCTCTCCATGCCCGACGATTCAGGCGCCATGACGTTTCCATTCTAGGCGGATACGCGCCCTCATGATGTAGTGGGCACCGATACAGGGCCGGCGCGCCCCGCCAGCCACTCGACCCAGGAGACACATCATGCAGCACCCATCATCGCCCATCCCACCCGCCGCCAGCGCACTGTTCTGCCTGACGGTGTCCTGCCCCAGCAAGGCCGGCCAAGTCGCAGCCATCGTCTCGTTCCTGGACCAGCGACAAGGCTACATCGACGAATTCACCGTCTTCGACGAAAAAAGCACGCAGCAATTCTTTGTGCGCTGCGTCTTCCACACCGATGGCCCCCAAGCGCTGGACATCGCCTCCCTGAACCGCGATTTCACCGAATTGGCCCAGCGTTTTTCCATGCGCTGGACCATCCACGACATGGCGCGCCGCCCCAGGGTACTGATTCTGGTGTCGAAGCTGGAACACTGCCTGGCGGACCTGCTGTTTCGCACCCGGATGGGCGAACTGCCGATGGACATCGCGGCCATCGCGTCGAATCACGACACCCTGCGCAGCCATGCCGAGGCCGCCGGCATCGCATTCCACCATCTGCCCGTCACCGACGACACCCGGCCGCAACAGGAAGCCGCCATCCTGGATCTGGCGCGCACGACCGGTTCCGAACTGGTCGTTCTGGCCCGATACATGCAAATCCTGCGTCCCGAAACCAGCAAAGCGCTGGCGGGCCGCGCCATCAACATCCATCATTCCTTCCTGCCGGGCTTCAAGGGCGCCCGCCCTTACCATCAGGCTTACGAACGCGGCGTCAAGGTGATCGGCGCCACGGCCCACTTCGTGACCGACGATCTGGATGAAGGCCCGATCATCACCCAGTCCGTCGAACCGGTCGATCATGCGCAAACCCCCGATCAGTTGCTGGCCACCGGCCGCAACCTGGAATGCCGCGCGTTGGCCCAGGCTGTGCGCGACTATCTGGAACGGCGGGTCTTCATCAGCGGGCATCGGACAGTGGTGCTGTAAAGCGATCCCGATCCGCATCGGGCGGCGCTCGCGGGCGCCGCCCGGGTTCCGGACGCGGCGGCAACTCAGTCGAACGCGGTCCGCAACGCGTCTGTGATGCCTTGTACGCAGACCGTCAAGATCAACTGGCCGTGTTCCGCGCTGGCCCGGCTGGCCGACGACAGGCAACCCGACTCCGGGGTCCATTCCGGCTTGATCGGGAAAAAGTCGTAGGGCGGGAACGTCGCCGGCGGATGATCCCGCACCTGACTCATGTCGACCAGATGCGGATGCAGATGCAGCATCAGGGACGTTTCCAGCACCCCGCCATGCTCGACGGCCCAACCCGGAAAATCCCCCTGGTAGATCGCATCGATCGTCGTCTGGTCGATAAAGTCCCAGTAGGACAGAATGATGCTGCGGAAATCCCGGATGCCGTCCCAACGCAGTTCACGCAGTGCCAAGTCGACGCCCTCGGTGATGAACGCGGAGTTCTCGTAATGACCATTGACCAGGACGACCTTACGGACCCCGTGGCGCGCCAGTTCCTTCAGCACATCACGGATGATGCTGGTGACGGTCAGCCCATCCAGACTGGTCGTCCCCGGCATGTGATTGCCACCGCCGCTTTTTTGCTGCGACTTGTAGCCGTAGGCGATGGCCGGCGCCACCAGCGCCCCCATGTGCGCCGCCACGCGCTCCGAGATGGCGGTCGGCAGCAGGACATCCGGATTCATGCTCATGTGGGGGCCATGCTGCTCCAGCGCGCCGACGGGTATCAGCACGACAGCCCCAGCTTTGACTTTTTCCGCGTAGGCTGGCCAGGCCAGCTCCGCAATACGAACGTGATTCATGTTCTACCTCTTGAAGGCCAGACGCGTGCGTCCCATGTTGAAACCCAACGTCAGGACCAGATAGCTGACCGCCGTCACGCCGATCGTCGGGAAGGATGCTGTCCAGATCGCCGCGGCGTCTGTCAGGCCGTAATGCAGCAGGTAGAACGCGCCCAACCCCAGCGCCATCGAAACCCAGCCGGAAACGTTCCAGTCACCCAGCCGGCTCTTGGTGGAACCATCGGGATAATTCCCGGCAAACAGGTCCTCATCCCGAACCTGGCATCTGCGCACGATGAAATAGTCGACAACCACCAGCGTCCACAACGGAATGAAGACTCCGCCGACGATGCCGAGAAAAAACTCGAAATACTCGATGAACTTGTCAAAGGCCAGCGGCAGGAAGCACATGACAAACTGCAGGACCGCGATAAACAGCAGGTAGCGCTTGGGCGATTCGCTGCGCGTGGCACCCACCAATCCCATGCCGGCCCCATACAACACGGTCACGTTGGTGCTGACAGTGGCGAAAAACACCACCAGAAAGGCAACGGTACCCAGCCCCAGGGAAGCAATGGTGGAACTGGGATCCGAGTTGTTCGGATCGAAGACGCCGGTGTCCAGGACGACGCCGATCACACCGATGGCACCGACGATCATGAACCAGCCTTGGCCCAGATTGACCCCCAGCCAGCTGCCCGCTGTGGCGGCACCCGGCCCCTTGGCAAAACGGGCAAAGTCGCCGATCATCGCCCAGCCCCAGCAGAACCCGAAAGCCAGATCGAAATAAAACGCCGGCGTATGCTGAGCCTCCGGCAAAGTCAGGCTGGCAATTTTGGCGTAGTCCCAGTGCTGCAGGACGACGATGGTTTCCCAGACACCCAGGACGACCAGCAGGACGACCGAGATCCATTCCAGATACTTGATGGCCTGATGTCCCACGACGACGATCACGCCCTGAACGACCGCGGTCACCAGGATGCCCAGAATCAACGGCATCATGGAACCGGGCTGCCCATACGTCGGCCAATCCCACATGGCATGGAAGACGTAGGTCAGTGAAATAGCCGCGATGAAAGTATTGATGCTGGGCCAGCCGATCATGCCCAGAAATTCCCCGATGCCGGCCCAGCGCGAACCCTGGACGCCCAAAGCGGGAACCGTGCAGGTCACCGTCGATGCGCCATGTTTCCAGGAAATCCAGCCGATCATGGCCCAGGGAATCATCATCAGCGGCAAATAAATGAAGGCATATTGCCAGACGAAACTCATGCCGATGGCCGCCGCCATTCCGCCGAAATACCAGGATCCGGTGTTGACCCCGGACCCGAACCAGGTCACGACCTGGTCAAAAAAGCCATACTCGCGCTTGTCATGCGGAATTCTGGCGGTGCCGTATTCCATGTAGTGTCTCCTCGAAGGTGCGCCGGCCCCCCGTTATGTCCCGGGAGTGTACCGGCTCTGGTGATTGAGCGGCGGCGTTTTTTCCGCATCCGCCCAATCCATCTTAGAGACAGGAAGCCTGGCGGCTTTTTTCAGAAACGACCTTTACTTGCCAGAAAGCGAAACCATGCCTAAAGCCGCACGCGCGCTCAGGCCCGGGAACCCAGAATGCGGGTCTCCTGCACATCCCAGCTGACATGAACCCAGCCATCGTCCTCCACCGGCAATCTCGCGCGCCCGGCATAGGGGACCTGCGCCTGCAATTCCAGGCCGGTTTCCGTTTGAAGATGGATCGTCATGATGGCACCGACGAATTCTTCTCCGATCACGCGACACCGCAAACGATTCTGGCCTGCACCGCCCGGCCCGGCGAAGCGCATGTCCTCGGCACCGACATACAAGGTGACCGGATCCCCTTTGGCAACACGCCCGCCAGCCGCCACAGGCGTTTCCAGGACCCCATGATCAGATCGGACAATGATTTTGTCACCGGCGATATCGGCCACCTTGCCTTCGATGATGTTCTTGCCGCCAATGAATTCCGCCACAAACCGGTTGCATGGCATGGAATAGATTTCCTGGGGGGTACCCACCTGTTCGATATGGCCCTGGCTCATGATCACCACCCGATCGGCCATCGCGAAGGCTTCGGAATGACTATGGGTGACATACACGAAGGTGATGCCGATCTCCTTTTGCAGCTCGGTCAGTACGCCTTGCATGCGCACCTTCAGGTTTGCATCCAGAGCGCTCAGCGGCTCGTCGAGCAACAGGATGGGGGGCTCGGTCACCAGGGATCTGGCCAGCGCAACCCGCTGGCGCTGGCCGCCCGACAACTGACTGATATCCCGATTCGCAAACTCGGCGAGCCCCATGCGATCCAGCCATTTCCCGGCCCGGCGCCTGCGCTCGGCCTTCTGGACGCCGCGCATCCGAAGACCGAATTCAACATTCTCGGTGACGCTCAGAAAGGGGAATAGCGCGAGGTTCTGCCACACCAGGGGCGTGTCGCGATCCCAGGTACTGAGCTCGTTGATGCGTTCTCCGTTGAGGCGAATTTCGCCTTGCGTGGGCTGATCCAGACCGGCCAGCATCCGCAGGGTCGTTGTCTTGCCGCAGCCGCTCGAGCCCATGATTGCCAGGAATTCGCCTTCACTGATGTTCAGGTTGATCGATTCGACGGCGGTAAAGCCCCCAAATGACTTGCTGACATTATCCAGTTCCACCAAAGGACGATTCATGTTTTCACTCCCCTTTGGCCGTGGCCAAAATTTTTCGAGTCTTGTTTTTCCCATGCCGCAGCAACAGAATCTGCGCCAGGACAACCAGCATGATGGTGACTGTGAATACGATGGAACCGATCGCGTTGATCGTCGGGCTGACGCGCCCCTGCAAGGTCGTGAGGATGCTGACGGGGACCGTGGGGTCCAGCCCCGACACGAACCAGGCAACGGCATACTCGTCGAACGACACCGCCATGGTCACAAACAGCGCCGCACCGATACTGGGCAGGGAAAAAGGCAGAATCACGTGCCATAACGCACGCCACTGGCTGGCACCCAGGTTCCAGGCCGCCGCCTCCATGTCGGCGGGCATCAGTGCCAGGCGCATCCGGATCACCGCCATCGCAAACGGGGCGCACATGACGATGTGGCTGATCATGACCGCCTGGATATTGCCCGACAGACTGACACGCGACAGAAATGCCAGCATCGCCAATCCCATGATGACCACCGGGATGGTCGGCGGCAACAGCGCCAGCGTCAGATAGACCGATTTTCCGAAGAACCGATAGCGATGATCGGTATACGCGGCGCAAAACCCCAGCACAGTGGACACCACCGCAACGGTGAAACCGACTTTTGCGCTGTTTCCAAACGCCAGCCAGATATCGGCGTCGGAGATGATGTCCCGATACCACTGAAAGCTGAAATCGCCCAGAGGCAAGGTCGGAAAGCGATCCGCGTTGAATGAAAAGACAAAGCTGGCCGCGATGGGAGTAAAGATGAATACGAATATCCCAAAGGCATAGCAATAAAGCGTCAGATTGATCCATCGGTTTTCGTTCATTTCGGCCTCCGGTAGGCGAACCAGATTGCCGCCAGGGCAACCGCCAGCAAAGTTATGACCATCGTCACCGCCACCACGGCCGCCTGTGGCCATTGCTGGCCGGACTTGACGGTGTCGATGATCACGGTGCTCAGTACGGTTCTCAGGCCCCCTCCCAAATACAAAGGACTGACAAAATCGCCAAACGTCAGGATGAAACAGAACAGCGCCGCGATCATGATGCCGATTCTGGCGGACGGGATGATGACGTGCCAGATCGTGCCAAGACGGCCACACCCCAGGTTATGGGACGCTTCCACCAGATTACGGTCCACGTAGATCAGGCTGAGCAACTGCAGCAAGGTCACCAGCGGCAGGCACAGGGTGGCATAGCCGATCAAGGTGCCCCCCAGGGTATTGAGCATCGCCACCGGCGGCAGGGATAGCCATTTCAGGAGCATATTGACAACCCCTGAATCCGCCAGGACGACTTGCCAGGCATAAACACGCACCAGGTAACTGGTGAAAAACGGGATGATCAGCAACAGCAGTGCAAACTGTCGTGCGGAACCCCGAAATTTGAAGGCGATCGCATAAGCGCATGGAAAAGCAATCGCACTGATGACGATCGCGGTGAAAATCGCCATCCCGAAGGTCAGAGCGTATGCGTCGTAAAAATAGCCGCGCGTATAGATGAACGCCCAATTGGCGAACGTAAAATCCGGCTTCAGTCGGAAGAACTCGACCGACCAGAAGGTAATGACCAGCAGGAACACCACCGGGAAGACCAGAAAGAGCAGCTGCCACACGAGCGGCGGCAGGCTCAGGGAAAAGGCATATAGCCTCTGTTTTGGAACGAAATGCCCGGCACGCGGCGACTTCCGTCGCAACTTGCGCACGTCTGCCGCGGCGCCAGGGGATCGCATTGAACTCTGATGCGGGATTATCACCGAAACCTCCTGTGCCACGAGGCCCAATCAGGCCCTGTGCGGGCTTTCTGTTTTTGAGCCAGGGACCGACTCCGAAACCGCAAGCCGCTGACCAGGCTCGTGCCCACCCCAGATTGCATCGGGCACGACCGGCCTGGTCAGGGATTGCTCAAGCGCTCTTGTACTTCTGCCAAAAATTATTCCAGTCCTGCAACGATTGCTGGACCGGAAGCTGCCGATCGTGGATGCGGCCTTCCCGGATGATGTTCATCACGTTGTACTCATCCATCAGCATGCCCCCACGTTCTGCCGCCACGTGATTGACCTTTGCCAGGAGCTTCCATCCCTCTTGATTCGGGATCAAGGCCGGGTAAGCCTTCATGGTCGCTGCCTTGACCTGCCCTTCCGGGGTGGACATATATTGCAGGAACTTGGTGGCCAAGCCGACCTTCTGGCTGCCCTTGCCGATGCACAGGCATTCGTCCCATTGCAGGCCGCCTTCCTTGGGCACGACCGTCTTGAACGAACCGCCGTCCCGCGCCAGCAGGCCGGTAATCCAGTCGCCGATGCCCAGCATGGCGTGGACCTGCTCGGTTTTCAACGCGGAAAGCGTGCCGCCATAGCCAAAGAACCCAGCGATCTGCGGACGCAGGCTCATGGTTCTGTCCTGCACCTTTTGCCAGGCGGCGGCATCGATATCGTAAGGCTTGGAATCCCCGTTCAGCAGGCTCATCTGACCGAGATTGGGCAAATGCCAGTCGAAATGCGCAACCTTGCCTTTGAGCTTCTTGTCCCAGAACATCTCGTAGGAGCTTGCCTGCTCGTCGGTAATATATTTGGTATTGAACGAAACCCCCAGGAATCCGAAACGCATGAGCAACGCATACATGTCGTTCTCATGCCATAGCATGGGAAATCTACGGAATTCCGGAAAATAATCGTTAAAGGGATAGTCCGCCGGATTCAGCTTTTCGATATAACCCGCGGTCCGGAGCTGCTGGACATATTCACCGTCCGCAAGAATGACGTCGTAAGTACCCGGCGGCGACTGCGAGATCAGCGCCAGCATCTCGTCCCCACCGGTATAGTACTTGGCGCGGATCTTGACGCCATGCTTGTCCACAAAATCCCCGACCACCTCGCGCTCGGCGAAACCATTCCAGGTCAGCATCGTCAACTGCTCGAGCGCCAACGCGCTGCGCAGCGGAAGCGCACTGGTGACGGCAGCGGCGCCCACCAGACCTCCAAGTTTCGTGACAAAACGTCGACGCGATGCAAAATCGCTGCGTTTCAAGGGAAGTTTCATGTTCCATTCCTCCTCAGTCGTACCTGGCCATATCCGATATTGATTGGCGCTATTGGAAACAACGAAAGGGACAGTCGCCCTTTCAGGATTTACTTCCGTACAAATGTCATGCGCTGTGGGTTGGACAACGGGCCTGGCCATCACCAGGACGCCTGAAAGCATCGAACCGGCACACCGCGAGGGAACCTGGGCCAGCCACTCCTTTGTCTCCGTCTTATTTATGTCATTGTTTCAGGTTGCCTGTAACGACGATCCTACGGGTTCCGACCGTGGGGCTCGTTGTCGGAAACGACATCAAATTGTCTGAAAGCGAACCGGCGCCTACCGGATGCGGCGCGTCAGCCCCAGGCACCGGACGCCGCGCGCTGGCCCGGGCCGCGCGCGACTATCCGGAGCGACGGTTCTTCACCAGCGGGGATCGAACGGTGGTGCTGCCAGTACTTACATGGATGACTTCGGCCGCTGCCGCGTCAGCAGGGTCAGTGCGATGAACAGCAGAATGGACAAGCCCAGCAGCAGGGTGGCAGCCGCCATGATCGTCGGATTGATCTGGTCCCGGATACCCGAAAACATCTGGACGGGAAGGGTCCGTTGCTCAGCCGCGGTCATGAACAGCGCCACCACAACCTCATCGAACGAGATCGCGAAGGCGAAGATCCCACCCGACACAACCCCGGGGAGGATGCTGGGCAAGGTCACGCGAAAGAACGTCGACAAGGGAGACGCGCCCAGGCTCAGCGCCGCCCGCGTCAGATTGGTGTCATACGTGGACAAGGTCGCCGTCACCGTGATGACGACGAATGGCGCAGCCAGCGCCGTGTGTGCGAGAACCAGGCCCGTGCGCGTGTTCGTCAGCCCGAACTGCCCGAAGAACAGATAGCTGCCCACCGCGACAATAACCACCGGGACGATCATGGGTGAAATCAGCAATGCCATGATCAACCGGCGCGCCGGGAAATCGGGCCGCGAAATTCCCAGCGCCGCCAGCGTGCCCAGCGTCGTCGCCAACACGGTAGTCAGCACCGCCGTGATGGTGCTGTTTACGATGGCATTCATCCAGCGGGCGTTGCCGAAGAAATCGGCATACCAGCGCAAGGAATACTCCTGAACGGGCAAGGTGAAGAAAGGATCCTTCGAAAAGGACAGCGGCACGACGATGAAAAGCGGTGCAATCAGGAACAGCATCACCGCGACGGCAAACGCGACCACGAAGATGCGCGGTAGGCGCTCCGCGCGCGTTGCATAGGAAGGCAGCCACATGACGTTACCCCAGCTTGATTTTGTCGGCGCCCCCGACCAGGCGCAGGAAAGCGACGTAAACCACCAGCGTCGCGACCAGCAAGACAACGCCCAGCCCCGAGGCCAGGCCCCAGTTGAGATCACGATTGATGAAGTCGGCAATAAAATTGGACACCATCTGGTCGCGCGACCCTCCCACCAAAGCCGGTGTGATGTAGTAGCCCAGGGACAGGATAAACGTCATGAGGCATCCGGCAACCACGCCAGGCAAGGTCTGCGGGGCATAGATGCGCCAAAACGCGGCAAGAGGTGGCGCCCCCAGCGAACGAGCGGCTCGCAATTGAGTGGTCGAAATCGAGCGCATGACACTATAGATCGGCAAAATCGTGAAAGGCAGCTGGATATGGGTCATCGCCGTGACCGTACCGACCCGCGTGAAGATCAACTGCACTTTTTCGCTGACCAGATGCAGGGAGAGCAACACGTCATTGATGACGCCGTTCGACTGGAGCAGCACGACCCAGGCCGTCGTACGCACCAGCAGCGAGGTCCATAGCGGCAGCAGCACCATCAACATCATGACGGCGGCGATCCCCCGGGGTGCGATCGTCAGTACATAGGCCACTGGATAACCCAGAATCAAGGTCAGAAGAGTGACTAACGCGGCGATGTAAAAGGTCCGCCCAAGGATGTCGACAAATACCGCCTGATCGCCAGCCACCCGGCCGACTGAGGCATCCAGGTTTTGCTGCAGGTCCAGTGCACGTAACAGATAATAAGGGGTGAACGCTGAACCGCTGCGCTTGATGATGGTCCAGACGGCTGGCGACGCCCAGTCCTTGCTGAGCCCTAGAAATCTTTCCTTATATGGCCCCGACTCAACTCTTTCAACCATCCGCGCTGCTGTTAATACACGGCTACGCATTCCTGAAATTTCATAATTGAGACGCTTGCCAAGCAGTGCCGCGGTGCTATCATTTTGGGCCGCCCTGAGATCGACAGCGAGCGCATCGTAGATTGGTTCATCAGACACGGAAACCCCATCCCAGCTTTCTAAAGCTACCAAAGTGCGGGGCAATACTTGGCGGACCTCGGGATTGGCAACGGCCGTCGTCAGCAAGTACAAGATCGGAACGACAAAAACGATCATCAGAAATGCGATCAAGGGCAGTGCCAATGATAGCGCGGCACGGCGGGCAGGCTGTTCGGCGCGCCGCACTGCCTTTGAGACATCGATGTTCGCAATCACAGCGGCTGTCATGTCTTTATGCCTCCAGCAGCTGGCAATCGGCAATCCCACAGTCGAGGGCGACCGGCTCTCCAGGCACAAAATGGCGAGCTTCACGCGCGGGGATGCGGGCGGTCAGCATCTGGCTGCCGAAGGCCTTAATCGACAAGCGCATGTGATCACCCAGGAAGAAGACTTCATGAGCCTCTCCGATAATCCGGTTGCCTTTCCCGCACGGCTCGCCGCTGGCTAGTGTCAAGCTTTCCGGTCGGACGGACAGACTGACGTCATCAGTCGCACCCGACAGTCCATGTCCCATCCCCTTCAGGATCGTACCGTCGGGCATTCGCACCACCGCCAGATCCCCTTCGTGCGCGACCAGGGAACATGACAAGGTATTGTTTTCACCGATGAACGAGGCGACGAAGCGATTCGACGGCTGCTTGTAGAGCATCTCCGGTTCCGCCAATTGCTGGATGCGGCCATCATGGAAGACCGCGATCCGATCCGACATAGTCAGCGCCTCGGACTGGTCATGCGTGACGTATACCATCGTGATACCCAGAGAGACCTGGAGCCTTTTGATCTCGATCTGCATATGCTCGCGCAACTGTTTGTCGAGGGCGCCCAACGGCTCATCCATCAATACCAATGAGGGCTCGAACACCAAGGCCCGCGCCAGCGCCACCCGTTGCTGCTGTCCTCCGGAAAGCTGCGCCGGCTTGCGATCCCCAAAATTCCCGAGGCCGACACGGCCAAGTGCCTGCCGCACCGTCGCAGCAGCGTCGGCGCCCTTGATGCCGCGATAGCGCAAGGGAAACGCGACGTTCTCCGCCACAGTCATATGTGGAAAAAGCGCATAGTTCTGGAACACGAAGCCAATATTGCGCTTCTCCGGCGGCAGCCGTTCGACGGGCTTCCCGTCGAGCAGGATGCGCCCGAGCGTCGGTCGCTCAAACCCCCCTAGCATCATCAATGTCGTCGTCTTGCCAGAGCCCGAAGGCCCCAGCATGGTCAGAAATTCTCCTCGGCGCACGGACAGATTCAGTCCGGAGACGACGAAATTGACACCATCATAGGATTTCTTGACTTCCTCGAACCGGACCAGCGCTTCAGCCGACCTGCTCGGCGCCGTCGATCGCATTTCCCCGGGATGACCCATAGCTAGCCTCCATCGATCAACAGCATCACTGTGCAATCCACGTTGTGAAGCGACGGCGGATTTCATCCCCATGATCAGCCCAGAAACCGTTATCGAGCGTCAGGGCGCCGGTCATGTTCCGGGGACTCGTGGGCAGATTTGGAGCGACATCCCTGAGCACGAACCGCGCCGCAGACTTACGCACCGGACCATAAGGAATATATTGCGAAACACCGGCGAGCTCTTTGGGCTCGATCGCATATTTGATGAAGGCCAGGGCGCCCGCCTGATTCTTCGCCCCCTTCGGGATGACCCAATAATTGGAATCGAGAATCTCATGATCCCACACGATCTTGAAATTCTTGCCTTCCTTGTTGGCGTTATAGATACGCCCATTCCATGCCGTCGTCATGACCACTTCGCCGGAAGCCAGCAACTGCGGCGCCTGGGCACCGGCTTCCCACCACACGATGCTGCTCTTGATCGTATCGAGCTTCGCGAACGCCCGATCGACGCCCTCTGGTGTGGATAATGTTTTGTAGACCTGATCAGGCGCGACGCCATCGGCAAGCAAGGCAAATTCGAGGTTGGTCGCCGGATTCTTCCACAGACCGCGCTTGCCTGGGAATTTGGTCGTATCGAACAGATCCTTGATGGCCGTCGGTCCATTGGCCAGCCGGGCACCGTCATACGCCAGGGTGGTCGCGTAAACGATGGTCCCAACCCCGCACTTGGACGTGGTGCCATCAAGCCAGTCGTCCTTCGGACCGATCTGCGCCCAGTCGATCTTCTCGAAAATGCCCTCGTCGCATCCCTGCAGCAGCGTTGGCGCATCCACGTCGACGGCGTTGAGCGTGACATTGCCAGATTCGATCATGGCCTTGATCTTGGCAATCTCGCCGCCGTATTCCTGCTCGATGATCTTGATGCCGGCCTTGGCGGTGTACGGTTCGAAGACCGCCTTTCGCCAAGCCTGTTGATATGCGCCGCCGAAGCTCATGACTGCCAGCTCTTCCTGCGCCAGCGCGGGCTTCGCACCGACTGCGGCCAGCGCCGCCAACGAAATGACCAATAGACTGCCCGTAAAGCGATGTTTCATCTTCACACTCCCTAACAGCAGTTAACATGAGCACCGGCCGACCGGCGCACCATGCGGATACGCCCGCCACGGAGATGGCTCGGCGCCATCATCCGAATCAGACGGAGGATTTTTGTCAGTGAATCAATCCGCTAAAGCAGCGCGGGAAAATCGGGAATCAGCCACAGTTGTCTCCGTGTCTTTTGAATCGTTTTAATTATCTGTAGGAACCATCCTAAGGGCTCCGGTTGCGGGGCTCGTTGTCGGAAACGACATCAAATTGTCTGAAAGCGAACCGGCGCCTACCGGATGCGGCGCGGGACACGATGCGTCAGCCCCGCCAGCAGATCATTGGCGATCGTGCTGGACGACCAGGCGACCTCATCCACCGAGGGCCCGCCATCCCCCCACAAGATGACCGGCGACCCGATGTCCGCGGCTGGCACGGGATCCAGGTCCACCGACAGCATGTCCATGGAAACCCGGCCCACCAGCCGGGTCCGGACACCGGACACTGTCACCGGGGTGCCGGTAATGGCGTGGCGGGGATAACCATCGGCATAGCCACAGGCAACGATCCCGACCCGCATATCGTGATCTGTCCGGAATGCGTGACCATAGCCGATCGCCTCGCCCGCTGGCAGCACATGGACGCTGATCAGTTCAGAGCCAAGCGTCATAGCCGGAAGCAGCCCCAGGGAGTCGGCATCCCGCCCCACATACGGAGACGCCCCATACAGGCAAATCCCCGGCCGCGCCCACTGGTCTTCCCCCGGCACCCGGGCGGCCAGGCCTGGCGCAAGGACCGCCGCCGAATTGCAGACACTGACCGGTCCGGGCAGTCCTGCGGCGACACGGCTGAAGCATTCCAGCTGCGCCCGTGTCACGGCCAGGTCGTCATCGGCTCGGGCAAAATGCGTCATCTTGCCGACCAACCCCAGGACGCCGGCGCTTTGCAGCGCCCGCGCCCGGTCGAATGCCCCACGGTATTCCCCTGGCTGAAATCCCAGCCGGTGCATGCCCGAATTGAGCATGACATGGGCGTCGATGGCGGCCGGGCGTGGATACGCCGCCAGCATGTCCATCTGAGCATGACAGTGGACAACCGTACCGATCCTGTAATGGTCCAGCACATCCAGGTCGCGCGGCTTGAAGAAGCCCTCCAGCAGCAGGATGGGCCGCTGCCAGCCCAGCTCGCGGCACTGCACCGCCTCGTCGAGATCCAGCAGCGCCAGACCATCGGCGGCGGCGAAACCGCGTACGGCGGCTTCCAGGCCATGGCCATAGGCATTGGCCTTGATGACCGCCCAGATGCGTGCGGGCGCGGGCGCGTCGTCCGCCAGACGGCGGGCCACGCGGTTCAGATTGTGCGCCAGCGCGCCCACATCGATCGTTGCCAGAATAGGACGTGGCATGACATCCTCGCAAAAAGTGCGGGACAACCCCGGTGCCCCGCAACCCGCACTCCCGGAGGCTTTCCGGATTCTCCAGACGCCAGACTGGGCAACCAGCCCGCCCAGTCCTCGGTCATCGAACGTTCGCGCTGTTCACCATGGCATACGCCGAGTGATTGTGGATCGACTCGAAGTTTTCAGCCTCCACCTCGTAGGATGCCACGTCCGGCAGCCTCTGCAACAGGACAGCCACGTCGCGTACCAGGTCTTCGACGAACTTGGGATTCTCATAGGCATGCTCGGTGACGAATTTTTCATCCTCACGCTTGAGCAGGCTCCATAGCTGACCGGAGGCCTGCGCCTCCACCCCGCGGATCAACGCATCCAGCTGGGCTGCCACAGGGGTGTCGTAGTCCAGGCGGACCTGCACATGCGAGCGCTGGTTGTGCGCCCCATACTCGGAGATCGCTTTGGAGCAAGGGCACAGGCTGGTCACAGGCACCTGGACGCACTGCGAAAAACGCGCTGGTGCCCCCCGCGAGGCGTGGGCCATCCAGAGGACCTGATAATCCATGAGGCTGTGCAAGCCGGACACCGGCGCCGCCTTTTCCAGGAAATAGGGAAAACTGGCGGTCAAGTCGGTGCTCTCCACACCCAGCCGGTCGCACACAGCCTGCGCCATGCGGCAGAAGCCATCCGGGGACATCGGCGTGTCACGCCAGGCTTCCAGCACCTCAATGAAGCGCGACATGTGGGTACCCTTGTCCTCGGCGGGCAAGGCCACGGTCATTTCCCAATGCGCAACGACTTGCTGCGGCTGGCCGGCCGACATGGCCAGCCGCAGCGGATAACATACCCCTCTGACACCGACCCTTTGAATAGGGACCCCGCGAGTATCCGGACCGCTCTGCACGTCCGGCATCGAGACCGCCATAGGATCGAAAAGAGTATTCATGTGCTTTCTGCTCAGTCCACGAATCGTCGAAACGAATCCCTAATCCGCGAGCGGGTCACGCGAGGTCTCCTTGCTCATCGCCATCGCGACCAGCGCAATGCCCGCCGCCGCCACGAGATACCAGGCAGGGGCCAGCTTGTTGCCCGTCAGATGGATCAACCAGGTCGCAATGAACGGTGCAGTCCCGCCAAAAATCGCATTGGCCAAATTGAAGCTAAGTGCAAAGCCGCTGTAGCGCACCCGGGTTGGAAAGATCTCCGATAAAAAACACGGCAAAGTCCCGTCGTTCATGGTCAACATGGCGCCAAACACGATCTGGATCAGGACCATGCCCAGAAAGCCCACGGACGCCAGACTGCTGAACAGCGGCACCGTCAACCCGATGAAGGCGATCGACGCCAGAATCAGCATCGTCTTGCGGCCCCAACGATCGGACAGGATGCCCATCAGGAAGATGAAACCGATATAGGAAATCAATGCGATCGTCGTCGCCATAAAGGACTCTGTTTCGCCAACCCCCAGCTCAACAGCCAAATACGTGGGCATGTAGCTCAAAATGATGTAAAAGCCCACGGCATTGAGCATGGTGACGCCGATCGCGATCACCAGGGCGCGGCGATGCCGGGACAACAGCAGGCTGACCGGCGCATGGGACACTTCACGCGATTCTTCCATTTCACGGAACTTGGGCGAATCTTCGAGATGGATCCGGATATAGCGGCCGATGTAGCCCAGAGGCGCCGCCAGCAGAAACGGCAGGCGCCAGCCATAGGACTGCATCTGCTCCGGGGTCAGAAACAAATGCATGCCAGAGACCATCAGCGATCCCAACAGCAAACCGGCGGCCGTACTGGCCGGGACGATGCTGGCGTACAGGCCGCGCTTGTGAGCGGGCGCGTATTCGACCAGAAACGCCGAGGCGCCCGCATACTCGCCCGAGGCGGAAAATCCCTGCACCAAGCGCAAACCCAGCAACAGAACGGGTGCCCAGACGCCGATCTGATTGAAGTCCGGCAAAAGGGCAATGGCGAACGTTGCCAGGGACATTATGATGATCGACAGTGACAACGCATGCTTGCGGCCGATCTTGTCCCCATAGTGGCCCCAGAACACGCCACCGATGGGCCGGACGATGAAGGACAGCGCAAAGACCCCGAACGTCGCCATCAAGCCGGCGGTCGGTGAAACATCGGGGAAAAAAACGGCTGCGATGATGGTTGCCAGATAGGCATAGGACGCGTAATCGAACCATTCGACAAAGTTACCGATAAAGCCGGCAGCGGCAACCTTGCTAATGACGCGGCGCTCACCAACGCCAGGCATGATGCCCGCGTGGACGGTGGCAGAATTCATTGCTGTCTCCATGGGCCGTCCTTCCAGCCGATCCTTTCCGGACCGTACCGAGTGGACGTGCTCCTTTATTGGTATAGCGGCAAATCATGTAAATCCGTGGGGCATGAGGCGCCGATCCGAAGCATACCGGGAACGGCCCCTCATGCAACAGCGGATCAGCGCTTCACGATGTTGTGTTCCGGACCGTACGGGAACTTGGTGATGTTCTCGGCCCCGTCGGCCGTCACGACCAGGATATCGTGCTCGCGGTAGCCGCCGGCGCCCGGCAGACCTTCGGGCAACATCAGCATCGGTTCCATCGAGACCACCATGTTGGGCACCAACACCGTCTCGATATCCTCGCGCAGTTCCAGTCCGGCCTCACGCCCGTAATAGTGGGACAAGACACCGAACGAATGGCCGTAACCGAAGGTACGGTATTTCAGGACATCATGCCGATGGAAGATCTCGTTCAGTTCCGACGCGATGTCGCAGCAGCGGGCGCCCGGGCGGATCAGTTTCTGACCGGCCTCGTGCACTTCGACGTTGATCTCCCAGATGCGGCGGTGGGCATCCGAGCACTCCTCGGCGAACAATGTGCGCTCCAGTGCCGTGTAGTAGCCCGAGATCATCGGGAAGCAATTCAGGCTCAGGATGTCGCCACGCTGGATCCGGCGCGACGTCACCGGATTGTGGGCGCCATCGGTGTTGAGGCCGGACTGGAACCACGTCCAGGTGTCCATCAGCTCGGCATCCGGGTAAGTGCGGGCGATCTCGCGCACCATGGCCTGTGTCGATGCCAGCGCCACTTCGTGCTCGGGCACGCCCACGGCAATGGCGTCACGGCAGGCGGCGCCGCCGATGTCGGCGATCCGGGCGCCATGCTTGATCAAGGCGATTTCCTCGTCGGATTTGACCATGCGCAGCCGCATGCAGGCCTTGCCGATGTCCACCAGTTCGCTACCCGGCAGGGCGGCGCGCAGTTTGTCCAGGTTTTCCGCCGTGACGTGATCGAGTTCCACCCCGACCCGCTTCTTGCCCTTCAGCAGAGTCTGGACCGCATGGAAATAGTTGTCACGCTGCCAATCCGTGTAGACGATGTTGTCGCCGAAGCTGCGGCGCCCCGGCTGGCCGGCGTCGATATTGGCGCTGATGGTCGTGTGCTTGTCTTGCGTGAGCGCCAGCCCATAAAAGCGCCCGAAGTGGCAAAATAGAAAGTCGGCGTAGTAATTGATGTTGTGGTACGAGGTAAACAGGACGGCATCGATGTCGTTGGCAGCCATGTGCGCGCGCACAGAATCGACGCGCCGCTGCATTTCGGCAGCCGAAAAGGTCGGCTTGGCGCGCGGGCCGTTGGGGATCTGCAGCAGGCGCGTTTCGCGCATCTGCTGGGCTGCTGTGGCGGCATTGGAAAATTGCAGACTGCTCATGGGGATGTCTCCTGTGATTGGCATCGGCTTTTGAAATGACCACGCGGTTGTCCGCGTTCGTGCAGACCATCTTAGAGACCGCGCGCCGCATGCCTTTTTTCAGAAGCGACCTTTAATTGCCTGGAAACGAAGATCCGCGCCGAACAAGACGGATCGACAATAAAAACACCCTTTCAATCTGAAAGCGGAAGCACTTTTTGGACGGAGACAAGCAGGATGGATGTCCCTTCGGTTCAGGACGCCTCGCATGGGCGCCCAGTCCCGGACACGCAGCACTACGGTTTTTTGCTGGTTCCCGGATTTACGTTTATCGGTTTTTCCTGCGCGTTGGAACCCCTGCGCATGGCCAACCTGGCTAGCGGGTGTCCGCTGTTCCAGTGGTCCACGATCAGTCTGGATGGCGCACCGGTCCAGGCCAGCAACGGGATCCCCATCCAGCCTGACCACGCGCTGGACGACGCGCCCCCATTCGATACCCTCTTCGTCTGCGGCTCCAACCCGATCCCAGCCCGCATCGACTCGCATTGCCTGAACTGGTTGCGCCATCGTGCGCGCCAGGGAACGGTCCTGGGCGGTATCTGCACGGGTAGCTACTGGCTGGCACGGGCGGGCCTGCTGAACGGCTACCGTTGCACTCTGCACTGGGAAGACACCGAACGGCTGCTGACCGACTTTCCGGAAATCATCGTCTCCAAACGCATTTACGAAATCGATCGGGACCGCTATACCTGCAGCGGCGGGATCGCGCCCGTGGACCTGATGGTCGCGCTCATCGGCCAGCGGACCGGCAGCCACGAGATCGCCGCCAAGGTCTCCGAACTGATGGTCTGCGAACGGATCCGCTCCACCCAGGATCCCCAGCGGATCCCACTGCGCCAGCAACTGGGTACGGGCCAACCCAAACTGACCGAGGTCGTGACCCTGATGGAAAACAACCTCGAAGAGCCCCTGACCAAGGAAGAACTGGCCCAGTTCATCCAGGTCTCGGTGCGCCAGCTCGAACGCCTGTTTCAAGAACATCTGAAATGCACGCCCAATACCTACTACCTGGAATTGCGGCTGCGGCGGGCGCGGCAGCTGCTGCTGGGCTCGGAACAATCCATCATCGACGTGGCGGCCGCCTGCGGTTTCGTGTCGGTGACCCATTTCACCCACCGCTATCGGGACTACTTCGGCACAACACCGGGCCGCGAGCGCCGGATCGGCCATCCGGCGCATGATCCGGCGCCGGCCGGCCGGCCGCCTGCCCGGGTATCCTGACCAGCCGCCAAACCCCATCCGCCACGGCACTCGCGTCCCAGTACTATGGCGCGAACATACAAGCGGAAAACACAGTTTTCCCTAGAATAAGCATCGAGCGAGACAGCCGGAGGACCCGGCGGATTCCGCCGACCCCGGCCAGCCTCGCAAGCGCGTCGAATGCGCTCACGACAATACCTGACTCACCACAGGAGACACCATGTTTTCAGACAATCAACGGATCCAGGGCTTTGACGATACGCTGTGGGCGGCCATCGAAGCCGAACACCAGCGCCAGGAACAGCACATCGAACTGATCGCCTCGGAAAACTACACCAGCCCCCGGGTCATGCAGGCCCAGGGAACCAAACTGACCAATAAATACGCCGAGGGCTACCCGGGCAAACGCTACTACGGCGGCTGCGAATATGTCGACGTGGTCGAGCAGTTGGCCATCGACCGCACCTGCGAACTGTTCGGTGCCGATTGGGCCAATGTGCAGCCCCATTCGGGCTCCCAGGCCAACGCGGCGGTCTATCTGGCCTTGCTGCAACCCGGCGACACGCTGCTGGGCATGAGCCTGGCTCACGGCGGACACCTGACCCACGGCGCCAAGGTCAGCTCCTCGGGCCGCTTGTACAACGCCGTGCAGTACGGCCTGGACGAAAACGACCGGATCGATTACGACGAGGTCGAGCGCCTGGCCCTGGAGCACAAGCCGAAGATGATCGTGGCGGGGTTTTCCGCCTATTCGCAGATCCTCGATTTCCCGCGTTTTCGCCAGATCGCCGATCGGGTGGGCGCCCTGTTCATGGTGGACATGGCGCATTTCGCGGGCTTGGTCGCCGCAGGCCTGTACCCCAGTCCGGTCCCCCACGCCGACATTGTCACGACCACGACACACAAGACCTTGCGCGGTCCCCGGGGCGGTCTCATCATGGGCCGGGCCAACCCCGACATCCAGAAGAAAATCCAGTCGGCCGTGTTCCCCGGCGCGCAGGGCGGCCCGCTGATGCACGTCATCGCAGCCAAGGCAGTCGCCCTGAAAGAAGCCATGCAGCCGGAATTCCGCGAATACCAGCAGCGGGTGCTGGACAATGCCAAAGCAATGGCCGAGGTCTTCGTCGCCCGGGGCCTGCGCATCGTCTCGGGAGGCACCCACGATCACTTGTTCCTGGTGGACCTGTCGGCCAAGGGCATCACCGGCAAGGCCGCGGATGCGGCTTTAGGCGCCGCCCACATCACGGTCAACAAGAACGCGGTACCCAATGATCCACAGCCGCCGTTCGTCACCAGCGGCATCCGGGTCGGCTCGCCGGCGATCACGACCCGCGGTTTCCGGATCGAACAGGCACGCGAGCTGGCTGGCTGGATGTGCGACATCCTGGACGACCTGGACAATCAGAAAACCATTGCCCGGGTTCGCGACCAGGTGATCGAACTGTGCCAGCGATTCCCGGTGTATCGCACCAGCGTCGAGACTGTCGCGGCATGATGTCGTCATGACCCCCAACCCGGCCGCCACCACGGACGAGCCCCACAGCGTCCGCACGCAGGCGCTCTTGTGCCTGGCTCTGTTCGCGGCGGCCTACACGGCGCAGACGGTCTCTCCGGTGATGCTGTTCTACACCATCGATCTGCGCCTGTCCACGACAGATCTGACCCTGTTCTTCACGGTCTATGCCGCGGGTCTGATGCTCGCCTTCCTGATCGGAGGCCCCCGATCGGATCGTCACGGCCGCAAGGCCGTCGTCCTGCCCTCGGCGGGCCTGCTCCTGCTGGCCGTGCTGGCCTTGATGGGCGCGACAGTCGGGGGCAAGCCGATGATCCTGGCCGCGCGATTCATCCAGGGCGTTGCCAGCGGCGCCATCTTCACCGTCGGTACCGTGTGGCTGCGCGAAATGGCGGGTACCCGCAACGCCACGCGTGCCTCGATGCTGGCCAGTGGCGTCATGGCGTTCGGCTTCGCCATCGGGCCGTTCGTCTCGGGCGTGCTGGTCCAATGGCTGCCCTGGCCGCGGCTGTTGTCGTTCATGATCGCGCTGGCCATGGTGGGGGGCGCCATCCTCATCCTTCGAGCCTTGCCGGAAACCCTGACCGAGGGCCGGGCTTCCCGAGTGCAAATCGGCCTGCCGCCGGGAACCGCCACGGGGTTCTTCTGCTACCTGATCCCCTGTGGACTGCTGGTCTACACCTTCACGATGCTGTCGCTGATCGCTTTTCCCATCCAGTTGGGCAAGGCGGGATTCGCACAGATCTATTTCATCCTGGGGCTCAGCGCCTTGATCGTGCAGGGGTTTGCCGCATTGGCCACACTCTGGGCGATGCGGCTGGGGCCGACTCAAGCCGGCTGGATAGCGGGCCTGTGCGGCGCGATTGGCTGCGCCCTGGGTTATCTGTCGGTTCAACCTGGCGGCTGGCTCTGGGTCCTTCCGGCCTCGGCCGCCATCGGCCTGGCCAACGGCCTGTCCATGGCTTCGGGGGTGGCGGTGTCGGACCGCCTGGCACCCGCCGGTCAGCGGGGAGCCTTGATTTCGATGTTCTATGTCGTCGTCTACCTGGGCTATTCCAGCCCGACGCTGTTGTCGCTGATCTGGGGCAAACAGACGATGGAACGCGGCGACACCCTGATCGTCCTGGGTGCCTTTGCCCTGGCCATGACCGTCGTCATCACCACGGTCGGCCGGCGGGCCATCCGCAGCCACCCGGCCAACGCGCCCGCGAACCATGCGACGGCTGCGGCGACCTCGTCAGATGCCTGAATTGACGCCTGAGGAATGCCGTTGAGGGCGGGACTGGACCAACGCCCCCACCCGCCGGCGCAACCCCGCCAGCGCATCGCGCAGGACGACCTTGGGATGAAAGACCGCCATATCGATGGAATCCAGGGTGTTCTTCACCATCAGCCCCAGTTCGGTATCGCCTTCGATGACCAGACGGCGGCTGAAGAAGAGCGTGTCCGGATCTTCCAGACGCTGCAGCAGGCGGTAGAAATCCCAGGCGTCGGCCCGGATGGTCAGGTCCGGTTCGGCATTGCCATGCTGCGCGGCACGAAACGCACCGGCGCGCCAGGTGTAATCGAAGCGCACATGAGCATCGACGACGTGGATACGCAGGGACCGACCTTCCAGCATGTGCAGGGTGTCGGGATGCAGATGGCGTGCCAGCATCAGGTTCAGGCCGGCAACGAACAGGATGGAGCCCGGATAGCGGGGCAGGCGCTCGAGCGCCTGGGCCAGCGGTTCGGGGACGCGATAGGTGGAAGTCGAAGGATTCTGCATAACCTTGCCTTATCAAAAAAAAAGGATTCAGCCCACGCGAGCCCGGATGCCCGGCACGGATGCCTGGGCCACCGCACCCTGCGGCAACACCATGTCCAGACCCGGGCGGCCATGCCAGTAGCCGTTGCAGGGACCAGCCGGCATCAGGGGTACCAGGCGCTCATGGGCATCCTCAGCGGATTCCTGTCCATCGAGCACCGCGCGAAACGCCGCGACGACCTGATCCATGTGCTGCGATTGTGGACTGAGGCGCAGCACGTCGACGCCCAGGTCCCGCAGTTCGTCCAGCTCGTGGATCAGGGTATGGACCAGCGCCGACTGGGTCTGGATGCCGTTGATCGTCAGGAAAGCCTGAGATTCTTTGGTTTCCAGCAGCAGACCATCGGGATGATCCATGCAGACGTACTGGCAGTTGTCCTTGGGGAAGTTGCGGTTACGCGCCGTAAAACACCGGGCGGAAAACGCCAGCGGCATGCGGCCATAGGCGAAGACTTCCGTCTGCAGACCGGCGGGCCGGTCCTGCTGCAGCTGCGTCAGGCCAGCCCGGCCCATTTCCAGGGGCATGACCCAGCGGGTGGCCCCCTGCGCGACGATCACGTCCAACGTGGGTTTGCTATAGATGTTCAGAAACGGACCCGCAATGAAATCGAGCCCCCACGCTGCGCCTGCGGCTTGCTGCCCCCTCACGAGATGCACAGCCCCCATGTCGTTGGCTTCGATGCCGTAGCGGCCGTTTTCCGTGATCTTGCGCAGGGTGTTCAGGTCATTGCCCGATTCCAGCAGCACCTGGGTGGACAGGATCGGAGTCTTGCCGGCCTGGGCCAGCATGTCGGCGACCTCGATCCAGTCGGGCAAGCGCAGTTCGTGACGCCGAGAACAGACGGTTTCGCCCAGATAGACGATGTCCACCGGCCAGTCGCGGACCGCCGCGTAGAATTCCAGCGTCGTCACGCGCGGCCAGTAGTACTGCAGTGGGCCCAAAGCTAGTTTCATGATGGTTTTCCTGATGTGGCATGCACCGCCGCCGGCCTGGGCCGGCGCGATCCGCAGGGCAATGACGGCAATTATTTCCAGGGGCGGTGATAGGCCCCCAGCGTGTGCTGCTGACCCTCGGCGACCTTGTTCAGTTCGGCCATCCAGGACGGATGCACGGAATAACGCGCGGAGTTGGAGCGCGCCTGGTCGATGGCCTGGCGCCAGACCCGGGTGACCTGGGCGACATAGGCAGGGCTGCGCTGGCGGCCTTCGATCTTGATGGCGCGCACACCCATGGCCATGAGTTTCGGCAGCAGTTCCAGCGTATTGAGGCTGGTGGGTTCTTCCAGGGCGTAGTAGTTTTCGCCTGCCACGTCGAAGCGGCCCTTGCACAGCGTGGGGTAGCCGGCGTTTTCACCCTGATCATAACGATCGATCAGTACGCCGTTCAGGCGTGATTCCAGGCCGGCGTCGGTCTGCTGCCAGCGCACGTGTTTCGCCGGTGAACAGACCCCATGAGTGTTGGGCGATTCGCCGGTGGCGTAGGACGACAGCGCGCAACGGCCTTCGACCATGACGCACAAACTGCCAAAACCGAAGACCTCGATCTCGACGGGCGCGTTTTCGCAGACCTGCTGCACCTGGGCCACGGACAGCACACGTGGCAACACAACCCGCGCGATCCCGAAACGTTCGTGATAGAAGTGGATGGCCTCGTAGTTGGTGGCCGACCCCTGGACGGACAGGTGCAGACGCAGATCGGGATATCGGGCGTGGGCATAGGCCATGAGCCCCGGATCAGCCATGATGACCGCATCGACACCAGAATCGGCGGCGCGGTCCACGGATTCCTGCCACAGGCGCCAGGCATCGGGCTGCGGATAGGTGTTCAGCGCCAGGAAGACCTTGCGGCCACGGTCATGCGCATAACGGATGCCCTGGGCGATGGCGGTGGCGTCGAAGTTCAGGCCGGCGAAATTGCGCGCGTTGGTGGCGTCCCGGAAACCCAGATAGACGCAATCGGCGCCCTCGTCGACGGCGGACTTCAGGGCAGGCAGGCTGCCGGCCGGACAAACGAGTTCGAAGCTGGACAGGCCGTGATGGGGCACAACGCCGGGACGGATGGAAGGAGTCGAAGACATGGGGGCGATCCTGGGCGATCCTGGCGGGGCACACCGCCGGGCCCTGCCTTGGCACTATCTGGGAATGCGACGATCCGGTCCGATCTCGGGATGACGTCTGGCCGCCGGGTCGAAGCGACTTTCGCACTATGCACCCCCGCACGACGCCCCGCCTTAATCCGGATCAAGGCCGGGCCAGATTGAACACAGCACGGAAACGGTACCGCGTACGCGGTTTTCCACCCTGCGGGTAGGGTCGATCGTGTAAGGTAGCGCCTTGACCTGCGAGGTACACCCATGAGCCATCCCGACATCACCCTGGACGTGCGCGGCCTGCCGCCGCCGGAACCGCTGGAACACTGCCTGGAGGCGCTGGCCGATCTGTTACCTGGCCAGCGGTTATGCATGTTGATCGACCGTGAACCGTATCCGCTGTACGCCATGCTGGACCGCGACGGGTTCCAGCACGAATGCACCTTCGAGGAAACCTATTTCCAGGTCACCATCTGGATCGACTGACCATGCAGCGCGCACTGGATTTCGACAAGACACCCGCTCTGGGCGTACCCCTGCCCTTCTTCCTGAACGTGCCGCTGTTCGGGGCGCTGGCCGGCGTACTGGCCACCTGGGTGGGCCCTCAGGCCTTCGCGTCACGCTGGGATGCCGCGACCCTGGCCCTGACGCACCTGTGGACCCTGGGCATTCTGGGTAGCGCCATGCTGGGTGCCCTGATCCAGATCCTGGCGGTCGCCTGCAACGTCCCCGTGACACCGGCGCGGGCCGTGGCGAATAGCGCCCATGCGCTGCTGACGCTGGGAACCCTGGCTCTGGCGGCCGGCTTTCTCTGGTGGTCCCCAACGGCCTGGCTGACAGCCGTCGGGTTGCTGGGACTTGCCTTCGCCCTGTATCTGGCGGCGGTCGGTCGGGCGCTCTGGCGCCACCGCAAACAGGTCTACAAAGGGGCGCGCGAGATCCTCGTCCCGGTGCGCGGCGCACTGGCGGCCCTGGCTCTGGCGGTGCTGATCGGACTGATCATGGCGGGCGCGCTGGGACTGGGGCTGGGGCTGCCGGACTGGGTGGGCAGCCACATTCTGTGGGGGCTGCTGGGCTGGGGGGGCTTGCTGCTGATGGGCATGTCCTTTCAATTATTGCCGATCTTCCAGATGATCGAACTCTATCCAAAACCGCTAACCCGCTGGCTGCCGCTGCTGATCCCCGCGCTGCTGCTGGCCTGGAGCGCGCTGGATGCCTCCACCGGGCTGCCGCATCTGATGCGCGAAACGGTGGAACTGCTGCTGACAGGGGCCTACGTGACCTGGATCGGCACATCGTTGCAGCGGCTGTGGACCCGCAAGCGTCCCACCGCGGAACCGACGACCCTGTTCTGGTTCACCGGCTTGATCTGCCTGCTGGCCTGTGCGCCGGCCTGGGTCTGGCTGCGTCACGGTCAGTCCACGCAGGCCGCGATGGTGCTGGGTATCCTGCTGATCGTGGGCGGGCTGGGATCGGTGGTGCACGGCATGCTGTACAAGATCGTGCCCTTCCTGCTGTGGAAGCACGCACAGGACGCCATCGTCATCCCCGACCGAGACCCGGCCCAGGTCCGTGTCTACCTGAAGGTGCTGCCGAAGATGGCCGCCTATATCCCGGAACGCCCGGCACAGACGCAATGGGTGATCTACGTCCTGATGGTGGTTTCCTGGGTGCTGGCAGCCACGGGCTGGCGGCCCGCCGCAACGATCGCGGGGCCGCTCCTGGTCCTGTCGGCCGCGCTGCAGGCCTGGAACCTGGCGCGGGCGCTGATGCTGTACCGCAAAACATTGCGGGCCATGGCGGCCCTGCCGATCGCGGCGGCGGGGGGCCGACGCGACGTCTCCTGATCCCGGGGTCAGTCGTTCCCGATCTCCGCCAGAGCCCGAATCAGTTCCGCCATGTTCGACACACCCAGCTTTTCCATCGCCTGAGCCCGCTGCACCTCGACATAGCGCACCGACACCCCCTGATCCGCCGCAATGTCCCGGTTCGTCAGGCCCGCCTCGACCCCGCGCACGACGGCCCGCTCCCGCGCGCTGAGCGCCTGGTAGAGCGCCCGCAGGCGGCGGCGCCGGTCGGCCTGCCTCGACCGATCCAGGGCGCGATCGATCGCCGGCATCAGGGTGTCCAGCAGCACGGGCTTTTCCAGGAAATCCACCGCGCCATTCCGAAAGGCCCCGGTCGCCATGGACACGTCCGCATGCCCGGTCAGGATGATCACGGACAAGGGGCTGCCCAGCTGTCGCAAGTGTGTCTGCACGGCCGGCCCATCCCATTCGGGCATGCGCATGTCCAGCAGGACCACCCCGGCCGCGTACAGGTCGGCGCCATCCAGGAAGGCGCGGCCATCCGGCCAGTCCAGGCAGCGCAGGCCTACCGTCTCGAGCATGTAGCGGCACGCGCGACGCACCGACGCGTCATCGTCCACGATATGAATCACGGCATGGGGCTCGGTCATGGCAGGGAATCCGGGGGGATGGACGGCAGCTCCAGCAGCACCAGGGCGCCGGTCACGCCGTCGGCACGATTGCCGATCTGGATCCGCCCTTTCAGGGAGAGCATGATACGCTGCGCGATCAGCAGCCCCAGGCCGAGCCCATCGGGCCGCGTCGTGCGAAACGGCACGAAGGGAAACCGCACATGCTCGGCATCGAAGCCCGGCCCGTCGTCGGCGACCTCGATTCGCAGAACGCCTTCCTCGGCCGCAGCCCGCACAGAGATGCACCGCGCACCGGCCTGCACGGCATTGATCAGGACATTGGCCAGCACTTGCTCGAATGCCCGGGGAACGTCGCCGGCCACAAGGGCCTGGGGGATGTCCGCCTCGATACGCACCCCCTGGCGGTCCGCCTGCAACCGTACCATGCCGACCACCTGTTCCACCAGGGCGCCCAGCGCTTGTCTTTCCGACACGGGCTCCGGCCGTTCCGGCTTGGCCCATCCGCGCAGGTTGTGGATGACCCGATCGCAGCGCAGGACATCGTCCCGGATATGTCCCAGCACGGGAAGCAGGGGATGGTCCCGGTCCTCGGCCCGCAGCCGATAAGCGGCCGCCTCGACGTATTGCAGAATGGCGGCCAGCGGCTGCTTGACCTCGTGGGCGATGCCCGCCGCCATCTCGCCCAACAAGGCGATCCGGTCCGCCTGGGCCAGCGCCTGCTCATACTGGTGCAGTTGCTCATGCGCCAGATGCAGACGCTGGCGCTGGCGCCGCGCCACGCGCGCCAGCCACAGGCTATTGCCCAGCAACAACAGTCCGAGGCCCAGCACCGAAACCAGCCAGGGCCAGTAGTGCCACAGCAGACGTCGCAGCTGGCCCCAGACATCGGCATCGGACACATACCCAATCCGGTGCAGGCGTCGCTCCACGTCGGCGGCCGATACCGGCAAAGACCATCGGGGCAGGCCGGCGGGCGGCGAGTCACCCAGCAGGACGCCACCCAGGGCCGCCGCCAGACCATCCGGGACCGTATCCAGAGCGGCCAGCGACCAGCCAGGCAACAGACGCGTGCTGGATGCGCAGGGAGCCGCCTCCGCGGGAGCGGCCGGACCGGGAAATGTGTCCGAAGCACCCCAGGCTGGTTCCAGGAGGCGCAGGCGCATGCCCTTCAGGCGACCGGAGGCCGACAGTTCCTCGTACAGACACACCGGCACGATGGCGGCGTCCACCTGGCCCGCGGCCAGCTGCAGCAGCGGCCGGTCGGCGGGAAACCCGGAAAAGACAGGAACGTAGTCCCGTTGCGGCGCAAGACCCTCGCGATCGAGCAGTTCCACCCCCAGCAGATATCCGCCCAGCGCCTCCGGGTGCACGGCGCCCACCCGCCGCCCCTTCAGATCCGCTAGCGACAACGGACCATCCTCACGCACCCAGATGGCCGAACCGATTTGCTCCAGAAATTGGAGGTCGCCGCCGCCCGAAGGTTTGAGCGTCGCCAGCCAGCGCACTGGCCGGCGGGGATCCAGCGCGCGGAACTGGACCGGATTGGCCAGCAGGAAATCCAGACCCTCCAGGGTCCCCGGCCGCAAGGCCTGATCAGGCACGATCGGGAGCAGATCGAAATGCTCGCCGGGCAGGCGCTGTTCCAACCAATCCCGCCAGGAGCTCCAGGCCCGCAGCGCCTTTTCCGGACCGCGCGGCGCCAGGATCCCGATCCGCCAGGCATGCAGGGACGCCGCCTCCCCTTCCCCGGCCGCCCGGGCGCCAGCCGTCAGCAGGACCAGCCCGGCCAGCAGCACGACACGCGACAGCCGCCCCATCACACGCACGATTTGCTCCATATCAATAGATCCCTACTAGCAGTACGGTTTTCCACATAGCGCGGTCCGATGCCAACCCGCACAATCAAATCGGGCCGGCATCGGCAACGAGACGATCCTCCGGCCCCGCGACACGAGAAGGAAACAGCAATGTCCAAAAGACGCATCACACCCCTGCGCGCTCTGCTCATGGCCGCCGGATTGACCGCCGGACTGGTCATCGCGGCCACCTGGGGACTGGCGTGGCAGCGCCGCCCCGAACCGCCCGCCCACACGGACCTGGCGCTCGACGATCCCGCTCTGATCCGGCAAGGCGAGTATATTGCCAGAACCGCGGACTGCATCGCCTGCCACACGGCACCCGGCGGCAAGCCGTACGCCGGCGGCCTGGCCATGCAAACGCCGGCCGGCGCGATCTACTCGACCAACATCACGCCCGATCCCGACACCGGGATCGGCGCCTACGACTACGAGGCGTTCCGCAACGCGGTCAAGCATGGCATCCGCCGGGACGGGGCGGCGCTCTACCCCGCCATGCCCTATCCGTCCTACGCCATCATGCCGGAGGCGGATCTGCGCGCCCTGTACGCCTACTTCATGAAGGCCGTGGCGCCACAGCGCCAGGCCAATGCGAAATCCACGATTCCCTGGCCACTGAACATGCGCTGGCCGCTGATCTGGTGGCAGGCGCTGTTCGCGCCCACCCGTACCTTTCAGCCCGCTCCCGAGCTGGACGCCAACCTGAACCGCGGCAAATACCTCGTCGAAGGCCCGGGACACTGCGGCGCCTGTCATACGCCGCGCGGCATCGGCTTCCAGGAAACGGCACTGAACCTGCAGGACGGCGACACATTCCTGTCCGGCGCCCTGATCGATGGCTGGCGCGCCAAAAGCTTGCGCGGCGAGGCGCAAGGCCTGCATTCCTGGAGCCAGGCGGAAATCATCGAGTTTCTCGCCTCGGGACGCACCAACCGGGTAGCCGCCTTCGGCGCCATGGCCGACGTGGTCAGCCACAGCACACGACACATGACGGCCGAGGACCTGGGCAGCATGGCCGCCTATCTGAAGCAATTGCCGCCCGCCCCCGGCAAACTGGCGGCTTTTGCGCCCAAGCGGGACACGTTGACCGAGTCGCTGCTGGACGGGACAGAGCGCGTCCGGGGCGCCCTGCTCTATCGGGAGCACTGCATGAGCTGCCACCGGCCTGATGGCCAGGGCGTGCCGCGCATCTTCCCGGCGCTGGATGGCAATTCCGCGATCTTCGCCCACAATCCCCAGTCCACCATCCAGGTGACACTGGAAGGCGGTCGCATGCCGCTCGATCCCCGCGCCGACAAAATGGCGTTCGCCATGCCCGGCTTCAGCCACCTGTCCGATCAGGACATCAGCGAGGTGCTGAGCTTCGTGCGCAGCGGCTGGACCAATCAGGCGCCCGCCGTTACGCCTGAACAGGTGCGCGAGATCCGCGCATTCCTGGCCACGAAGGCGCCCCACATCCAGACAGGAGAACATCAATGAGTCACCATCGCTCCCTGCGCCTGTGCCTGACCGGGCTGGCGCTGGCCCTGGGTCTGAGCGCGGGCGCGCTGGCCCAGTCCACCGGTGCGGTTGCCCCGCAGACTTATGCGGTCAAGGACAAGAACGGCCAGCTGCTGCCCGCCTACACCATCCCGGAAGACAGCGAAATGCTGAAGCATCCCGACGCCGAACAGATCCTCTACGGACAGCGCCTGCTCAACGAAACGCAGCGCCTGCTGCCCGACCGCGTCGGTGCCGCCATGAACTGCAACAGCTGCCATGTGGTACAGGGCAAGAAGCCGCTGGGCGCACCCTTCATCAACACCTACAACAGCTTTCCGCAATACAACCCGCGATCCGAACGCGTCATGACGCTGGAGGAACGGATCAACGGCTGCATGATCCGGTCAATGAACGGCAAGAAGCTGCCGCAGGATTCCCGCGAGATGCAGGCCATGGTGGCCTACATGAAATGGCTGGCCCAGGACGTGCCGCACGGCGCCCAGGTACAAATCCAGAGCAGCCGCCCGATCGATATGAGCATCAAACCCGACCCCGTACGGGGCCGCACCATCTATGGCGCACAGTGCGCATCCTGCCACGGCGCCAACGGCGAAGGCCGCAAGGATGCGCGCGGCAACATCGTGTTCCCGCCACTCTGGGGCGACGAGTCCTTCAACATCGGCGCGGGACTGGCGCGGACTTACAAGGCCGCGTCCTTCATCTACGACAACATGCCCATGGGCGTGCACACGAAAGGCGCCTGGGGCGAGGGCCGCACACTAAGCCTGCAGGACGCGGTGGACGTCGCCGAATTCTTCACCCATATGCCGCGCCCAGATTTTCCGATGAAGGACAAGGACTGGCCATCGGGGAAGAAACCGAAGGATGCACGATATTAGGACGGGGTTCACCCCCTGTACGACCTGAGGCCTTCGGCGTTCAGGACGGTGAATTCGCGTCCGCGCACCCGGATCAGGCCACGCTCGCTCAGTTCACGCAGGATCCGGGAAAAGTGCTCGGGTGTGAGATTCAGCCGGGACGCGATCACCGATTTGCTGATCTCGATGCGGAAAGGCGTGTCCTCCTCGCCGCGCCATTGGCGAAACAGGAAAGAAATCAGCCGCTGAGCGCCGGTGTGCAGGGTGTAGGCCTCCACGTCGCCCATCAGGCTGTAGAGCCGCCGGCTCAGGCCCGCCAGCATCTTGCGGGCCACCCCTGGATGGCGGTCGATCTGCGCGAACAGCGCGTCACGCCCGACATGCAACAACAAGGTATCGCGTAGCGCTTCGGCGGTGACAATGTAGTTCTCTCCCATGAACATCAGAGCCTCGCCGAACCCATCGCCCGGTCCGATCAGGCGCACCACCCGCTCGACCCCGGATGCCGAAATGAACACGAGCTTCACCTGGCCATACACCACGACGTGAAAGCCCAGGCAGGGTTCGCCCCGGCGGAAGATGATCTCGCCGCGCATGGCAATGACCTCGGTCGTGCCCTTGGCGATCGGATCCAGGTCGGCAGCCGGCAATTCGTTGAACAACGGCACCTGCCCCAGCAGATCGCGGATCCGCAGATGACGCGACCCTTCGTCGCTGGCCAGATGCACGTGTCTGCTCTCCGGATTGCTAGAATTCACATCATGATCCGTGCGCTGTTTACCATCCTGGGCACGATTTCCCTGGCGCTGGGCGTGCTGGGGATCTTCCTGCCCCTGCTGCCCACGACGCCCTTCCTGTTGCTGGCGGCCTTCTGCTACCTGCGCGGCTCGGCGCGCCTGCATACCTGGCTGATGTCCCATCGCATTCTCGGTCCGTATATCCGCGACTTCCAATCGGGGCGCGGTATCCCCCTGCGCAGCAAATGCATTGCTTTGGCCCTGATGTGGCCGTCGCTGGCCCTGTCGGCCTGGATCATGCCGGTACTTTGGGCACGCTGGCTGCTGCTGATCCCCGGCATCGGGGTCACGATCTATCTATGGCGCCTGCCGACCCGCGCCCGCGACGACGACATCAAATGAGCTTCGAGTAGGTCGCCACCCGCGGCCGGCGCACGTACTGGTCGAACACCATGGCGAATGCCCGCACGAACAGGCGGCCCTTCGGCAGAACCTGCAGGCCCTGCCCATCGAGGGCCAACAGGCCGGCCTCGACGTACGGCTGCAACTGCGCCAGTTCGTTGGCGAAACAGGACTCGAACGATTGTCCATGACGCGCCTGGAACGCCGCGAAATCCAGCGGCATGCTGCACATGATGGTCATGATCACCTCGCGGCGAACGGCATCGTCAGGGCTCAGATCGAAGCCCTTGGCTGTGGGCAGCTGGCCGCGCGCCAGGATGTCGCGGTAGGCATTCAGGGAATGGTGGTTCTGCACGTAGGCATCGCCGATCTTGCCGATCGCCGAAATCCCGAATCCGACCAGATCGCATTCCGCTCGCGTCGTATAGCCCTGGAAATTACGGTGCAAACCGTGTTTCAGGCGAGCGCGGTTCAATTCGTCATCAGGCTTGGCGAAATGATCCAGACCGATGTAGACGTAACCGGCCGCCAGCAGCCGACGCGCCGACATCAGGAAGATCTGCAGTCGCGTCTCGGCGGACGGCAGGTCTTCGGTACGGATCAGCCGCTGCGACTTGAAGCGGTCGGGCAGATGCGCATAGTTGTACAGCGCGATCCGGTCGGGCGACAGTTCGATCAACTGATCCAATGTGCGGCTGAAGCTCTCGAGCGTCTGTTTGGGCAGGCCGTAGATCAGGTCCGCATTGATGGATTCAAAGCCGTTGTCGCGGCTGGCCTGCAGAGCCGTACGCACCATATCATAGGGCTGGATCCGGTTGACAGCCGCCTGCACGTCGGGATTGAAATCCTGCACGCCGAAACTGGTGCGGTTGAAGCCCAGGCCGGCCAGCATGGCCAGGGAATCCGGCGTCACCGTGCGCGGGTCGATCTCGACACCCAGTTCCGCATCGGGGGTGAACTCGAAATGACGGCGGATATGATCCATCAGGTTGGTGAGTTCGGCCGCGCTCAGGAAGGTCGGCGTTCCGCCGCCCAGATGCAGCTGCACGGTCCGCCGCTGGTTTCCCAGATGCGGGCTGACCATGTCCATTTCCTGGAACAGAATGTCCAGGTATTCGGCCGAACGGCTGTGATCTTGCGTGATGATCTTGTTACAGGCGCAGAAATAGCACAGGGATTCGCAGAACGGCAGGTGGACATACACCGACAGCGGCGCGGCATGATCCGACGCGGTGCGGCGGGCCAGATGGTCCAGATAGGATGTGGCCGGATAATCGCGCTGAAAACGGTCGGCCGTCGGGTACGAGGTGTAACGGGGACCCGATTGGTCGAAACGCCGGATCAGCGATTCGGAAATTTCCAGGTCCGGAAAGGCAATCGTCCGCGGATCGCCAGAAGCGTCGGGTGTTCCCGTGTGGCTGGCCACGTCGGATGTTGCTTGGGTTGTCATGCCATGAGCTCCTGAGGCAAAACAGCACCCGGACCCTTCTGGTTCCGGATGCAATTGGCCTCATTGTCCAGTATCAAAAGCCATTGTCACGCGAAAAGCAGCCATCAAGCTTGATTCATGTCAAGTCTCTGACTTCGCGTATCATAAACGACTGGTCGCTCCTCAGAATCCCGCCGCGTGTCCCTGCTCCTGACTCTGATCCTCACCATCCCGTTCGCCGGCAGCCTGTGCGCCGCGCTGCTGCCTGCGACCGCGCGGCGTGCGGGGGCCTGGATCGCCGGCGGCAGCGCCCTGGCCTGCCTGCTGCTGACACTGGCACTGACACCAGAGGTCGCACACCTCGGGCTGATCAAGCTCAGCTTACCCTGGATCCCGTCCCAGGGGGTGGACCTGACGTTGCGCATGGATGGCTACGCCTGGCTGTTCGCCGTCATCATCTCGTCCATGGGCGCCCTGATCGCCCTATATGCCCACTATTACCTGTCAGCCCAGGATCCGGCACCCCGGTTCTTCGCCTTCCTGCTCAGTTTCATGGGGGCCATGCTGGGCGTGGTGCTGGCGGGCAATCTGATCCAGTTGCTGGTGTTCTGGGAACTGACCAGCCTGTCGTCCTTTATGTTGATCGGCTACTGGCACCACCGCATGGATGCCCGGCGCGGCGCGCGCATGGCACTGCTGGTCACCGGGGCGGGCGGCTTCTGCCTGCTGGCCAGCATGCTGATCATCGGCCACATCGTCGGCAGCTACGACCTCGACGACGTCCTGGCCGCCGCGAGCCAGATCCGCGGACACCGCTGGTATCCCATCCTGCTGGTGCTGCTGGCCGTGGGCGCGTTGACCAAAAGCGCGCAATTCCCCTTCCATTTCTGGCTGCCCAACGCCATGGCCGCGCCCACGCCAGTGTCGGCCTATCTGCACTCGGCCACCATGGTGAAGGCGGGCGTCTTCCTGTTGGCGCGGTTCTGGCCGATCTTTTCCGGCACCGACTGGTGGACCTGGATCATCGGCAGCGCCGGCCTGTGTTCCCTGCTGCTGGGTGCCTATGCCGCCACATTCCAGCGAGACATCAAGAGCGTGCTCGCCTATTCGACGATCAGCCATCTGGGCCTGATCACGCTGCTGCTGGGGATGAACAGCCGCCTGGCGCTGGTCGCCGCCATTTTCCACATGATCAACCATGCCACCTTCAAGGCCTCGCTCTTCATGGCCGCCGGCATCGTCGATCACGAAACCGGCACACGCGACCTGACCCGCTTGTCCGGCCTGCGCACGGCGATGCCGCTGACCGCCACCCTGGCGATGGTATCGGCTGCCGCCATGGCCGGCGTGCCACTGCTCAATGGCTTCATCTCGAAGGAAATGTTCTTTGCCGAGACCATCTTCACCTCCGGCCACTGGCTCACGCGCTGGGGCTTGCCGGCCGCAGCCGTGGTGGCGAGCGCCTTCAGTGTGGCCTATTCGCTACGCCTGATCATGCAGGTGTTCTTCGGCCCGCCAGCGCACGATCTGCCGCGGACGCCGCACGACCCGACCCGCATGATGCTGATCCCCAGCGCGATCCTCGTCGTCATCTGCCTGGCCGTGGGCATGCTGCCGGGCCTGACCCTGGGCCCGGTCCTGGACATGGTTATGCGCGGCCTGCTCGGGCCGGGTCTGCCGGCCTTCGACCTGCAGGTATGGCACGGACTGAACCTGCCCCTGCTCATGAGCATGATCGCCATGGTCGGCGGGGTCGGCATCTATCTGGCGCTGCGCGAACGCGACCGCAGGGCGCCCGGCCAGGTCCCGATCATCTATCGGCTCGACGGCCGCCGGAGCTTCGAGAACGCCCTGGAAGCCATCGACAGCGGCACCTTGTGGCTGCTGGGCCGGTTGCAGACCCAGCGGCTGCAGCCCCAGGTGCTGCTGCTGGTCTTGTGCACGCTGGGCGTGGCCCTGCTGCCGCTCGTCGACGGCGGCTGGTGGCCACAAGCCAGCACGCGCGACACCCCGCTGCAATGGTCCTTCGGCCTGATGTGGCTGGCCGGTGGCGCCTGCGCCATCGCCGCGGCCTATCAGGCCAAATACCACCGCACAGCCTCGCTGATGCTGGCCGGCGCATCGGGCCTGATCACCTGCGTCACATTTGCCTGGCTGTCGGCCCCGGATCTCGCCCTGACCCAGCTGGCGGTCGAAGTCGTCACCACCGTCCTGATCCTGCTGGGCCTGCGCTGGCTGCCGCCGCGCATCGAGGAATACCCCGGCGCCACATGGCATCGCACCCAATGGCGCCGGTGGCGCGATTTCACCGTGGCGGTGGCCGGCGGCGCGGGCCTCGCGGTCCTGGCCTACGTCATGATGATCCGTCCTGCCGCATACCAGAGCATTTCCAGCTTTTTCGTCAAACAGGCGGTGCCGCTGGGGGGTGGCGCGAACGTCGTCAACGTGATCCTGGTGGACTTCCGGGCCTTTGACACCTTCGGTGAAATCACGGTGCTGGCTGTCGTCGCCCTCAGCGTCTATGCGCTGCTGCGACGCTTTCGGCCACCGGCGGAGGCGCTGGCGATGTCCTCGCGCCCATACAGTGCCCAGTCCGACTCGCGGGACCTGGAATCGGACACGCAGGCCACCCTGCCCGACGGCCTGATGAAGGTTCCCGCCGTCCTGGTGCGCCTGCTGCTGCCCGCCTCCACCCTGATCTCGCTGTATTTCCTGCTGCGCGGCCACAACCTGCCCGGCGGCGGTTTCGTGGGTGGCCTGGTCATGGCTACCGGCATCATCCTGCAATACATGGTGGGCGGCATCCTCTGGGTCGAGGCCCGGCCCCTGATCCGCCCGCAGGCCTGGATCGCCCTGGGCCTGCTGGTCGCGGGTATCGCCGCCATGTCCGTCTGGTGGGTGGGGCGCCCCTTGCTGTCGGCCTACACCCTGGACCTGATGCTGCCTGTCGTCGGCGAGCTGCACCTGTCCAGCGTGTTGCTGTTCGACCTGGGGGTCTACATGCTCGTGGTTGGCGCGACCATCCTGTTCCTGATCGCGCTCGCCCACCAGTCCCTGCGCTTTCACCGCAACATCACAGAGCCGGCCGACGGCCCGCACACGGAGACCTGACCATGGAATGGATTCTGGCCCTGGGGATCGGCGTGCTGGCGGGATCGGGTATCTGGCTGCTGCTGCGGCCGCGCACCTTCCAGTTCATCATGGGGCTGACCCTGATGACCTACGCCGTCAATCTGTTCATCTTCGCCATGGGCCGCCTGCGGCTGGACGCCCCACCGGTCATCGACCCGCACTGGGCGGACCCGGCCCGCTATGCCGACCCGCTACCCCAGGCCCTGGTCCTGACCGCCATCGTCATCGGGTTTGCGACCACCGCCCTGTTCCTGGTGGTGCTGCTGGCCTCGCGCGGCATGAGCGACACCGACCACGTCGACGGCGAGGAGCACCGCCCATGATGCCCTGGCTTCAGCACCTGCCGGTCCTGCCGATCCTCGTGCCGCTGCTGACCAGTGCGCTGATGCTGCTGACCCGCGACAGCCAGCGGCGCTTGCGTGTCGGGCTGGGAACGGCCGCGATCCTGCTGCAGATCCTGATCGCGCTGATGCTGATCCGTGCCACGCAAGGCATCGGCGCCCCGGCCTGGCCCGACGGTATCGGCGTCTATCGCCTGGGCAACTGGCCCGCGCCTTTCGGCATTGTCCTGGTCGCCGACCGCCTCTCCGCCCTGATGCTGGGGCTGACCGCCGTGCTGGGCCTGTGCGCCTGGATCTACGCCACGGCCCGCTGGGACCGGGCGGGCAGCCACTTCCACCCGCTGTTCCAGCTGCTGCTGATGGGCCTTAACGGCGCGTTCCTGGCCGGCGACCTGTTCAACCTGTTCGTCTTCTTCGAGATCCTGCTGACGGCATCCTACGGCCTGATGCTGCACGGCTCGGGCAAGCGCCGCGTCGGCGCCGCCCTGCACTACATCGGCGTCAACCTGATCGCCTCATTCCTGCTGCTGATCGCCATCGCCCTGATCTACGGGCTGACCGGCACGCTGAACCTGGCCGATCTGTCAAAACAAGCCCTGACCCTGGCGGGGGCGGACCGGCAGCTCTTTGACAGCGCGGCCGCCATCCTGGGCGTCGCCTTCCTCATCAAGGCCGCCGCCTGGCCGCTGAACTTCTGGCTACCCAACACTTACACCGAAGCCGCCGCACCGGTGGCGGCACTGTTTACCATCATGACCAAGGTCGGGATCTACGCCTTGCTGCGCATCGGATCCCTGCTGCTGCCGGCTGGCGCGCCGGCGGCCTTCGGCGGCGCCTGGATGTTTCCAGCCGGCATCGCGACACTGGCGTTCGGCACCTTGGGCATGCTGGCCAGCACCCAGCCCCGGCGAATTGCCGCCTATGCGGTCATCACTTCATCGGGCACCCTGTTCGCGGCGCTGGGCATGCCCGGCGTCACGGTGACCGGCCCGGCCCTGTACTACCTGCTCAGTTCCGTCCTGGGCCTGGGCGCGTTCTTCCTGCTGCTGGAACTCACCGAGCGCAGCCAGTCCTTCGGGGCGGACATGCTGGCCATCACCCAGGAAGCCTTCGAAGGCGACGAACCCGAGGCCGCCAGCCTGTCGGAGCAGGTGGTCGGAACACCGCTGCCCGCCACCATGGCATTCCTGGGCCTGAGCTTTTTCGCCTGCTCCCTGCTGATCGTCGGCCTGCCGCCTCTGTCCGGCTTCGTGGCGAAATTCTCGCTGCTGTCCGCCGCGCTACAAACCGCCGAACAGGGCGCACCCACGTTCAATGTCTGGCTGCTGGTGACGGCCATGCTGACCTCGGGCGTCGCCTGCCTGATGGCGCTGGGACGCTGCGGCGTGCGGCTCTTCTGGGTTCCCGAACAGCTGCACGTCCCGACCCTGAGGATCAATGAAATGGCCCCCATCCTGATCCTGCTGGCCGCCTGCGCGCTGTTGACGGTTCAGGCCGGTCCCGTCATGGATTATCTAGAGGATACCGCGCACTATCTGGACCAGCCCGCACGCTACATCCAGGCCGTGCTGGCACCCGCCTTCCCAGGAAGCCAGCCATGAAGCGTCTGCTCGGTTTCCTGCCGCTGCCCTGCCTGCTGCTGGCCTTGTGGCTGATCCTGAACGACAGTCTGTCGGCCGGTCACATCGCGCTGGGCCTGGCCATCGCACTGATTCTCAGCCTGTTGACCCCGATCCTGCGTCCCGTCCGCGCGCGCCTGTCCCACCCACTCACAGCGCTGCGGCTGGTCGGCCACGTGGCAGTCGACATCGCGCATTCGAACTGGTTGGTCGGCCTGCGCATCCTGCGCGGCGACACCGCGAACGCCCGGCCCGGATTCCTGGACATTCCGCTACGCATCCGCGACCCCCACGGACTGGCCGCACTGGCCGGCATCGTGACCTTCACCCCAGGCACAGTCTGGGCCGGACACGATCCGGCGCACAACATCCTGACCCTGCACGTCCTGGACCTGCACGACCCCGCAGGCCTGACGCACACCATCCAGGACCGTTATGAACGCCCGCTGATGGAGATCTTCGAATGAGCGCTTTGATACTGGACTGGGCCGCCGGCTTCGCCCTGTTGTGTTTCGTCCTGGGCCTGGCCTGCGCGGCAGTCCGCCTGATCCGGGGCCCCCGGGCGGAGGACCGCATCCTGGCCCTGGACACGCTCTACATCAACGGCATGCTGATCCTGCTGGTGCTGGGCCTGCGGTTCGAGGCCGGACTCTATTTCGACGTGGCGCTGCTGATCGCGCTGTTCGGCTTCGTCGGCTCCACGGCCCTGGCGAAATTCCTGTTGCGCGGCGAGGTCATCGAACCATGAACGAACTGCCCTTGTGGGCCGCCATCCTGGTCGCCCTGTTGCTCGTCCTGGCCGGGATCGTGACATTGACCGGCTCGATAGGCCTGCTGCGCCTGCGCACCTTCTACGAGCGCATGCATGCGCCGACGATGGGGACGACGATGGGCGCCTTCTGCATCGCACTGGCGGCGACGCTGGTCGCCAGCCTGCTGCAGGAACGGCCCATCTTCCACGAATGGCTGATCTGCCTGTTCCTGTTCATGACGGCCCCGGTGACGGCCATCCTGCTCATGCAAAGCGCCATTCAGCGCCGCAAACCTTGATGGAAAAGCGCGCTTGAGCATATTTGTAACATATTGCTAAGGGGAAACCCGTACACTGATTGTTATCAGTACCCTTCACCGGGCCGGGATTACGCCCGGAATCACTCAAGGAGAGCCCATTATGCGTCAAGCATTACAGATGTCTTTGCGTGCCACCCTGCTGGCGGCCGGCCTTGGCTGCACCGTCCTGTTCATGCCGGCCGCCCAGGCCGCTGCCCCGCAAACCCAATATCAGCGGGACGTGGAACACTGCAACTCCACGCCTGGCATCGACAAGAAAGCCTGCCTGCACGAAGCCGGCGCAGCGGCGCAGGCCGCCCGCCAGGACGCACTGACCAGCCCCCCGACGCAGACGGAGGACAAGAATCGCACCCTGCGTTGCAATGGCCTGCCGGCCGGTCAGCGCGAGGATTGCATGAAACTGATGGAAAGCGCCAATACCCGTGAGCAAGGCTCGGTCCAGTCGGGCGGAATCCTGCGCGAAACCACGATCACCATCCCGGCCACGACCGGTTCGTGATCGCTCACAGTTCCATCTGCATGCCCATCTCCACCACCCGGTTCGGAGGAATCTTGTAGAACCGGGTGGTGCGGCTGGCATTGCGCGCCATGAAGGCGAACAGGTGCCGCCGCCAGCTCTGATGCCACGGCAGGCGGCGCACCACGATGACGGTCTGACGAGACAGAAAATACGAAGTCTGCATCGGTTCCAGATTCAGTTCCGGAACTTCGTGGCCGATCTGCTCCACGACCTGCGGTACGTTCGGTTCTTGCTTGAAACCCCACCGCGCAATGGCCTGCCAGCTGCTGCGGCTGACCCGCTCGACCCTCAGCCGCTCGTTGAACGGCACATAAGGCTCGTCCGCCACCTCGATGGTCAGAAACAGCGCCTGTTCGTGCAGCACCTTATTGTGTTTCAGATTGTGTAACAAGGCGGGCGGCACCGTACCCACGATCATGCTCATGAAGACCGCTGTTCCCGGCACCCGCGTCGGCGGGTAGGCTTCCAGCGATTCCATGAAGCTGACCAGCGACTGATGGTCCCCGGCCAGGTTGTCGTGGATCCGCTGGCGGCCCTGCTTCCAGGTCACCATCAGCGTCAGCAGGACAATCCCCACCACCAGCGGCAGCCAGCCACCCTCGTGCAGCTTGAGCGTATTCGACAAGAACAGCAGCACGTCGATCACCAGAAACAACACGATCAGCGCCAGCCAGGCTACGCGCCGCGCGCCGCGTGAACTGCGCGGCAGTACCGCAAAGGCCAGCACGGACGTCATCAGCATGGTCCCGGTGACGGCGAACCCGTAAGCATGCGCCAACCGGTCCGATGACCCGAAGGCCAGGATCAGCACCAGCACGGCAATCAACAGCAGCCAATTGACCCGGGGCAGATAAATCTGACCTTCTTCCTTGGCCGAGGTGTGCTGGATCACCATACGCGGCCAGTAGCCCAACTGGACCGCCTGGCGGGTCATGGAGAACGCACCCGAAATAACCGACTGCGACGCGATCACCGTCGCCACCGTCGCCAAGCCGACCAGCGGGATCAGCCCCCAATCCGGGGCCAGCAGGAAAAACGGGTTGCGGATCGCAGAGGGATCGCTGAGCAGCAGGGCCCCCTGGCCGAAATAGCACAGCACCAGCGCGGGTAGAACCATGGCAAACCAGGCGCGGCGGATGGTGGGCCAGCCAAAATGCCCCATGTCCGCGTACAGAGCTTCCGCCCCGGTCAGGGCCAGTACCAGCGCTCCCAGCGCCAGGAAGGTCTGCCAGGGTGCATCGCCGATGAAACGCAGCGCCCAGACAGGATTGATCGCCTGCAACACTTGCGGCTGCTCGAACACACGCCAGGCCCCGAGGATGCCCAGCGTCAGGAACCAGAGAAACATGACCGGACCAAAGAGCCTGCCCACCGTGCCGGTCCCCCGCGACTGGACCATGAAGAGCGCAACCAGCACCACCACCGAAATCGGCACGACCCAGGCATCGAGTCGATGCGACACGATCCCGATGCCTTCGACCGCCGACAGCACGGAAATGGCCGGCGTGATCATGCTGTCGCCATAGAACAGACTGGCCCCGATCAGGCCCAGGAACGCCAAACGCCAGCGCGTGCGCTCCGGTCGCCCTCGCATGGCCAGTTCCATCAACGCCAGGGTTCCACCCTCTCCGCGGTTGTCGGCACGCAGGATACAGGTGACATATTTCACCGACACCACCACGATCAACATCCAGAAAAGAATCGACAGCATGCCCAGCACGTGTTCGATATCCGGTTGCCCGGTCATCGACAGGGCGACCTTCATGGTGTACAGCGGGCTCGTGCCGATGTCGCCGTAGACGACGCCCAGTGCACCGATCAGCATGGCCGCCTGCGGGCCTTTCAAGTCCGTATCTTTCTGAGTGCTCATGGTCATTCGGCCCGTGTCAGGCAAGCCCCCCGCCAGGGGCCGGGAAAAATCAGGGTGATCCGCGTCCCCGCGAAGGCGGGGCGGCTGATGACTTTCCACCAGGCGCCATGCGCCCGGGCGATCTCGCGCACGATCGCCAGACCCAGGCCGGATCCTCCCGGGCCCGCATCGGCCGCCCGATAGAAAGCCTCGAAGACCCGCTCGATGTCGTCCACCTGGATGCCGGAGCCGTCGTCCTCGACGGAAAACGACGGCGGGTTCGCCATGACGCGCAGCTGAATCAGCCGGGCGCCCACGCCGTAGCGCAGGGCATTATCGATCAGATTGCCCAACAGTTCGCCCAGCAGGACCGGATCGCCGTCCACCCAGACCGGTTCGTCGGGCGCGGCCAATTGCAGGTCGATCGATCGATCGCGCGCCCGGTCCAGCCATTCGGATCCGGCCTGGCGCATCCATTCGCACAGGTCCAGACGCACGAAACTGTCCTGGGGCCGGGAGGCATGGTCCGCGCGGGCCAGCACCAGCAACTGCTGCCCCATGCGGATCATGTGGTCGGTGACTTTCTTGATCCGACCCGCCCGCACCCGGATGTCATCGGGCAGATCCTGGCCCAGCATCAGCTCGGATTCGAGCTTCAGCCCGGCCAGAGGGGTGCGCAACTGATGGGCGGCATGGCCGACGAAGCGGCGCTGCGCCTGGACGGAATCGTCCAGCCGCACGAGCAGATCGTTGAAATGCAGCACCAGGGGGGCGACCTCGCTGGGCAACCCGGCCAGGTCCAGCGGCTGAAGGTCCTCGATCGACCGCTGGCGGATCTGATCCGCCAGCCGATTGATGGAGCTGAGCTCGTGGCGGATCCCGGAAATCAGCACCCAGACGAACAGCACCACCAGCAAGCCCTGCGTCAGCAGCATCACCCAGAACAGATCGCGCAGCAACCAGGACTGGGGGTTGATGACCCCGGTCATGAACCAGGTCGCCAGCAGATCGATTGCGACCAGGATGAAGAAGGCCGGCAGCAGACGCCGGACCAGCCGGCGCGCGAGGGAGTCCTGGGGCATCAGATGTTCGAACAGCCCCAGCGCGCGGCGATCCTGGCGGGGATCGGATGCGACGGACCTATTGGGCACGTTCAATGTCGAGCAGATAGCCGAAGCCGCGCACGGTCTGAATGCTGGCCCCGGTCCCGTCAAGACGCTTGCGCAGACGATAGACATAGACCTCGACCGCATTTTCGCTGAAGTCGGCATCCCAGGCCGACAGGGAACTGACGATCTGCTGTTTGGTGACGACCCGGCCTGGCCGGGCCATCAGCATTTCGAGAACGGACAATTCGCGCACGGACAACGCAAGCCGTTTGCCGTCGACACGGATCTGCCGACCCACGGTATCGAAGGCCAACGGCCCGCATTCGAGAATGGTCTGGGCCTGGCCTGAATGACGGCGCGCCAGCGCGCGCACCCGTGCGGCCAGTTCGGCGAGTTCGAAGGGTTTGGTGACGTAGTCATCGGCGCCGGCGTCCAGGCCGGCGACCCGGTCTTCCAGGCCGTCGCGCGCTGTCAGGATCAGGACCGGCTCCTGGAAGCCATTGGCGCGCAGACGCTGCAGGACTTCCAGACCGCTGAGGCCCGGCAGATTGAGATCCAGCAGCAGCAGGCCGTAGGCCTGACCGGCAACCGCGCCCTCGACCCGGTCGCCCGTCTGCAGCCAGTCGACGGCATAGCCCTGGCCGCTGAGGAATTCCTGGACTGCGTGGCCCAGTGTGGTGTCGTCTTCGATGACTAGAACTCGCATGGGGTGATTCTAGCCTGAAGACGTCATGACAAGTCACTGGTGCGCGCCGCTCGTTACATAGCTGACAGGCGCTTGAAACGCGGCCTCAACGGGCCGGGGAAGCCGTGCCAGCGGTGTGCGCGGACGCATTGGTGGCGGTCGGCACGGCCGCTGTTCCCACGTCCTGCGGCACGGGCCCGGACACAGGCGTGGGGGCTGGCTGCGTCACGAATCCCAGCCGCTTCATACCGGCGCGCCGTGCCGCCCCCATGACCTGCGCGAGTTCGCCATAGCGCGTATCCACGTCGGCACGGATGCGGACCTCCGGCTGTGGATCAGCGCCGGCTTCGGCTGTGAACCGGGACTCCAGCTCGTCCAGTGCCACCGGCTGCTCGTTCCAGAACAGGGCACCGGCGGCATCGATCGCCAGATCGATGATCTCGGGTCGCTGTTCCACCGGCTGAGCCGTCACCTGAGGCACGTTGATCCGGATCGAATGGCTGAGCAGGGGCGCCGTGATGATGAAGATCACCAGCAGCACCAGCATCACATCGATGAGCGGCACCATGTTGATTTCCGACAGGGTCGTGCCGGTTCCCTTGGAATCGAAGCTGCCGAATGCCATGTCAGTTTCCCCGGGTGCTGGCCAGGCTGATGTGGCGGCCTTGGCGTTCGTGAGCGCCATCGTCCACCTGTTGCCCGGTCGTCAAAAAGGTGAACAGGTCATGGGCAAAGGCGTCGATTTGCGCCAGATAGACCCGGTTCAGGCGGACAAAGGCGTTGTAGGCCAGCACCGCCGGAATCGCCACCGCCAGCCCCAGGCCGGTCATGATCAGGGCCTCGCCCACCGGCCCGGCGATGCGGTTGATGGTGACCCCATCAGCCATGCTGATGCTCAGCAGGGCATGGTAGACCCCCCAGACCGTCCCGAAAAGTCCGACGAACGGCGCGGTGGACCCCACCGAGGCCAGCACCGTCAGGCCGTTTTCCAGCCGCGCGGTTTCCTCGTCGATCACCTTGCGGATCGTGCGTGTCACGAAGGCCGCCGTCGAACCGCTTTCCTCAAGCTTCAGCGCGCCATACTTCGCGTGATGCTTCTGCGCATGGATGGCGTGGCTGGCCAGACGGGCAAACGGTTCGTCAGCCCCATGGGTGGAGATCTCATTTTCCACCTGTTCCAGCGAACTGGCCGCCCAGAACTCGGACAGGAATTTCTTCGAACGCTGCCGGATGCGCAGATGCGTGAATCCCTTCATCAGGATCAGATACCAGCTGGCCAGCGACATCAGCAGCAGAAAGACAAACAGCGACTTGCCCACGGCATCGCTTTGCCCGATGAAATGCAGCACCCCCTGACTGCCCGCCGCCAGCTCGGCGGCCTGCGCGACGGCTGCGACCGGGGCCACTGCGGCGGCAGCACCGGGGGTCGCCGCGGCGGCATGCACGGCACCCGCCGCCGTTTCCGGCCCCACCGCCTGTGCCAGCGCCAGCATCGCGCCGCCGATCAGATCGATCATCATGTTTTTGGACTCCTGTCAGGAAACTGACCTACAAAACGAAATCGAACGGAATATCCACGAGCGCCTTGTAGGCGATGCCGTTTTCCGTGTAAGGACGAAACCGCGCCTGCCGCATGGCCTGGGCGGCCGCCTCGTCCAGGCGCTCGTATCCCGACGAGCGCTGGACCTTGACCTGGGCCACGTGGCCTTCAGGGGAAATCAACACACGCAGCACCACCCGCCCCTGCTCGCCGCGCCGCTGCGAGACACGCGGATAGGCGGGACTCGGACGCTTGCCCAGGTAATCCACCTGGCCGATCACGCGCGGCCGATCCGGGTCCACCGCGCGGCTTTCACCATGCGCCTGAGCCGACTGCGGGGCACCACCGGACTGCGCATCCTTCGATGCCTTGCTATCAGCTGGCTGCCCGGCTGTGCCGCTCTGTGGCTGGGCTTCCGGCTGCGGCTTGGGCGCGGGTCGTGGCTTGGGCCTGGGTTCCGGTTTCGATTTTGGCTTGGGTTCAGGCTGCGGCTTGGGCGGGGGCGCCTCGGTGATCGATTCCGGCTCTGGTTCATCCACCACGGGTTCGGGCGGCGCTTCAACCACTGGCTTTACCTCGGGTTCCACCCCAGGTTCGGGCTCGACGACGGGATCCGGCTCTGTCGGATGGTCGACGGTCCGCGCTTCTGGTGAAGCGCTGGCCGGCTTGGCCGCCGGTGCGGGTTCGACCACGGAGCCAAGTTCCACGAACTGCACATCCAGCGCATCAGGTTGCCCCAAGGCGACCTGAGCCACGGGCGCGGACAGGATCATCGCCAGCACAGCCGCATGCAACCCCAGCGCCACACCAGCGGCTGCCAGCTTCAACCAGGGAAAACGCGAAGAAGGACCCAAACCCATGAATCTAATGCCACTTCAATAAAGGCGGGATGTTATCAATAATGAAAACTATTCTCAATGTCGATTGAACGAATCCAATAATTTTCCTCCACTTCCAACTCGAATGTGGAAACAAAGTCACACACTTCTGATGAAACTCAAACACTGAATCGCGAGTCCCTTGAGTCTGGAGACCGGATTCAATGCCGATCAATCATAAGAGGCCAAAAAAATCATGCCTAGAATGCTAGTAGCCCTGTGGGCGGCGGCCCTATGCGCCCTGAGCTTCCAGACCGCCGCGCTGGCCGCCGACACCATCCCGCCAGGCATCTACCTGTCCACCGATTTCCCTTCCCTGACGCTGAAAGCGGGCGAGACATCCACCATCTCCCTGAACCTGCGCAACCAGGCCATGCCCCCGGAACCACTGACCTTGTCCCTGGATGGGGTGCCCAAGGACTGGAAGGCCACCCTGCTGGGAGACGGCCGGCCCGTCGAGTCCGCCATGCCGGGCAGCGATCAGACCCTGTCCCTGAAGTTGCGGCTGGACATCCCCAAAGGCGAAGCCCAACAGCAGGGCACCCTCACGGTGCATGCCAACAGCAGCCAGCACCACCTGAGCCTGCCCATCGGCATCACCCTGGCGAAACAACTGCCGGCGCAATTGTCGGTCCAACCCGACCTGCCCCAGCTGTCCGGCTCGGCCCGCACTTCGTTTGACTACCAGTTGACCATCCGGAACGACAGCGGCCAGGACGTCCTGGCCGCCCTGACCGCCAGCGCCCCCGGATACTTCGATACCTCGTTCACCGAAGGCTACGGCAGCCAGCAGATCAGCGCGGTGCCCATCAAGGCCGGCGAATCCAAAAACGTGAAGCTGCACGTGCGCCCACCCGCATCCGCAAAAACGGGCGAGCACGACATCCAGGTCAAGGTCGCGGCCGACGGCGCGCAGGCCGCCACGGACCTGAAGCTGAACATCACCGGCCAGCCCGCCCTGGACCTGTCGGGCCGCGACGGCCTGATGAGCGCGGGCGCCCAGATCGGCGGCACCAGCACCATTCCGCTGGAACTGCATAACGGTGGCACGGCCGCCGCCCAGGACATCAAGCTGGAAGGCAGGGCGCCGTCAGGCTGGAAGATCGACTTCAAGCCTGAACAGGTGGCCCTGCTGGAACCTGGCAAGACGACCGAAATCCAGGCCCGCATCACGCCGTCCGCGCAATCGCTGGCTGGCGACTACATGGTGAAGTTGCATGCCAGGTCCGAAGGCCAGTCGGCCGACGGCGACCTGCGGGTATCGGTCACGACGTCGGGCCTGTGGGGCGTCAGCGGCGCCATCCTGATCGCCGTCGCCCTGCTGATCCTGATCGGTGCCGTGGCCCGGTACGGCCGCCGCTGAGCGGGCCTGCCATGAACGGACCCGCTACCACTCCGATGGCAGGAGACACCCCGGCCATCGCCGCCCAGGGGCTGGGCAAGGACTACGGATCGCGCACCGTCGTGCAGGCGCTGAATTTCGAAGTGCGGCGCGGCGAGGTCTTCGGCCTGCTGGGCCCCAACGGGGCCGGCAAGACCACGACCATCCTGATGCTGCTGGGCCTGACCGAGGCCACTCGCGGCCAGGTCCGCGTCCTGGGAGAGGACCCCTGGCGCAATCCCCTGGCCGTCAAACGCCATGTCGGCTATATGCCTGATTCCGTGGGGTTCTACGACCACCTGAGCGCCCGCGACAACCTGCGCTACACCGCCCGGCTGCTCGGCATCCCAATGGACGAGCGCGACGCGCGCATCGAGCAAGCCCTGGGACGCGTCCGGCTGGCCGATCGCATCGACCAGCGTGTGGGGACGTTCTCCCACGGCATGCGCCGCCGCCTGGGCCTGGCCGAGATCCTGCTGAAGCAAGCCGCCATCGCCGTTCTGGACGAACCGACCTCCGGACTGGATCCGCAATCCACGGAATCGTTCCTGCGCCTGATCGAATCGCTGCGCGACGATGGCGTCACCGTGCTGCTGTCGTCCCACCTGCTGGACCAGATGCAGCGCATCTGCGACCGGGTCGCACTGTTCAATACGGGGCGCATCGCCCTGATGGGGCCGGTGCAGGCCCTGGCCCGACAGGTACTGGGCGGCCACAGCCACGAAGTGCACATTCACGCCGATGGCCCCGACATCCAGGCGGTCCTGGCGGCCGTCCCCGGCGTCGGCAGCGTGCGCCTCGACGCACCCGGCCACTACGTCCTGCAGGCCGAAAGCGACGTGCGCGCCCAGGCCGCACAGGCTGCCGTGGTGGCCGGCGCGCAGCTGCGCGATCTGACCGTGGACTCCCCCAGCCTGGAGCGCATCTACCGGCAGACCTTCACCAAGGATTCCCCGACATGAGCACACCCCGCCTGGGATCGCCCTGGCACGGCCTGGGCGCCGTCCTGTCCAAGGAACTGGCCGACCATCTGGGCAGCGCCCGCATGCGGCTGCTGGAATGGCTGATCGTGCTGACGGCCGCCGCAGCCCTATATAGCGCCATAGAAGGGATTCGCCAGACGACCTCGTCGGATCCCTTCGTCTTCCTGCGCCTGTTCACCGACACCCGCGCCCCCCTGCCATCGTTCGCCGCGCTGCTGGGGTTTCTGATTCCGCTGGTCGCCATCGGCCTGGGGTTCGACGCCATCAATAGCGAATACAGCCGCCGTACGCTCAGCCGCATCCTGTCGCAGCCCATCTACCGCGACGCCCTGCTGCTGGGCAAATTCCTGGCCGGCCTGGCGGCCCTGGCCATCTGCCTGGTGTGCCTGTGGCTGCTGGTGATGGGCGCAGGCCTGATCCTGCTGGGCGTGCCCCCCAGCGGCGAGGAAGTCCTGCGGTCCCTGGCCTTCCTGATCGCAGCGCTGGCCTATGCCGGCGTCTGGCTGGCCGTGGCGCTGCTGTGCTCGATCCTGTTCCGCTCGGCATCCACGTCCGCCCTGGTGGCGCTGGGCCTGTGGCTGTTCTGCGCCCTGTTGTGGCCGATGCTGGCTCCGGCCCTGGCCCAGGCCATCGCCCCGCCTGATCTGCTGACGCTGATGAGCGGCGGCGTGGACCTGCATACCGTCGCCTGGCAGCGCAGCCTGCTGCTCCTGTCGCCCGCCACCCTGTTCAGCGATACCGCCATCACCCTGCTGAGCCCCGCCACCCGCACCCTGGGGCCGGTCTTCCTGTCGCAGCTGCAGGGAGCCCTATTGGGCAGCCCCCTGCCCCTGTCGGAAAGCCTGGCAATCGTGTGGCCGCAGTTCACCGGACTGATTGCCGCCGTGGTGGTGCTGTTCACGGCCGGGTATGTGGCGTTTCAGAGGCAGGAGGTGCGGGCGTGAACATGCGCGGATGCAGGCCACCTCAGCGAGGACAGGCACCTCATTCATCTCCCAACGCCAGATACACCGCCCGCACGACCTCTTCCCCGTACTTCCGCTCCAGCCGCCGCACGACGAAATGACCGCGCGCCATGTCCTGAAAATGGTCGATGAACAGCGTGTTGATCAGCGCGCCGCCAGCGGCGCCCAGTGCCGGGACCGCCTGGGCAGCGACCTTTTCGGTGACCTGGATGCCGAAACGATCGGCAACCACGGTGATCAGGCGAACCATCGCGGGGGCGGCCGCCTGATCCGCCACGACCTGGGCACCCAGATAATCGGCCGCCTGACTGACGGCCCTGGCCAGCGCCACGCGCACGGCGTAATAACCGCTTTCGGTGGCATCATCGGCGCCGGCCTTGCCCCCCAGCGCAAAGACCATCAGGCATGCCTTGCGCGTGTCGTCATCCCGTAGAGATTCACCTTCGCTGCGGGCGATGGCGGCGATGGAACGCATCATCAGTGTGGTGGAGATGGGCAGTTCCACCGCCAGGCCGGCAACGCCAAAGAAGCCGCCCACTCCGCCACTGAGCGCCGCCCCCCATTGGTGCCAGCGCTCGGCACCGCCCCTGCCAGGGGCATCATCCAGGGTGGAAATCGCCACATCCGCCGCTTTGCTCAAGGCCATTCTTGTGATGTCCATGATCCGGCCATGCCAGCCGGAAGGCAGCATGTCCAGGCCTTTTTCGATCGGCGCACCGACCAGATTGGTCATGCGGGCAACCAGGCCAGGATTTTCCAGCAGTTGACGGGCCGTGCGCAGATCGCGCAGATCATCGGCATTCATCGGCATGTCCATGGGGTCGTTCCATTCTTGTTGATCCATGTGGATATTGTGCACCGGACATGCGGCAAACCCTGTCGCTTCTGCCGTGAAGACCGAGGTCATCATGTCCCTTTAACCCTATAACGATCAGGCATATCAGAAAGATCACATCGCATAGTCATGATTTGAAGCATTCCGACTAAGATCGCCGCATTGAGCCTCTTCGAGACAACGCCATGCGCGACATGAAAATCAGCACCCGACTGACCCTGGGATTTGGCTTCGTGGTCATCCTGTTGCTTATCCTGTCGGGCATCGGTGCCTGGCGCATCCTGGATTCGCAACGGGACAATCAGGAACTGAGCCACCGGCTGAAGACCAACGATCTGATCCAGCAACTGACCCGTCAGGTGGGCATCAACGCCAACCAGACACAGGCCACGCTGGCGGCCGACCCCGATACGCTGCGCGCGCTGAAGACCTCGATCGCGACCTCCGACACACAGATCCAGAAAATCAGCCAGGAACTGGCGGACATGCTGTCTGGCACCGATACGGCCGCGCTGCTACGGCAGGCTGCGAAAGATCGCAAAACCTATCTGGATAGCCGCGATCAGGCGTTCAAGAATCTGGACAGCGGCAACTACGGCGAGGCGGATGCGTTCTTCAACCAGCAACTGCCGAAAATGACCGCCGGCTACCTGGGCCGAGTCGACCAGTTGTCCGCCCGCCAGAGCGAATCCGTCCGGCAGTTGTTCGACCAAAGCGCTCACTCCAGCGAACTGGGCCTGACGGTGCTGGCCATCGCCACACTGCTCGCCCTGATCCTGTCGCCCCTGTTCGCCTGGCGGGTCACGCGATCGATCATCCAGCCGCTGCGCCACGCGGTGGGCCTGGCCGGCGCCGTCGCGCAACGGGATCTCAGCGTGCGGATCCAGTCACGCGGACGGGATGAGATCGGTCAACTGCTGTCGGCGCTGGGCGCCATGGCGGACAACCTGCGCCATGCGCTGGGCGAGGTGCACGGCAGCTCGGATGCGATCGCGTCGGCCTCGGCCCGGATCACGGCGGGCAACCTGGACCTGTCCTCGCGCACCGAGCAGCAGGCCAGTTCCCTGGCCGAAACCGCCGCCACGATGGAACAGATCACTGCCACCGTGCGCCAAAGCGCGGACAATGCCCAACAGGCCAATACCCTGGCGGAATCGGCCACACGCACCGCCACCGATGGCGGCACGATCGTCGCGGAACTGGTCGGCACCATGGGCGAGATCAACGTCAAATCCCAGCAGGTGGCCGACATCATCGGTGTCATCGATTCGATCGCCTTCCAGACCAACATCCTGGCCCTGAACGCCGCCGTCGAGGCCGCCCGCGCCGGCGAGCAGGGCCGCGGATTCGCCGTGGTCGCCGCCGAGGTGCGCGCCTTGGCGCAGCGATCCGCGGGGGCTGCGAAGGAAATCAAGGCGTTGATCGACACGTCCGTTGCAGCCACCGCCAAGGGCAACGAGCAGGCCGCACGGGCCGGCGCCACGATGCGCGACATCGTGGAAAGCATCCGCCGCGTCACTGACATCATGGGCGAGATCAGCGCCGCCAGCCGCGAACAAACCACCGGCATCGAGGAAATCAATTCCGCCATGACACAGATGGATGGCGTCACCCGCCAGAACGCCAGTCTGGTGGAAGAATCCGCCACAGCCGCCACAAGTCTGCGCAATCAGGCCGATGCGTTAGCGGATCTGGTGGCGACGTTCACGTTGCACGAGTCCGATTCCGAGGCCATGGTTGCGCCAACAGCGGACATCCCCGCACGGCGCGCCGCAGTCCCGTTGCTGATGGGGACATGACGTCCCGCGCCTGGAATCAGGGGATGCTTAGAAAGCAGACATGTCCGTCCAGCGCATCAGGGCTTCAATCGTCGTTCTCGTCATCGCGGTGATGGCGCTTCCAATGACCGTGCGCCCCATACGGTCTCCGCCAATCCCGGTCGCGCTCATGATCCCATCCGGGATAAGCCCTGCCGCCGACAATGACCACACCAGGGCCATAGACCTCGTCGGGGGCCTCGTAGATCACGGGCGGAGGCGGCGGCGCGTACACCACAGGGGGCGCCACGTACACCGGTGCCGGGACGCCCAGGTAGACCCCGACGTCGACATCCGCCAGGGCGATGCCGGACACGGAAAAGGCGCAGAGGCCGGTCATCAAAAGCAGGGCTGTACGTTTCACATCACTCTCCGGTCAGAAGCCGCAGGTAGCCTGATGGCGATGGCGGAAATGCTAATCCTCTTCCCCGCCCCAGACTGAAACCGCCACGATTCGTTTGTAACGAGAAACGCGCGTGCGCAGCCATGTCTACCGATTAGCTGCGCGGCCCGTCACAAAGGATGCGACGCAGCTTTCGTGGTGTGTGGGGTCAGGACAAAGGGGCTCAGCCGACAGACGAAAGCCCCAAGGCCACGCAAGTACCGCGCCCTACCGAGCTATTGATCTCCATGCACCAGGTACGCATCCGCCAGCCACAGAAACACCAATTGAGCGGCGCTGACCTCGGGGCGCTCACTGACGTAGAGCGGCCAGAGGACGGAAGCATGTCTTCTCACTGCGGCCACTTGCGCTGTATCATGACGGCGCAAGTTACATCCTGTTGAAGAAACTGCCACCGGTAGCAGCGGACAGGCTGTGATCCCAAAAGGATCCATCCGAGGCATGGAACGGATGACCGCGCCTTCTGGTGTGGCTTCGAACTATAGGCCTGGTGGGCACTGAGGAAGAGGTACCGCAAATGATGAATGGCTCAGGAATGTTATTTTCGCTTGTAGGCTATCTCGTACTGATCGGGATCCCGGCAGCAATCATTTTGGGAAAGGCCGGATACAGCAAGGCTTGGGTCATCTTGGCATTCATTCCGGTAGTGAACCTGATCGCGCTTTGGGTGTTTGCGTTTGCAAACTGGCCTGTGCTTCGCAGGTAGCGCCTTCTGGCTTGGGTTTGACGGGCAAGGGGAAAGATGATGAACGAAGCAGCAACGGCAGGCATGATGGGCGGATTCGCCATCGTATGGGTCATCCTTGGCTTAGTACTCGCGGTTCTGTGGATCGCCCTACCCTTCGCGGTGTTCGGAATCAAGAAGCGGCTCGACGCCATCCTGGTGGAACTGAAGCGTATCAACAGCGTCCGGCCGCCTGAGGGTAGGTAGAGAGGCTTCTGGCGTGGCTACGGCCTCTGACCAGTAGCCGGACCAATGCGAGGAGAGACAGATGGAAGAAAACGACCAAGGCGGCCAAATCCTGGATCTTCTCGGGAGGCACAGTGGCTCCATCAACTCCTTGATGGTGGATATCCGCAACGTATCCATGGATGTGATTGTGCTCAGAGCCATGGTCTCCGGGCTGATGGAGCACGCCGAGGACGCTGGCGTGGATCTTCGACCTGCATGCATGACCATGCACGACCAGTTGCCAGAAGAGTACCGGGCGGCTTTCGTTGATCGTCTCAGGATGATGTACGGTATCGACCTGACCGTGTAGGACGTGCCTTCTGGTGCGGGGGTGGAAGTAGTGGGACGTCTGACAAGCAATTTGACTCCCGGGAGACACATACCCAAGCATGTCCATAACGTGGGAGGAGGTCACGGCCTGGCCTTGCGGATCGCCACGTCTGATAGCTGCTGGGCAAGCTTGGGGATAGTCTGCGCCCCATGAGGACCCGATTTGAGCATTTGACCTACAAGATACTCAAACACGATAGCTTCAACTGGACGAACATCGGACGCTATCGGACCCGCTGAAAGCAAAAAACCCGCAAGACTGATTGTCTATGCGGGTTTCGCTTTTCGATGTCGGATCACACCGGACTATATTGGACTTCTTAAAACTAAGAAGTGGTCAGGAGAGGCAGCAAACAATCAGAAAACACGCCACTTTCCAGGTACGCACACTTTCAAAGTACCCAAACTGGTACCCAAAAATAACGGCTTGGGCTAACCTCGCACAACTTCCGCCGCAAGTTCAGGGGTGTACCTTTTTTGTGCCGCCATCGTGGGGGCTCCCTATCGTCGTTTTCTCATTCCTGGTCGGGGGCGGCTGCTCCGTCCGGTACTGGGCGGGAACCTGACACCGGGAACGCCCGTTGCAGATTGCCTGAACCGTGGCCTTGGGCATGTCCATTTTGCGTGCAATCTCGCCATAGCTGTCCCCCTGGCCGCGAAGCTTCAGCACCAGGTCAATTTCCGTATTGGTGTACCGGGCACGGGGGTGGTCTTCACCAATGCGCAGGTTGCCTTCGTTAACTGCGTACCGTCTCATGGGTTGAACCGCCCCCGTGGCGCGTCGGGTATCAGGTCGTCGGGTGTGAAACCTCGCATCAGCAGTTCCCGCCGTACCCTGTGCATGGCACCGGCCACGACGCGCCGCACTTCTGCCACCGTCACCGGCCGGCCTTCCTGTTTGGACAGCCACGCGGCGATTTCCTCATCCGTCGCGGCATCGATCAGTGCAGCTTCGCTTGCGACAGCAGTCAGCATTGGTCACCTTCCAGTCATGTTGCCAAAGTTCGGCATCCGGTCTGGCGTCCGGCCTGGTGCCATCCTTGCGCGCCCGGTGTGCGTCGTCGTCGGGCATCGTCTTACTGCCGAGGCTCCTGACCCATCAGGAATCCACGGATGTCCTGCCCGGCTCTTGTTGGGCGAACTGGGCAATGGCGTCGGCCATGCCGGGAGGGTATTGGTTATCGGACATTTTTAGAGGACCAGTAGGGGTGGTTAAGCCCACCCGTTCTTTTTGATGAAATCACCCAGCGGATCACCGCTACCGCTGCTTTGCTGGTACCGGTACCAGCTCTGGGCGACCTTGCCGGCGCCCGTGAGCAGGGTTCCTGCCGCAGAGCCCGCGGGGTTGATACCGTCAGCACTGGCGGACTGCAATGCGCTGGTGGCGTTCAGGCCAATAGCCTGGGACTTCTGGTTCAGGGCCGCCATATCGGCGTTCGATTGCACGTTCATGGCCTGCACGCCAGACTGCAGCTGGGCATTCATGCCCTGTTCCCGGTAGCCCAGAGCCTGGCCCATGGCGTTGTACTGAATGGTGTGCGTGTCGATGTCCTTCACCATCCCGGTGGAGGCCTGCACCTCGGCTGCACTGCCCTCGCCCAGATCGACACCCCGAGCCGCCATGACTGCACGCTGTGTGCCCGCCACCTGGCCCGCACGCAGCGTCTGCTGCATGACCTGGTTCTGGCCGGTGAGCAACGCGGATTGCGCACCCAGTTCGGCCATCTTGGCGTTGTAGCTGCCCACGGTTTCAATGGCGTCCGCATTCGCGTTGCCGATGGTCAGCAAGGTGTTCGCGTTCGTGTCGGCGATGCCGGCGTTGATGCCCGACATCTTCGATTGAAAATCGAGGTTGCCCCGCTGCTCCTGCGCGCCGTAGTAGCTACCGGCGGCGGACATGACGCCCCCACCGATGTTGCCGATCAGCGAGGCCTGCGCAAGTTGGGCCTGCGCGAGTTGGGTGGATGGAATGGTCATTCTTCACTTTCCCGTGCTGACTGCAGCCGCGTTTGCGAGGAGTCGCGGATTACGCCCACATCACCGTGTGACTGGGATCGGGCCACGCTGGCCACGCTGGCCAGGAAGGCCTCGGCCGATTCCCACTGCTGGTCAAAGCCTTCCACGGTGCCGTCCGGGTTCAGGATGGCCCGATAGTCATCAATCAGCCCCTGCGGGCCTATCGGCAGCGTGCAGCCAGCACTGTCCACGGCAAATCCCACCACGGGGGTGCGCCACAAATCGGCGCTGCCATCGACCAGGGAAAGAGTGAAAAAGCCGGGGTATGCCGGGATGACGTGCTGAGGGGTAAAGGGCGGGGGTGTATAGGCCATGTCACTGCCCCGCTTGCTGGGTTTCGCCGCCCCACTGGGCGGCCACCCGGCACGCGCTGGCGTGCTTGCTCAGGTCTTCGCCATCGGTGAAAGGTGCGGGCATGCGTTGCACGGCATTGAGCAAATGCTGCGCTGCCTCGATGTCCCAGTTTTCCCAACAACCACGTTGCAGCCGCTGGGAAAACTGAAGCATTTCAATAGCCAGCGGCATCAGCATTTTCTCAGCCATCAACAGGCCGGCACTCATGCCTGCCCCTTGACCATCTGCGACGGCCGCACACCCTGGCAGGCGTCCACCAGGGCGCCATACTCCGAGGGGAGCAAGCGGGTCAGGTTCTCAACGCCAAAGCGGGCCAGCACGGCCACCGCCTGACTCCGCCCCCGCGTCACCACCAGTTTGATGATGGCCTGCTTGGCCTGTTCAAAGGTGACCGGCATATTAGCGGCCTGGGACTGTTGCTTATTCATGGCTCACCCCCGCGATGATGGACGCGATTTCACGCGCAAATTCGGCATTGAAGACAGTCGCCCGTTCAGGCAGCTCCGGCAGGCCAGCACAATGCGTCCGACACCGGGTGTCGCGCCAGTCAGTAAGGGTCAGGGATGGGGTACCGATGAACCAAAGCCGTGCCGAATGGCGGGCCTCACGTTCGGTCAGGGGGAAGGTGTGCGCAGAACGCGCAGGTGTGGGTAATGCAGCCATGGTCGGCTCCTTTGACGGTTGACCCGCCCACATCGCTTCCAAACGATGGTGGGCAGCAAGTGGCGGGGTTGGAAGACTGGCGTCAAAGGAAACCAGCGCACCGAAGTGCCCCCACCACCGCCGCCCAAAGGGTGCCATGGCACGCGGATACAAAAACGCCACCATAGGTAGGTGGCGGATGCTCCGCCTTTGACTGTACAGGCTTCCAAACCCGGCACGCTTTGTTTTGCGTGCAGGGACAGTATGCCGCAGGCCGTGGGATTGCGCAATCGCTGATTCGCCCATGGTCACAGCCCCTTGTGCTGGGCTTGCCAGGCCAGCGGGTCAGTCGCCCAGGCGTGCAGTTCCTCATTACGCCACGCGGCTACGCGGGGGCTGATCTTCACAGGGGCAGGGATTTTCCCCTGACGCACCCACAGCCACAGGGTTGAGGATGCGACGCCGCCCGCGAACTTGCGCACGGCCGGCTGGCGGGAAAACCCGGTGGCAGGCAGCTGGGTGTCAGGGATTGCCGCTTGGGCAGTGTCGGTATCGCTCATAGTTCCATCGGTATCTGTTAGACGACGATGGATGAATGCTATGGGCTTTTAAATTAGCGTTTTGCCAATTGGCAAAAGCATTTGCCACTGGCAAATTCACTTCAACAGCAAAGTCACCCCCTCGCTGACGCTTGCACGAATGTTCGAATTACCCAATCCACGGGAATTCGCATCGGGCATGGCGGACATCAATTCCGCCGTAGCCTCAGCAATTTGCAACGCATTTGGCCTGTCGCCCCGTCTATACCTGCCGGGCCGTTCCGCCAATAACAGCGCCAGCGCACCGACAAGTCGCAAGAGCCTATCCCGTTCCACCTCTGGTTGGCTGGGTATCTCGCTCGCCTTTTGCTCGCTGTCCCCCTCGGTCCAGAAATAGTGGGCACTCCTGTATCGCCTGGCCCTCAGCCAGGCGGCGATGTCTTCCCGGTGAAATACGATTTCATCGAAGGCCGGGTCATCTACAGGGCCTGTACGCCCCAATACGTCGACGAGGCCGACGAGACAAAACATGTCCCAGTCCATCCAAAAATCCTGACTTGGCAGGAATTCCCCATCCCTGCGCCAGGGTTCATCAGGCGTTGGGGATTTTGCCTTTTCCCACTGCTCAGCTTCTTGGTGAACCGTGTGATATGTGCGCTCCCAATCACGGGCCATTGCTTTTTTGATGGTCGATACCGGCCCTTTGTAGGTTTCCCGCTCAGTCTCCCAGTGCACTGGGTCAAGGCCGGCAATGAGACAGGCCGCCTCATGGGCCGTGAACTCTTCCAGCAAGTCGTAATGCGACAGGCTTACTTCTTCTTCGGTTTCGCTCATACACGCCGCCTCAGCATGTGCCCATAGATAGGTGCCAGCACCAGGCCGCTAGGCTTGCGGCTTTTCGCCCCGTCGGGCTAGGTGCTGGCGTACTCGATTACGCCCGCCGCATCTCGACGATAGTTTTCTGTCCTGCCTGCTCCTGCAGGAAATCCGCCCAGGTCTGCATCACCTGGCGCCGTTCATCCTCGAACCGTGCCCGGTCATAGGCCGCCTGGATTTCATCCTTCTTTGCGTGGGCCAACTGGGCTTCCAGCACATCCACATCGATTTTTAGCCGTTCGCGCGCCACGGTCCGCAGCATGGCCCGGAACCCGTGGGTAGCGTGCCGCCCCTTGAAGCCCATATCCCGCAAGGCTTTGCTCAAGGCGTCCCGGTGCATGTGTTCGTTGCTCTGACTGCCCGGGAAGACGTATTCACCGTCACTGTACTGGCGCACGCCCTGCAGCAGCGCCACCGCCTGGGTGGGCAGGCTCACGATGTGTTCATGACGCATCTTCATTTTGGCCGCCGGGATCGTCCATTCTGCCCGGTCAAGGTCGATTTCCGACCAGGCAGCAGAAGCCACCACACCCGGGCGGCAAGCCGTGTAGGCGGCCAGCAGCAGGCCGGCGCGCACGATGACGCCGGGGTATGTGTCGACCGCTCGCATGAGTGGCCCGATACCTTGCACCTTGGTGATGGCCGGTATGTGGCCACTGCGGTACTTGGGCAGCACGCCACGCAGCCTCAGCACCTGGTCATCGCCGCGCATGCCGCGCTGAATGCTGTACTCAATCACCCCATTCAGGTACTGGCGGGCCTTCCTGGCCAATGATGGCGCATCGGTACCCATCTGGTGCAGCACGTCCACCACGTCCTTGCTGGCCATGGTGCGCACGTCCAGGGTGCCGATGAAGGGCTGCAGGCGCTTCCTGACGATGAATACCGCCTTGTCATAGGTGGCCGTGGCCCATCCCGGCTTGCGATCCGCCAGCCAGGCATCAGACAGCATCGTGAATGAGTGGGCCAGTGCATCGGCGGCCACCCGTTCCGCTTCTATCTCATCCTCGGTCTTGGCCCGGTTCGCCGCCTTGATGCGGTCGACCATCCCCACCGGCTGCGCGCCCACCCGTACCCGCTGGTGCAGTTCCTCGGCAGCCTTGTGAGCGTCGGCAATGCTCATCTCGGGGTACACCCCCACGATCTTCTTTCCGCGCTTGCCGTCTGGGGTGCGGTAGCGCACCTGCCATTGCTTCAACCCTGACGGCTGGATGACCAGGTGCAGGCCGTTGCCAGAAGCCAACGTATAGGCGGCATCTTTCGGGCGGGCCTTTCGAGCGGCCAGGTCGCTGATTTGCTGGGCGAGTTTCGGCATGGGATTGGGTACTTTGGCGTCAGGTACCCATCCAAGGTACCCAAATTGGTACCCAAAAGCAATAGATTCAGTTGAACGAACATCGGACGACATTGGACCCGCTGAAAGCAAAAAACCCGCAGAACTCAATGTTCATGCGGGTTTCGCTTTTCGATGTCGGATCACATCGGACTATATTGGACTTCCTAAAACTAAGAAGTGGTGCCCAGGAGAGGACTCGAACCTCCACACCTTGCGGCACATGGACCTGAACCATGCGCGTCTACCAATTCCGCCACCTGGGCACGGCATAACGTGTATGCTATTGCTTTCGTCGAATCTCTGCGTTTTTGTTGCGTTGTTTCGGCGAAGACAGAACTATACAATACATTTTTTTTGGATGCAAACAGCCTTTGAAAAAGCGAACCAACAACGACAATAACCGCGACGCTTCCTCCTCGCCAACGGCCGACCTGCCGCCGGATTTCGATCCTAGCGTACCCAGCCGCGAACAGGTGCTCGACACCCTGCGCCACGCTGAAAAACTACTCTCGCTCGAAGCGCTGGCGGACGCCACGCACGCCTCGATTCCCCTGTCCACCGGCTTCATCCGCCGCATCAAGGCCATGGAACGCGATGGCCAGATACGCTTCAACGCGCAGGGTCGGTTGCAGATCTGCAGCGACACCGCCTTCATATCGGGCACCGTCCAGGGGCACCGGGATGGCTACGGATTCCTGATTCCGGACGATGGCAGCCGGGACCTGTTCCTGTCGACCCATGAAATGGCCAAGGTCCTGCATGGCGACCGGGTGCGGGTCAGGGTTTCCGGCGAATACCGGGGCCGCCCCGAAGGCACCATCGTCGAGGTCCTGGAACGCCGCACGGTGAAGCTCGTCGGCCGGTTCCTGAAGGAACACGGCACCTTCGTGGTTGCCCCCGAAGACCAACGCATCAAGCACGACATCCTGATCGCCCCCCAGGACTCCGGTGGCGCCGAACCCGGCCAGGTGGTGACGGTGCAGATCCTGCGCCAGCCCGCCAGCCATATTCAACCGCTGGGCCGCGTCACTGAAGTCCTGGGCGAAATCGACGATCCGGGCATGGAAATCGAGATCGCCGTGCGTAAATTCGACGTGCCGGTCGAGTTTTCCAAAGCCACGCTGCGCCAGTTGAACTCCATCCCCGACCAGGTCCGCGACGGCGAAACTGCCGGGCGCATCGATCTGCGCGACGTGCCATTCATCACGATCGACGGCGAAGACGCCCGCGACTTCGACGACGCCGTGTTCTGCATGGCCACCGACCTGGGCACCGAAAAACGCGCCCGCCCCGGCTGGCGTCTGCTGGTGGCGATCGCCGATGTCAGCCACTACGTGAAGCCCGGCTCGGCCCTCGACGACGACGCCCTGGATCGCGGCACCAGCGTCTACTTCCCGCGCCGGGTGATTCCCATGCTGCCCGAGGCCCTGTCCAACGGCATCTGCTCCCTCAATCCGGACGTGGACCGTCTGGTGATGGTCTGCGACATGATGATTCCGGCGAGCGGCGCAAAAGCCGGCACCGTCGTGGCCTACCAGTTCTACGAGGCCGTCATCCATTCCCACGCGCGGACCACCTACACCGACATCTGGGCGGCCCTGCAGCAGCCCACGGGACCGGCCGCGCAGAACCTGGGGGATCTGTATCCGCACGTTCAGACAGCCTACGAACTCTTCCAGGCCTTCGCACAGGCACGCCGGTCGCGTGGCGCCATCGACTTCGATACGGTCGAAACCCGCATCGTCTGCAATCCGCTGGGCCGCATCGAAAGGATCGAACCTTATACCCGCAACGATGCCCACAAGCTGATCGAGGAATGCATGCTGGCCGCCAATACCTGCGCGGCCGACTTCATCGTGCGCAACAAGCGTCAGGCACTGTTTCGCGTGCATGACGGCCCCACCCCGGAAAAGCTGCAGACCCTGCGCGACTACCTGCGCCACATCGGGCTGACGCTGGACGGCGGCGACGATCCGCAGACCGCCGACTATGCCAAACTGATCCAGGCCAGCCGCGCGCGCCCCGATTTCGAACTGATCCAGACCATGTGCCTGCGTTCGATGCAGCAGGCCATCTACAGCCCGGAACAGACCGGCCACTTCGGCCTGTCCTACGAACACTACGCGCACTTCACATCGCCCATCCGGCGTTATCCGGATCTGCTGGTGCACCGCGTCATCCGCGGCATCCTGCATAAACAGCGCTATCAGCCGCCGACCCTGCCGGGTACCCCGGCCGATCCCTCGCTGCCCGCCAAGGTCAACGAGCACGACGCCTGGGACGCCTTGGGGGCGCTGCTGTCGGCGCGCGAACGGCGCGCGGACGATGCTTCCCGCGATGTCGAAGCCTGGCTGAAATGCTGGTTCGTGCGCGAGCATGTGGGCGAGGTCTTCAGCGGCCGCATCAGCGGGGTCACCAGCTTTGGCGTCTTCGTCACGCTCGACACCCTGTACGTGGATGGGCTGGTTCACATTTCCGAACTCGGTAGCGACTACTTCCAGTACAACGAGGCGTTGAACGAACTGCGCGGCGAGCGCACAGGCTTTCGTTATCAGTTGGGGGATGCCCTGCAGGTGCAGGTGTCACGCGTGGACCTGGAAGCACGCCGCATCGACTTCCGTCCCGTCCGGGGCGAGGACTTCAAGTCCCTCCAGGCTGAAATCGAAGGCGAACCCCGCGGCGCGCAGCGGCCGCACAAAAAGGCGGCAGGCGCCAAGCCGGCCGCCCTGCGCGGCACCACCGCCCGCCAGCGCCGCGCCGACGCCAAACGCGCAGCCCGTCAGGAAACTCCGCGCAAGCGACACAACTGACGGCCGAGGCTCGATGACGACCGGTTGATTTCCAACCCGTCGTCATTCACTCTCCGCGCCAGGATCCGACCGCCTGATCCTGGCGGACGGGCTCTACAATAACGGACACGGCCCGGGCGGAACGCACCGGGCACACCGCCCTTTCAGGAACACCATGTCATCCCAACAGATTCTGGCCGGCTTTCACGCCGTGCAGGCCCGACTGCGCCATGCGCCCGACTCCATCCGCGACGTCTACCTGGACACGACACGGCAGGACGCCCGCATGCAGCGCTGCATCCAGCAACTGGAATCCGCCGGCGTGCGCTGGCATGCGGCTGACGCCCAGCGCCTGGATGGCCTGGCGCATGGCGTGCGCCACCAGGGCATCGTTGCCCTCGCCCGTCCCAGGCCGCTGGCCGTCGCCGTCGACGAAGTGCTGGACACCCTGGAAGACCGCCAGGAACCAGCCCTGCTCCTGGTGCTCGACGGCGTCACGGATCCGCATAATCTGGGCGCCTGCCTGCGCACGGCGGACGCCGCCGGCGTCCATGCGGTCATCGCTCCAAAGGACCGCGCCGTCGGCCTGAATACGACCGTGCAGCGCGTGGCCTGCGGCGCCGCCGACACGGTCCCCTACCTGATGGTCACCAATCTGGCACGCACCCTGCGCACTCTGCGCGAGCGCGACGTCTGGCTGGTGGGCACGGACGATGGCGCCAGTCGCAGCCTGCACGACGTCGATGCGCGACGCGCCATGGCCTGGGTCATGGGCGCGGAAGGCGAAGGCATGCGCCGCCTGACGCGCGAGACCTGCGACGAGTTGGTCTCGATCCCCATGCGGGGCTCCGTCGAAAGCCTGAACGTCAGCGTCGCCAGCGCCGTCTGCCTGTACGAGACCGTGCGCCAGCGCCTGGTCTGAAAAAGCGCATAATGCCGGGATCTTCGCCACTTTTGCCGCACACCATGTCAGCCCCAGGTTTCACGACCCAGACCGTCCATTTCGGCCACCGCGCCGATACCGAGCATGGCTCGGTTCACGCCGCCATCCACCCGTCCACCGAATACACCTACCGGGACGCGCACGAACTGGCCGCCGTCTTCCAGAACCGCAAAAAGGGCTACACCTACGCCCGTACGGGCACGCCGACTACAGCGGCCCTGGAAACGCAGATCTCGATGATGGAACAGGGCAACGGCACGGTCGCGTTCGCCACCGGCATGGCGGCACTCAACGCCGTGTTCTTCGCCCTGCTGCGCCAGGGCGACCACCTGATCGCCAGCAAGTACATCTTCGGCAACACCAACAGCCTGCTGATGACGCTGGAAAATTTCGGCGTAGAACTCAGTCTGGTGGATGCGACCGACGTCGCTCAAGTCCAGGCGGCCCTGCGTCCGAACACCCGCATGGTGTTCGTGGAAACCATCGCCAACCCTGGCACCCAGGTCGCCGACCTGAAGGCGATCGGCGATCTGTGCCAGGCCCATCGGCTGGTGTATGTGGTCGACAGCACCCTGTCGTCGCCCTATCTGCGCCCGGGGCGCGACTTCGGCGCCTCGCTGGTGGTCAATTCCCTATCCAAGCATATCGGCGGACACGGCAACGCCCTGGGCGGCGCGGTCACCCAGACAGGCCTGTACGACTGGACCCATTTTCCCCACATCCACGAGGCCTACCGCAAGGACGATCCCCATACCTGGGGACTCATGCAGATCAAGAAAAAAGGCCTGCGCGACATGGGGGGCACCCTGTCTTCCGATGTGGCCCACCGTCTGGCCGCCGGCGCCGAGACCCTGGGCCTGCGCATGGACCGCATTTGCGCCAACGCCCTCGCGCTGGCGCACTTCCTGGATGACCACCCGCTGGTGGAACGGGTCCAGTATCCGGGCTTGCCCAACCATCCGCAGCACGCCCGCTCCACGGAATTCTTTGGCGGGCGCCATGGCGGCTTGCTGGGTGTGGTGCTGAAGGAACAGACCGACGTCTTCGCCTGCCTGAACCGTTTACACGTGGCGGCCCTGGCCACCCACCTGGGTGACAACCGCACGCTGGTGCTGCCGGCAGCGCACACGATCTACTATGAAATGGGCGCCGAGCGACGGGCGCTCATGGGTATCCCCGACGGATTCCTGCGCATCTCCGTTGGAATCGAAGACGAAGCCGATCTGATCGACGATTTTGCACAGGCCCTCGAGATACGCTGAGATGTCCGGGTATACCCGTAGAATCAACGCTGGCTTTAATGAACGTCAGGAAATACGCGGTTCTTCAGCGGTTTTTCGCTTGACACTGCCCGCCATTCGAAGGCTTAATACGCCTTAGCCACCAAGTCCGGCCGGGGTCCGATCACAGACTGTGCGGCCCCGGGCAGCACCAGCCGGGCGGGATGGCATGACACCAGACACGTCCATCAAATAACCCGATGGATCATCCATCGGGTGACAATAAACCTCAGGGGTATCTTTTAAATGAACAAGACCGAGCTGATCGAGCATATTTCCTCCAAAACCGATCTGTCCAAGGCCGACGTCGGCCGCGCCCTGGAAGCCTTCGTCGGTGCTGTGAAGACCACCCTGAAGAAGAAGGGCTCGGTCACCCTGGTGGGCTTTGGCACCTTCGCCGTCTCCGAGCGGGCCGCCCGCACGGGCCGCAATCCCCGCACCGGCGAGGCCATCAAGATCAAGAAAGCCCGGGTGCCGAAGTTCCGTCCGGGCAAAGCCCTGAAGGACGCCGTGAACTGATCGGTTCCCGCGCATGAAAAGGCCGCCGCTTCCGGTGGCCTTTTCATTTTGGCTCGTCGCCCGATCGGCGTCTGCGCGCCTGCCATGGTTTGCCCCGCTTGCCTGGCACCGATATAATTGCGCCCTGGCCGTCCGGGCGACGGTGCGGTACCCGGGTGCTTAGCTCAGTTGGTAGAGCGGCGCCTTTACACGGCGTAGGTCGGGGGTTCGAGCCCCTCAGCACCCACCACCCCCGGGATCCGACCCTCTCACGGGGCCTAACGCGGCGGCTGCGCCGGATTCGTCCCGACCTGCGGCCCGCACACTTCGAACCCTATCCGTGTCCACCACCACCAAGGCTTACCTGCAGCTTCACCTATGCGTGATCCTGTGGGGGTTCACGCCGATCTTCGGCCGTCTGATCTCCCTGGATGCCTTGTCACTTGTCTGGTGGCGTATGCTGATCACGGGCATCGCCTTGCTGGCACTGCCCAGCGTCCGGCACCAGCTTCGACGGATGCCATGGCGGCTGACCGGCGCCTACGCCGCGATCGGACTGCTGCTGGCAGTCAGCTGGCTTCTGTTCTACGGCGCGATCAAACTGTCGAATGCCTCGGTCGGCGCGATCTGCCTGGCGGCCGGCCCCATCTTTCTTGCCATCATCGAACCGCTGATCACCCGGCGGCCGTTCAATGCGCGGGAACTTCTGCTGGGTGTCGCCCTGATCCCAGGCATGGCGCTGATCGTCGGCGGCATCCCGTCCGACATGTACCTGGGACTGGCCGTCGGGCTGGCCTCCGCCTTCTTCCTGGCCGCATTCAGCGTCTTCAACAAGCGGATGGTGGACCGTGCCGGCGCGTTGGTGGTCACCGGCACGGAAATGACCGCGGGCGCCCTGTCCCTGATGATCCTCGCCCCCGTCATCCCGCACACCGGCGCCGCGCTGCAATTGCCCGGCTGGCAGGATGCCTGGCTGCTGGTGGTGTTCGCGGTTGGATGCACGCTGGCACCTTTCGTGCTGCTGATGAAGGTGTTGCGCCACATCAGCGCCTTCACGATGCAGATGGCCACGAATCTGGAACCGGTCTACGCGATCCTGATCGCGATCCCGCTACTGGGCGAACAGATGGAGCTCAGCCCGCTGTTCTACCTGGGGGTCGTGGTCGTGATCGGCGCCGTGATCCTGCAACCCATCATCGTGCGCGGCAAGGTCTGATCCTCGCATACCCGCCGGCCCCCACCACCCCGGGTGGCGGATCTACAATCCCCGCATGAATCGCCCTGCACACCCGCCCGGCTCCCTGCGCTGCGGCCTGGAATCCCTGGATCAATTCGACGAGATCATCGACGTCCGCACCCCGGCGGAATACGCCGACGACCACATCCCCGGCGCGATCAACGCGCCCGTCCTGAGCAACGAGGAACGCGTCCTGATCGGCACGATGTATGCCCAGGAATCCCCGTTCAAGGCCACGCGTCTGGGCGCCGCCCTGGTGGCGCGCCACATCGCCGGCTATCTCGAAACCCTGTTCGCGGATCGCCCCCAAAACTGGCGGCCACTGATCTACTGCTGGCGCGGCGGCAAGCGCTCCGGCTCCATGACGACCTGGTTCAACCTGATCGGCTGGCGCGCGCGGCAGCTGGACGGCGGCTACAAGACCTGGCGTCGTCATGTGATCGACACCCTGGAAACGGCACCTGCCCGACTGAACTGCATCGTGCTGACCGGCCCGACCGGCTCGGGCAAGACACGGCTGCTGCAGGCCCTGGGCCAAGCAGGCGCCCAGATTCTGGACCTGGAAGGCCTGGCCCGCCATCGCGGGTCGTTGTTGGGCGATCTGCCTGAACAGCCACAACCCAGTCAGCGCGGCTTCGAATCGGCGCTGTTGCGCGCCATCGACGGCCTGGACCCGGCACACCCGGTCTTCATCGAGGCTGAAAGCCGCCGCATCGGCCAACTGAGCCTGCCCGATGCGCTGCTGCAGGCCATGCATGGCGGGCGCTGCGTGCGCGTGCAGGCCACGCTGCCGCAACGCATCGAATTCCTGCTGCAGGATTACCGCCACCTGTTCGACGCGCCGGACGCATTCAAGCAGACACTGGAACGGCTCGTGGGGCTGCACAGCCGGCAGACCATCCACGACTGGCAGACACTGATCGACGCCGACCGGCGCGCGGAGCTGTTCCAGGCGCTGGTCCAGGACCACTACGATCCGGCCTACCGGCGCAGCAGCCACAGCCACTATGACGGGCTGGCACAAGCCCCCGTCTTCGACTACGACCCGACGGATGCCGATGGACGCCAGCAGGCACTGGCGCTGATGCGGCAGTGCGGCTTGCTCGTCCCAACTCCTGCTTCCTGATCGCAGCCTGACAGAAAACCGAATCCGCTACCACGAGCGGCCTGAAACACCTGGAACATCTCCATCATGACCGAAACCACGACTCCTCGCCTGACATCCCTTTCCCACGGCGGGGGATGCGGCTGCAAAATCGCGCCCGACGTGCTGGCCAGCCTGATGCGCAACGCCCTGCCCGCCAGTCTATTCCCCGATCTGCTGGTCGGCACACAGTCCTCGGACGACGCCGCCGTGTATCGCCTCAACGACGATCAGGCGCTGATCGCCACGACCGATTTTTTCATGCCTATCGTGGACGACCCCCATGACTTCGGCCGGATCGCGGCGACCAATGCGCTGTCCGATATCTACGCCATGGGCGGGCGCCCCATCATGGCGCTGGCCCTGGTGGGCATGCCCATCAACGTGCTGCCGCACGACACGATCGCAGCCGTGCTGGCGGGCGGCGCCTCGATCTGCCAGCAGGCGGGCATCCCCATCGCCGGCGGACACTCGATCGATTCGGTCGAGCCCATCTATGGCCTGGCCGTCATGGGCCTGGCCCACCCGGACCAGATCAAGCGCAACGACCAGGCGCAGGCCGGCGACATCCTGATCCTCAGCAAGCCGCTGGGGGTTGGCATCCTCTCGGCCGCGCTGAAGAAAAACCAACTCGACGACGCCGGCTATCAGGCCATGATCGGCAGCACCACCCGCCTGAATACCCCCGGCACCCGGCTCGCACAACTGCCCGCCGTGCATGCGCTCACCGACGTCACCGGCTTCGGCCTGCTGGGCCACACGCTGGAAATGTGCCGGGGATCGGGGCTGAGCGCCGAACTGGACTATGCGGCGCTGCCCTGGCTGGCGCCGGCACGGGACCTGGCACGGACAGGGATCCAGACAGGCGCGTCCGGGCGCAACTGGCGCGCCTGCCAGAGTGAGATCACGCTGGATGCCGGCCTGCCCGCAGAAGCCCAGGCGCTGCTCACCGACCCGCAGACCTCCGGCGGTCTGCTCATCGCCTGCGCCCCGGAAGCCGCCAACGAGGTCCTGACCCTGTTGCGCGCCGATGGCTTCGGCCAGGCTTCGCGGATCGGGCGACTCGGCGCTGGTGCGCCACACATTCGGGTATCCTGAGCTTTCATCGTCCAAACCAGGGATCCTCTATGGCCGAGCCTCTGATCATCGCCCGCAACCCCGACTTCCAGGCGACCCTGCTGCCCCAGATGGCCAACCGGCACGGCTGCATCACCGGCGCCACGGGGACTGGCAAAACCATCACCCTGCAGGTGCTGGCGGAATCTTTCTCCCGCATCGGCACCCCGGTCTTTCTGGCCGATGTGAAGGGCGACCTGGGCGGCATCTCCCAAACGGGCACCCCAACCGCGAAACTGACCCAGCGGCTGCAGTCCCTCGGTCTGCCGGAACCCGCCTGGGGCGCCTGCCCGACCACGCTGTGGGACATCTTCGGCGAACAGGGTCACCCCGTGCGCGCCACGGTGTCGGATCTGGGGCCGCTACTGCTCGCGCGCATGCTGGATCTGAACGACACACAGGAAGGCGTGCTGAACATGGCCTTCCGCGTCGCCGACGACGAAGGCCTGCTGGTGCTGGATCTGAAGGATCTGCGCACCATGCTGCAATACGTCGCCGACCACGCCAGCGAACTGCGTACCCGCTATGGTCAGGTCTCCGCGACCTCGATCGGCGCCATCCAGCGCAGCCTGCTGCGCCTGGAATCCGAAGGCGCTGAACAGTTCTTCGGCGAACCGATGCTGGACGTCTTCGACTGGATGCGTACCGACGCCCAGGGACACGGCATGGTGAACATCCTGGCGGCTGACCGCCTGATGCAGTCGCCGCGCCTGTATGCCGTGTTCCTGCTGTGGATGCTGGCCGACCTGTACGAGCGGCTGCCAGAGGCCGGCGACCTGGACAAACCCAAACTGGTGTTCTTCTTCGACGAGGCCCACCTGCTCTTCAAGGACGCCCCCAAGGCGCTGCTGGACAAGATCGAGCAGGTCGTACGCCTGATCCGCTCCAAAGGCGTCGGCGTCTATTTCGTCACACAGAACCCTGCCGACATTCCGGACACGGTCCTGGGTCAGCTGGGCCACCGGGTGCAGCACGCCCTGCGCGCCTTCACACCCCGCGACCAGAAGGCCGTCAAGACGGCCGCGCAGACCATGCGGCCTCGTCCGGGCCTGGACATCGAAGCCGCCATCACGGAACTGGCCGTGGGCGAAGCCCTGGTATCGCTGCTGGACGCCAAAGGGCAGCCCGTCCCAACCGCGCGCGTCTGGATGGCTGCGCCGGGTAGCCGCATCGGCCCCGCGACCCCTGACGAGCGCCAGGCACTCCGGTCGGCATCCCTGGTGGGAGGCAAATACGACCAGGTGATGGACCGCGAATCCGCCTACGAGATCCTGCAGCGGCGCGCCCAGGGACCCGATGCGGCGGAACCAGGCGCGAACAGAACTTCCGGCGCAGGCCGGGGCGCGACGGAAAACGGCGCCTCCGGCCAGGACGCCGGCGGCATGGGCGGCGCGATCGGCGATTTCCTCTTCGGATCCACGGGGCCTCGCGGCGGTCATCGGGACGGTGTCGTCCAGTCCGTGGCCAGGAGCATGGTGCGCAATGCAGCCAACCAACTGGTGCGCGGCCTGCTGGGATCACTGGTGGGCCGTCGGCGCTGATCGCCCCGGCCGACTCATTGCCCCGACCGGCATCCGACTCCCATGCCCACTGCCGCTTCGCCCACCCCCTCCCCGGTAGACATAGCCGGCGGCACCCCCGCGCGCTGCCGCTGGTGCACCGACGATCCGCTCTACATCCGCTATCACGACCAGGAATGGGGCGTGCCCTCGAGGAATCCGCATCATCTCTTCGAGATGCTGATCCTGGAAGCCTTTCAGGCCGGGCTGTCGTGGCTCACCATCCTGCGCCGGCGGGAAGCATTCCGGACGGCCCTGTTCGGATTCGATCCCCAGGCGCTGGCCCGCACCGATGCCGATTGGGTACAGGACCGGATGCGGGATACGAGCATCATCCGCAACCGCCTGAAGCTGCGGGCGGCGGGCACGAATGCGCGCGCCTGGCTGGCCTTGTCCGATCCGGTCGAACTGATCTGGTCGGTCGTCGACGGCCAGCCCAAAATCCACGACTACGCTGGCGTTGAAGAGATCCCCACGGCGGGTCCCGAGGCTCAGGTGCTCAGCCGGCTGCTGAAGCGCCATGGCTTCACCTTCGTCGGTCCCACCATCTGCCAAGCCTACCTGCAGTCGATCGGCTGCCTGATGGACCACACGACTAACTGCCACCGGCATGCCGAGCTGGCCGGCCCGCCACGACGCCGAACATGACGCCCCTGGTACAAGCCTACCGGGATGCGCTCTATCGCATCGACGCCGCCCCGACCCTGACCCTGCGCATCGGATGGGCGGACCCGGACCTGGAAATGTTGCACCGGCGCCACAGCTGCGCGTGCAGTGTTTTCCTGACCGCTTGCAACCCGCGCAGCCGCAGGTTGCGGCCTGCGGCCAATGCCCGGCGCATGCGGGCCCTGCAGCGGACGCTGTCCCGGGAGGGTCGGGCCTGGCTTCCGGGACGAAGCATCGACCCACTGGGTTTATGGCCAGACGAGCCCAGCGCCTGGATTCCAGGCCTGCCGCTGCCCGAGGCGCTGAATCTGGCCCGCCGCTTCGGACAGAATGCGCTCGTCTGGTGTGCCGCGGACGGCATTGCGCGTCTGATCTGGGTTCGCCGGGGACCTGCCGGGCCCGCAGGGCTGAACGGGACCTGAATCCGCGTCATTGCGCATTTTCATCGACAGTGGCTTGCACTAAAATCCGTCACGTAGTGCGTTTTGGGATCACAAACCGCGCCGGAATGCTTGGCAATTCGCCCATTCCCCCGCACCCGATCGAAAGCCGACATAAGGGTTTCATCATCATGCGCAGCACCTGCAAGATTCTGTTCCTCTCGCTCCTGGCCGCGGGCGGCCTCTCCACCGCGCAGGCCGCGGACATCAAGATCGGCATCGCCGAAGCGCTTTCGGGCCTGGCCGCGCAATACGGGCACTCCATCCGCAACGGCTTCGAACTCGCCGCCTCGGAAATCAACGCCGCCGGCGGCATCGACGGCAACAAGATCCAGTTCGTCGTCGAAGACGAGCGGGGCAAAAAAGAAGATGCGATCAACGCCTTCAAGAAACTCGTCTTCGCCGACAAAGTCCTGATGGTGTTCGGTCCGACCCTGTCCAATTCAGCCCAGGCGGCAGACCCCATCGCGCAATCCGCCAAGACCGTCGTCTTCGGCACCTCGAATACCGCGGACGGCATCACGTCGATCGGCAACTACGTCTTCCGCAATTCGGTCACCGAATCCGACGTGCTGCCGGTGACGCTTTCCGTTGCACAGCACAAGCTGAACCTGAAGAAAGTCGCCGTCCTGTATGGCAACGACGATGTCTTCACCGTCAGCGGCTACGACAACTTCAAGAAGGCGCTGGCCGACCTGAAGATCCCCGTGACCACGACCGAAACGTTCGCCAAGGGCGACGTCGACTTCAAGGCTCAGCTCACCAAGATCGCCAGCACGAATCCGGATGCCATCGTCCTGTCGGCGCTGCTGGCCGAGGGCGCGCCTATCATGGTCCAGGCCCGACAATTGGGAATCAAGGCGCCCTTCATCGGCGGCAACGGCATGAACTCGGTCAAGGTCTTCACCCTGGCTCCGGGCGCGTCGTCCAACGACCTGTGGGTCGGCAGCCCCTGGTCCATCGACAACAAGACGCCCGAAAACACCAAGTTCATCGCCGCCTACAAGACCAAGTTCAACGCGGACCCCGACCAGTTCTCGGCCCAGTCCTACGATGCCATGTACATCGTCGCGCAGGCCATGAAGCAGGTGAAATTCACCGGCGACCTGGCCGCCGAACGCGCCGCCCTGCGCAACGCATTGCCCAGCGTCAAATGGACGGGAGCGACGGGCCCGTTCGAATTCGCCCAGGCCAAGAACAAGGCCGGACAACCGGCGGGCTATGACGCCAGGCAGACCGCCATCGTCAGCGTCACCCGCGATGGCAAATACGTCATCGAGAAATAACCCACCCCCCTCTCGCATCCGGCGCAACCACACAGGGATCCGGGCATGCTGGCACAACAACTGGTCAACGCCTTGTCCCTGGGCTGCGTCTACGCGCTCTTCGCCCTGGGCTTCACGCTGATTTTCGGCGTGCTCGACGTCATCAATCTGTCGCATGGCGCGGTCTTCATGTCCGGATCCTATGCCGCCCTGTATTTGATCACCCGGCTGGGCCTGCCGCCGGCCGCCGGGCTCGTGGCCGCCTTCGCGGCTGCGGGCGCGCTCGGTGCCCTGATCGACCAGCTGGTGCTGCGGCCGCTGCGCAAGCGGGGCGCACCCCAGCTGATCCCCATGATCGCCACCATCGGGATCGCCATCATCCTGACCAATGGCGCCCAGGGTATCTTCGGTCCGGACAACCAGCGCTTTCCCCATGGCACGGTCCCCAGCCAGACCCTGATCCTGGCCGGGGTGCGGATCACGGTGGTCGAGATCGGCATCATTTTCCTGTCGTTCGCCCTGATGGCGCTGCTCATGTTCATGCTGCGCCGCACGCGCCTGGGACGCGCCCTGCGCGCCGTGGCTGAATCCCCCAAGGCGGCCTCGCTGCTGGGCATTCATGTCGAACGCGTCTTCCTGACCACCTCGTTCGCCGCCGGCGGCCTGGGCGGCATCGCCGGGGTGCTCATCGGCCTGTATTCCGACGCGATCTATCCGCTGATGGGCGAGCCGATGCTGCAGAAAGGGATCGCCGTCGTCATCCTGGGGGGGCTGGGCAGCATCCCCGGCGCCCTGCTGGGCGGCATCTTCCTCGGGTTCTCCGAAGTCTTCTCTGTCGCATACATCGGCTCAACGATGCGCGACGCCGTGGCCTTTGGCCTGCTATTCCTGGTGCTGCTGCTGCGTCCACAAGGACTGTTCAGCAAAGCCACGCAACGCAAGGCATAAGGGCCACAGCGACATGAGCGGCAATCTGACGACATTCTGGGATATCTACAGCAACCTCGTGCTTTCGCTGGGCACCAACGCCCTGCTGGCGCTCTCCATCTGGCTGACGCTGGATTGCGGGATGCTGTCCATCGCCAACGCGGCCTTCATGGGGATCGGCGCTTACGCATCCGCACTGATCACAGTCAATTTCGGCGCGCCTTTCCCTCTGGCCCTGGCTGCAGGCATGCTGGCGCCCGCCCTGGCTGCGGCCATCATCGGACTGCCCACCATCCGCCTGTCCGGCGTCTATCTGGCGATGGCGACACTGGCCTTCGGCGAGGTCATCCGGGTCATCATCCTCAACACGCAGTCGGTGACCGGCGGCGCACTGGGCCTGAACGGCATCCCGCAGCTGACGCAGTGGTGGCACGTCCTGCTGGCCGTCGTCGTCGTGATGCTGATCCTGTGGCGCCTCAGGATCTCGAAGATCGGCCGTGCGTTCGATGCAATCCGCGGCGACGAGACGGCCGCCAGCCTGATGGGTGTCAACATCGTCGCCAACAAGATACTGGCCTTCGTCCTGGGGGCCGCGATCGCCGGACTGGCAGGCGCCCTCAACGCCCACCTGACCTTCTTCATCGGGCCCGAGGAATACGGCTTCGGGCGGGCGGTCGACATCCTGACCATGACCATCCTGGGCGGGATCGGCGGGCTGACCGGGCCCGTGCTGGGCGGGATGATCGTCACGCTGCTGCCCGAGGTCCTGCGCGGACTGGCCGGGTTCCGGCTGATCGCCAACGGTCTGATCCTGGTGCTGATCGTCCTGTTCCTGCCGCGCGGCATCTGGGACCCGGCACGCTACGCGCAATGGCTGCGCCGCGGAGACAGACGCCGTGCTTGAACTCTCCAACATCGCCCTGCATTTCGGCGGGCTGCAGGTGCTGCACGATGTCAGCATCCAGGTGCCCCAAGGGTCCATCTTCGGTCTGATCGGCCCCAATGGCGCGGGCAAGACGACGATCTTCAACCTGATCACCGGGCTGCTCGCGCCGAATCAGGGCGCACTCTCATTCGACGGCCACGCGCTGCAAGGTCTCAAGCCGCACCAGATCACCCGCCTGGGCCTGGCGCGCACCTTCCAGAACATCCGGCTGTTCAAGGAAATGACCCTGCTGCAGAACGTCGTCGTCGGCGCCTACCGGCACATGCACTATGGGTTCGCCTCGCTGCTGCTGGGGTTGCCGGATTATCGCCACCAGGAAGCCCGGGCGCGCGAGCGCGCCATGGAACTGCTCACCTGGATGAAACTCGACCATAAGGCGCAGGAACTCGCCGACCATCTGTCGTACGGGGAACAACGCCGCCTCGAACTGGCGCGGGCGCTCGCGACGGAGCCCCGGCTCCTGCTGCTGGACGAGCCCGTGGCCGGCATGAATACCGGCGAACGCGCCGAACTGATGCACAACCTCCAAGGCATCCACGACCGCGGCTACACCATCCTGATGATCGAGCACGACATGCACTTCGTCATGGGCCTGTGCGACCGGATCGCCGTACTGAATTTCGGCCGGATCATCGCCGCGGGCGAGCCCCAATCCATCCGCGAGAACCCCGAAGTCATCGAAGCCTACCTGGGTCGCGACGAGGACGCCGATTCTCCGGCGCCAAAGGCCATGCCATGACCGCGGCGCTCCAGGTCCGCGGCCTGATGGTCCGCTACGGCCACGTCGAAGCCGTTCGCGGCATCGACTTCACGCTTGAACAGGGCGGAATCACAGCCCTGGTGGGCGCCAACGGAGCCGGCAAATCCACCACCCTGCTGGCGCTGTCCGGCCTGGTCCCCAAGGCGGCGGGGTCCGTCGTGTTCAACGGCGAGGACATCACTCGTCTTGCCCCCCACCAGATCGTCGCGCGCGGCATCATCCAGGTGCCCGAGGGGCGGGCCATCCTGACGACCATGACGGTCCGTGAAAATCTTGAACTCGGCGCCTATCGCTGCGGCAACAATGGCGCGCCCAAGGATTTCGACTACGTCTTCGCGCTCTTTCCACGCCTGAAGGAACGGCTCGACGGGCTGGCCGGCAACCTGTCGGGCGGCGAACAGCAGATGCTGGCCATCGCCCGCGCGCTCATGGCCAAGCCGCGCCTGCTGCTGCTCGACGAGCCCTCCATGGGCCTGGCTCCCCTCCTCGTCCAAGAGATCTTCCATGCCCTGCGCGCCATCAATGCCGACGGGCTGACGCTCTTTCTGGTGGAACAGAACGTCCGTCAGGCGCTCAGAATCGCGCAGCAAGGCTACGTCCTGGAAAACGGCAACCTGGCGCTCTCGGGCTCCGGGGCCGAGCTGCTAAACGACCCGCGCGTCCTGCATGCCTATCTGGGTGTGGTATCTCAGGGTAATTACTAATGCAATCCAGGCTGCGGATTTCTATACTGAAGGCGCTACCAGAGTGGTAGTTTTTCATCGCCTTTGCGGCGGTGATCTGGCACTGCGCCCATGCAGTGCTTACCGCCCCAGCGGCGGTAGGGCCCCACCAAAAGGTGGGGCCTTTACGTTTTTGCAGTTTTACGTTCAGATTTCCCCGCGCGACAGGCGTCCGGATTCCCCGAATTCGCCATCCCTGGCCACCCGGTTGCGCCCCGCTTCCTTGGCACGGTACAGAGCCTGATCGGCCGCCTTCAGAACGGCGTCCATGTCGCCCCGAGTCCAGGCAGCCACCCCGATCGACACTGTGACGGCGCCCTCGGGCAGGATCGATGCCTGCTCCACGCTCGCCCGCAAACGCTCGGCCACGCTGACGGCGACTTCCAGCCCCATCCCGGGCAACAGGATCAGAAATTCCTCGCCGCCCATCCGGAACAGCGAATCCCCTTGGCGCGCGTGACCGCGCATCAGCTCGCCGACCCGGCGGATTACCCGATCGCCCACGTCATGTCCATAGTGGTCGTTGATACGCTTGAAGAAATCAATATCCAACGCCATCACGGCAAAAGACCGCCCGAGAGTCCTGGACGTCCGCAGTGCGACATCCAGTGCCCGGCGATTGCCCAGCCCGGTCAATGGGTCCGTATGGGCGGCATCAAGTAGTAATCCGAACTGGCTACGCACTGCGCCGGCCCCCAGCAGCAAAGCCCGCTTGAGCTGCTGGGCCTCGAAATACCAGCAGCTCACCTGGCCGATACGCTGAGCCAGGTTCTCGCCATACCCATCGCGCACGATCAGCGCCAGTTGCCTCAGGGGGCGTGAAATCCAGCGCGACAACAGCCACAACAGAACCAGCAGCGCCATGGCGGGCACCAACACCCGCCAGGACACGCGCCACATCAGATCGTCGACCGGGCGGAGAGCCACCGAGGTCGGGCGCTGCACCACGACGCCCCAGTCGGCGACCGGCACATGGGCATAGCCCGCCAACATGTCGATCCCCTGGCTGTTGACCAGCCGCTGGCGACCCGAACGTCCTTGCAGCACGGCGTCGATCACCGGATTACCCAGAATGGACTGACCGATGCGATCCGGCTGGGGATGATAGATCAGCCGCCGCGATGAATCGACCACGTAGACATAGGTCTCATCGTGGAAATACTGTTGTCCGAACAGCCGTGACACTCCCCCGTCGGTTTTCAGATAGAGGGCGCCCGCGATATAGCCCAGGTAGCGCATGTCCGGCGCATAAAGCGGATGCGTCATCAGGACCGCCAGATCGCCCAGCACCGTGATGAAAGGCTTGCTGATGGCGGGCACCTGATGCCGCGAGACCGACAGCGGTTCGTCCGTATCCACCCGATGCCCCTTCAAAAAACGCAGTGCGCCAGGGGAAACCACCTGAAGCACCCCGTGCTCATCAGTGATGGAGACCACATTGAAACCGATCCCCTGCTGGCGCAGACGTTCGACTTCGGCCTGCAGCACCGTGGGCGTCATGCCGGATTTCTCAATGATGTCGGCGGAATAGGCCATGCCGTGCTGCGCCTGCCGCAGAAGGTCGGACGCTGTGGCTGCAAGCTTGGCGGCGAAGGCCTCGTTGGTGGACAACACCTCGTCGATCAGTTGCTGCCGCTGCGCTTGATAGGTACCGGCCAGGCCGGCCACCAGCATGACGAGCATGCTGAAAATGGACAGCACAAGGATGAGCTGACGCAGATTGATTCTGGAGGGTCGCCGGATATGCATTCCTGTTCCTCGATTGTGCCGGGCAAGCTGTGCCGAATCCGGTTGCGGCCGTCAGGCTACTACGCCACCACCGGGCCAAAGCCCGAAATTCCCGCATGCAACGCTCACACGGCTCGCAAACTTGTCGTACGGATCTGTACGAAACTCAGTGTCTGGCGGCATCGTGGGCATGCTGCCAGCCCAGGACCGCCTGAGTGGCATGCGCCATGATGCGTTCGTAATGCTCACGCGGCAGTGCTTCGCGCAAGGCGGCAAACAGGCACCGGGTACCGCTCTGGGCAAGCTCGGGCAGATCCGGGTGATCGATCAGGCCGATCTGAACGTGGGCCAAGGTATCGGCCACCAGCCGCCACCCCAGCGTGGGCATGCGAGCATCCAGCGCCAGTAGCAGGCTGCCCAGCGTATGCAGGACTGGCTGCGCGGCCTCGAGATCGGTCTCGGCCGCCATGGCATGCCACAAAGCCAGATGGATCGCGCGCCGCAGCTCGATCTTGAAGTCGATGGCGGCCGCTTCGACTGCGTCGATCTGCGCGAACCACCGCTGGAAGCAAGCGTCTTCCTGCGGATCCAGATCGGTGCGCAGGCCGCCCAACAAGGCCGACAGCACAGGCATGGCCGTGATTCCGAAGGCCTGGCTGAAGGCCAGGCCCCATTGGTCCAGCCCCGTCAGCAGCAACGCCAGCCGTAGCGCCCGCGCATCGCGCGAATTCGCGGCGTCGCACCAGGCAGCGCCACGATCCCGCAGCTCATCCAGCGTGGATTGACTCGCCGGGGAACCGGCCGCCTGGCGAAACGCCAGGGTGAACAGACGTTGTGCCAGACGGGTGGCCTCGGCCTGCGTCTGCGGCAAAGCCAGACCGGCAAGCGGATCCGTGATGTCGGCGGGTTCCTGGGGCATGAGTGCCTCTAAAAGAAAAAAGCCCTTAGATTGGGGGTCTAAGGGCTTGATCCATCGAATTCTGGTGGCGCATCAGGGACTCGAACCCCGGACCTGCGGATTATGATTCCGTCGCTCTAACCAACTGAGCTAATGCGCCAAAGCACGAGATTATAGCAAGAAATCTTCCGTCTGCAAGCGCCGACCCTACCCAACTTGATTTCGTGCCCATCACCGCAGCATACTGAATCATCATCAACCACATCGAGATCCCGGATGACTGATATGGACATCACCTTCGAACAGCGCGCCCAGGGTGCCCTGATGGGGGCCTTCATCGGCGACGCGCTGGCTCTGGGACCCCACTGGTACTACGACCTGGAAGCCCTGCGCCACGACTACGGCAACTGGATCACCGATTACACCGACCCACGCCCGGACCGCTATCACGGCGGGCTGAAGGCGGGTCAGTCCTCACAAGCCGGGTACATCCTGGATCTGCTGGCGCACTCGCTGGCGGACCGGGGCCGGTACGACGAGCCCGACTTTTGCCGGCGGCTGGACCAGGATCTGTTTCCGAAACTGGATGGCACGCCGATGAATGGGCCGGGCGGCTATACCAGCCAGTCGATCCGCGAAACCTGGCGGTTGCGGGTGCGCGAACACCGCCCCTGGGGGCAGGCCGCCGGCGTGGCCGACACGACCGAGGCGGCCGAGCGCATCCTGGCTCTGGCCATCCGCTACGCACACAACCCGGCGGAACTAGCCCAGCAGGTATCCGCCAACACGGCGCTGACCCAATACGACACCACCGTCATGGCCATGACGGTGGCCTACGGCTGCATCCTTGGCAGTCTGGTGCGCGGAGAACCGCTGGATGAGCAGACCTCGGGCCGGCTGATGGCCATGGTGCACGACGGTATCCTGCCCTTCCATGCAGTCACATCCGTCGGCGAGCAGGCCGTGCCTCCCGGCCCCGCAGCCGTACGGCAAGTGGGCCAGTTTCCCTCGCCCGACGCCTTGCTGACGGTATCCTGCATCCTGCGCGCCACGCAGGACCCCGACATCCGCATCGAGCCCGCCTGGAAGGCATCCCTGGTCTATGGAATGCCCTGCGCCGTCTACCACCAGTTCCCGGCCGCCTACTATCTGGCCGGACGCTTCCAGGGCGATTTCGAATCCGCCGTCCTGCACGCGGTCAACGGCGGCGGCCAGAACCAGGCGCGCGCCATCCTGACCGGCGCGTTGGCCGGTGCGATCGGCGGCATCCAGTCGATCCCGGATCGCTTCCTGAAAGGACTGGAATTCAGCCAGGAACGGCAGGATCTGGCACGGAAACTGGCACGGCAAGCCAACGCGGCCACCTGACGCCAGCATCCGGGCGGGCCGCCATCTTTCGCGCGGCCTGCCCGACCCGTTCAACGCACCGGCAGGAAATTGAAGAACAACAGACCCTGCAGGTAGCCGATGCCGATGCGCCGGACGCTTTCGTCCTGCAGCTCGGCCACCAGATCCAGGCGGGCGATCATGCGGCCGAACTCGCGCTCGAAGCTCAGGTTGGTGACGCCGTTGCCCAGCTCATTGGACAGCAGCAGCGGCTGACCCCGGGCATCGCGCCGGCTGGACAGCATCCAGGCGGCGATTTCCACATTGCGCGCCGCATTGAACACATGCCGGGCATCGACCGAATCGCCCACGTGAAAGCGGGTGAGCCCGCCATGCGCCGCGATGATCATGTTGGACAGGCCCAGCACGAATGCCGCCGCCCGGTCCCCGGGATAGCGCGGATCCATGGCTACGGACAGGACCTCGATGTCCTGAAGCCCCTCCAGTTCCTTGGGGACTTCGCCCTTGCGGATGCGCGTATCCCCCTGGGCCAGGGCCGACTTCAGATCCGTGAAGCCCGCCTTGCGCCATTCCGCGGGATTGCGCCGATACAGCTTGTCGAGCAAGCGGACCAGACTATCCAGATTGTCCCGCATCACCAGGGTCTGGACGCGGTTGATGTCGTTCTGCACGAACTGATCAGCGGACAGGGATTCGCCTTTCGGCCCCGGACCCTTGTCGGGCGGCGCCGCGCAGCCGGTCAGTGCCAGGACGGCAAGCAGCCCCAACGCCGCCCATACCATGACACGACTGGCGACCGACCCGATCATCAGTACTGTCGGGCCCGATCCACGATGCCAGTGATCGGCTGCCCCTGCGCTACGGCGTCGATCTTGCCCGCGATCTGCCGCACAGTCAGATCCATCAGGCTGGCCCCCGCCACGTGCGGCGTCACCTGAATGCGCGCATCGTGCCAGAACGGATGGTCGGGCGGCAAAGGTTCCTGGGAAAAGGCATCCAGCGCCGCGCCGCGCAGCCGCCCCTCGTCCAGGCAGGCCAGCAGGTCTTCGGCGACCAGATGGTCGCCGCGCGCGATATTGATCAGATAAGCGTCGGGCCGCAATTGCTGGAACAAGGAACGGCACAGGATCCCGCGCGTGTCGCCGGTCAGCGGCAGCACGTTCACCAGCACGCGGGTGCGCGCCAGAAAATCCGCCAGCCCGTCCCGCCCGAAAGATTCAGTGCCCGCAACCGGGCGACCACTGCGCGACCAGACGGCCACCGGGTATTCCAGCGCCGCGCAGGCCTGCGCGACCCGGGCCCCCATCACACCGGCCCCCATGACACCCACTGTCCAGGCCGACCGGTCGATGTCCGCCAGCGGCTGCCAGCGGGCCTGCGCCTGCTGCGCGGCATAGCGGCCCAGATCGCGGGATTCGCGGATCAGATAATGCAGGACGTATTCAGCCATCTGCACGGCCATGCCGCCGTCTTCCATCCGGACCAGGGTAATCCGATCGGACAGACCCGGCATGTGCAACAGGGCATCGACCCCCGCGCCCAGGTTGAACAGGTATTTCAGCCCAGGCTCGCGGTCGAACAGACCGGCTGGCGGGGCCCACACCACCGCGGCATCGGCCCGCCCCGACGGTTCCTCGTCGTCCCACAGACGCACCCGATGATCCGGCAAAGCCGCCTGCAGGGCACGCACCCATTCCAGCGGATTCGACTCGTGACGAGAGGCAAAGACAATTTCCATGTTCAAGCATCCGATCCGACGTTGACTCACCCGCGCAGAGGTGGATCCAGTCCCCGGGACTGTAGCATAGGGACTTTGATCCGTATTTTCCCCAGGTCTGATAAAAGTACCAGCATCCGGCCAAAATGTGCATTTCCGCATATTGCTAACATGTTTATGATTTTTTCATCCCACCCAGGGACGCCACCCAAGGAGATGAAAACATGAGCCAAGCCGTCACCGTCCTGCCCCAACCGGACGCCGCCACAATACTGGAAAAAGTCCAGGCCATCCTGCCCGAGATCGCCGCCCGCGCCGCCCAGGCGGAACAGGACCGCATGGTGCCGGCGGAAAACATTGCCCTGCTGAAACAAACAGGCCTGCACCGCGCGTTCCAGCCCAGGGCCTACGGCGGGCTGGAACTGTCCCTGCCGGAATTCGCCCAGTGCGTCGTCGCACTGGCGGGCGCCTGCGGCGGCACCGCCTGGGCCTTCAGCCTGCTGTGCACTCACAGCCACCAGCTGGCCATGTTCCCGAAGCAACTGCAGGACGAAATCTGGGGCGGTGACCCCGACGCCACCGCCAGCAGCAGCATCGCGCCCTTCGGCCGGACCGAGGAAACCGAGGGCGGCATCCTCTTCAGCGGCGAGATGGGCTGGAGCAGCGGCTGCGACCATGCGCAATGGGCCATCGTCGGCTTCAACCGCCTGAACGCGGCCGGCGAGAAAACCTACTGCTTTGCCGTCCTGCCGCGCCAGGATTACACGATCCGGGATGACTGGTTTGCCATCGGCATGCGGGGCAGCGGCTCCAAAACCCTGGTGATCGACAAGGCCTTCGTGCCCAATCACCGGATCCAGGCCGCCAAGGACATGATGGAGGGCAAATCCGCCGGCTTCGGTCTCTACCCGGACAGCAAGATCTTCCACACCCCCTACCGTCCCTATTTCGCGAGCGGCTTTTCAGCCATCAGCCTGGGGATCGCCGAGCGAATGCTGCAGGCCTTCAAGGAAAAGACCCGGAACCGGGTTCGCGCCTACACCGGCGCCAACGTCGGCACCGCCACTCCCGCCCTGATGCGACTGGCGGAATCCACCCACCAGGTGGCTGCCGCACGCGCCTTTCTGGAAAAGACCTGGGATGACCACCGGGCCCATGGCGAAGCGAAACGCTACCCCAGCCGCGAAACACTGACCTACTGGCGCACCAACCAGGCCTACGCCGTCAAGATGTGCGTCCAGGCCACGAACCGCCTGTTCGAGGCCGCCGGCGCCGGCGCCTGGTTCGAAACCAATGAGATGCAGCGCCTGTTCCGCGACAGTCACATGACGGCCGCCCATGCCTACACGGACTACGACGTCTGCGCGCAGATACTGGGGCGCGAACTGATGGGCCTGGAACCCGACCCGACCATGATCTGAGGAAGGAACGACGCCATGGATGCCATCCACCGGGCCGAATCCGAAGTGATCGACTCCCGCTGCCTGCGACGCGCCCTGGGCAATTTCGCAACCGGCGTGACCATCATGACCGCCCACGACGGCACGCGTACGGTGGGTGTCACGGCCAACAGCTTCAGTTCCGTGTCGCTGGACCCGCCCCTGATCCTCTGGAGCATCTCCAAGCGGTCAGGCAGCTATCCGGTGTTCGAGCAGGCCAGCCATTTTGCCGTGAACGTGCTGGCCGCCGACCAGATCACCGTGTCCGACCAGTTCGCCCACCCCTGCGACGACCGGTTTGCCGGCGTGGAGTATCGCCAGGGCCGTGGCCGATGCCTGCTGCTGGAAGGCACCAGCGCCGGCTTTCAGTGCGAAAAATTCCAGACGCTGGATGGGGGCGACCACTGGATCCTGATCGGCCGGGTCATCGCCTTCGAGGATCATGGACGCGCCCCGCTGCTCTACCACCAGGGTTCCTACGCCACAGCCCTGCCGCATCCGCATCACGAAGTCATATCGGTCCGGTAGCTGCCGGGTGCCACGCCCACATGACGCAGAAAGAACCGGCCGAAATAGGCCGGGTCCTCGAAGCCCAGGCTGTACCCTACCTGGCTGACTGACTGACTGGTGGACAGCAGCAGGCGGCGCGCCTCCTGGATCAGGCGCTCGTTGATCAGCTTCTTGGGGGGCTTGCCTGCCACCTGGCGGCAGACGTCATGCAGCCGCTGTTCGGTCACCCCCAGGCTGCCTGCATAGCGCGGCAGTGTCCAGTGGTCCCGGAATCGCGCTTCGATCAGGGTGCCAAAACCCCGAAAAAGCTGAAGCTCCTCGCGACAGGACGGGGGCGTCTCCAGCGCCTGGGATGACAGGCGCAACAGACCGATGAAGACCAGCCGCGCCAACAACAGCAGGCTCTGGGAACGTCCCGGCCGGCCGCCGGAATATTCGGTGTGCAACTGGTCGAACAGGCAGACCATCCGGCGCGCCTCATCGGCATGATCGCCCGCCAACGTCCCCAGCGCCAGGCACACGGGCATCACGGCGGACTGCCCGCTGGGCCAGGTCGTTTCGTCATCCAGCATGGGCCACAGCAGTTGCTGGTCCACCGTCAGCACATAGCCGTCGGCATCGTCTTCCGTGACGAAGGCGTGCAGAAAGGCTGGCGGCGTCAGGAACACCATCGGCCCGCGCAGCTGATACAGCACGTCTTCCAGCTGCACGCGCACCGCGCCATCCCGCACATAATGGACCTGGAAGAACCGGTCGTGGCGGTGTGTGAACATGCTGCGACCGAGCTGGCTGGCCAGCGTGCCCAGCGCCTCGCAGTGCAGGCCGGCATCGGCCAGCTGCGGACCCGCCAGATCGGTCAGGTCGAGATTGGGGATGTCAGGCCGCGACATGGCAAAAGATCCCACGGAGTTCAGGCCAAAGTAAGAGTTGTAAATATAGCATTCCCCTACTGGAGGCCCACTTTCCAGTGACCCCGTCCACAAGGCAGGAGGTTCTCATGTTGCGCAGATTTCTCTCTTTTTTTCTGGTCGGCTCGATGCTTTTGTTTTCGGCTCTGACCACGGCAGCCACCGCTCCACCCGAGATCAAAATTGGGACCTTGTATGCCTCTTCGGGGCCGTTCGCGGCAATCTCGATGCCGGTCTATCTGGGCCTGAAACTCTGGGTCGGGATCGAGAACGCCCAGGGCGGCGTCATGGTCAAACCCTACGGCAAGCGGATCCCGATCAAACTCGTCGCCTATGACGACCAGAGCAATACCGCGACGGCGGCGACGCTCTACAACCAGTTGATCACCCAGGACAAGGTCGATATCCTGGTGTCGGACAGCGGATCCGTACTGACCTCGATGGCGGTCCCCATCGCGCGCGAGCACAAGATGCTGCTTCTCGACACCACCGGCACCGGCGGCAAATTCTTCGCGGGCGACAATCCCTACATCGTGCTGATGTCGGACCCGGTCTCGACCATCTGGCCGAAATACGCGGCCGACTTCCTGATCCACGAAGGCCCAAAGCTGGGCATCAAGAAAGTCGCGCTGCTGTACGCGACTAATGACTACACCACCACCCAGGCCAATGCGGTGCGCAAGATGATCCAGGAATCACACGCGCCGCTGGACATCGTGTATGACAAGGGCGTGCCCACCAGCACCACGAACTACACCGTGCTGATCAATGCCATCCAGGCCGCCCAGCCCGATGCCGTGGTGCAGATGGGTTACCCGGACAACGACGTGGCGTTCCTGCGCAACCTGCACGAAAGCGGAACGCACTTCAAATGGCTGTTCGACATCTACCCGGGCCTGGAGACCGACCATATGCTCAAGACCGCCGGCGCGGACAGCATGAAGTATGTCTACACCTATGCGACGTCCTCGGTGGTGGAATACAAAGTCGAGCACGGCATGAATCTGCCTGAATTCCACCAGGCCTGGGACAAGGCCTACCCGGACAGCAAGGTATCGTTCGGCTTCAATTCCGTGGCGGGCTACACCACCGGCCTGATCATCGAGAACGCGCTCGCCAGCACGAAGAGCATGCAGCAGCTGGACCTGCGCGCCGCCATCTTCAGTCTGTCGGGCAAACTGAAGACCCTGGACGGCACGTTCAAACTGGACGAGCACGGCGCCCAGGTCGGCGAGATCACGCCATTGGCACAGCTGGTGCCGGACGGCAAGGGCGGACTGAAGTTCGCCATCGTGTACCCGCCCGAAGTCGCCACGGGCAAGGCAGTCTACCCGGCACCCGCCCAGTAACCGCCCGGCGCGCATCATGCTTGCCTATGCGATCCTGGCCGGCATTCTCTTCGGGCTGTATTTCAGCCTGGTGGGGCTGGGCCTGAATCTGGTGTTCGGCGTGATGCGCATCGTCAACCTGGCTCATGGCGACTTCGTCATGCTGGGGGCGCTGCTGGCCGGCGCTCTGTATGGCGCCTATGCCATCAGCCCGGTCCTGGCGGCCGTCATCTCTCTGATCGTTTTCATCATCATCGGCTTTCCGCTGTATTACCTGCTGGTGCCACGCCTGCTGCAGGCCCCTGACCCGGAGATGCTTTCAATCATCCTGTTCTTCGGCTTTTCCCAGGTCATCGAATCGGTCACGACCATCGTGGCGGGTCCCTCTGAACGATCCATCCCGGGCCGCGCCATGGGCACGCAGCCGGTCCACATCCTGGGCCAGACCTTTCCGGCCGCCTGGGTCTGGAGTGCCGTCGCCAGCGCCATCGCCGTCCTGCTGGTCTTCCTGTACCTGTACCGCACCCGCGTCGGGCGGCTGACCCGCGCAGTCATGGCCGACCGCCACGAGGCGCTGGCCAGCGGCATCGACGTCGGCCGGATCTCCGGCCTGGCCTTTGGCATCGGACTGGGGCTGGCCGCCGTCGCGGGCGCCTTTGCGCCCTTCATGCTGGGCGGTATCAGCCCGGCCAGCGGCGTGAGCCTGACGATCCAGTCCTTCACGGTCATCATCGTCGGTTCGCTGGGCAGTCCGCTGGGGACCGTCCTGGGTGGCCTGATCTACGGCATCTCCATCATGCTCATGCAGACCTACCTCAGTTCCTGGGCCGCGCTGCTGCCCTATCTGCTGCTGATCGCCATCCTGCTGGTCCGCCCCAGCGGATTGCTGGGACACGAGGTGCGCCATGCCTAGGAGTGCTCTGCGCAACAGCCTGTGGATCCTGATTTCGCTGGGGCTGGTTGCGGCCCTGGCCCCCCTGGCCTATGCCAACCAGCTGCTGCTGTTCAATTTCATCGTGTTCATGGTGCTGGCGCAGGGGGTCAACATCCTCTACGGGTTCACCGGCTACCTGCCCTTCGGCTACGTCGGGTTCTTCGGCGCGGGAGCCTATGGCTTCGCTCTGGCGGTCATGCACCTGCACACCGGCCCCTGGGTCGCGTTGGGTGCCGGGGCCCTCGCCTCAGTCCTGTTCGGCTGCGTGCTGACCCCGCTGCTGCGCTTGTCGGGCGCGTATTTCGCCATCGCCAACCTGGCCGCTTCGCTCGCCATCGCCGAGGTGGTCTCCAACCCCGCCCTGACCGACCTGACGCAGGGCCCCTATGGCGTCTCTCTGGCTGACACGTTCGCACCGACACTGAGTTACGGCGCTGCCGTCGCCATCCTGCTGTTGACGACCGCCTGTGTGCTGGTGCTGCGCTACGCCACCCTGGGACTGGCGCTGCAGGCGGTACGCGACGACCCGATCAGCGCGGCCATGGCGGGGATCCCCGTGGTGCGCACCCGCATCCTGGCCTGGCTGCTCTCAGCCCTGGTCGCCGGCCTGATCGGCGCCAATTTCGCCTGGTACGTGTCCGTGTTCTATCCCGACAATGTCTTCAGCCCGGACTTCAGCATCTTCGCCCTGGTATTCGCCCTCTTCGGTGGCGTGGGAACCGTCCTGGGGCCCATTCTGGGGGTCCTGCTGCTTTACGGGCTCTACAACACCATCGGTATCTCGGCACCACAATATTTCCAGCTGATCTACGGCCTGCTCATCATGGTCCTGGTCCTGTTTCTGCCCAACGGGCTGGCCTCGCTTCTGCGGCGTTGGGGGATCCATGTCATTTGAACCCGTCACTTCAGATGCTGATGCCGCGCCGCTGCTGGTGGTGGATGGCCTGGTCAAGACATTCGGCGGCTTCCACGCCCTGGACGGCGTCAGCTTCGACGTACGCCCAGGCGAGGTCCTGGGGTTGGTGGGCCCCAACGGTTCGGGCAAGACCACCTGCATCAACGTCATCACCGGCCTGTACCGCCCGGATGGCGGCACCCTTCGTTATCAGGACAGGTCCATCGGCGGCGTCGCAGCCCACCAGCTGGCGCATCTGGGCATCAACCGCAGCTTCCAGATTCCCAAGCCCTTCAGATCGCTGACCGTACGGCAGAACATCGAGGTCGCCTTGCGGTACGGTGGACGCCGCCCCAGGCGCAGCGACATCGGGCCGCTGATGGAGTTCGTCGAACTCGACCACCAGGCGGATCGGCTGGCCACCGAACTGACCAGCGCCCAGCAGAAAATGCTGGATCTGGCGCGCGCCCTGGCCACTCAGCCCCGGCTGCTGTGCGTGGACGAACTGGGCGCAGGGCTCAATCCGGCCGAACTGAGTCAGGTCGCCGCGCGTCTGCGCACCCTGGCCAGGTCCGGCATGGCCCTGCTGGTCGTGGAACATCTGATGGATTTCGTCGATCAGGTGACCGACCGCCTGATCGTGCTGAGCGCGGGCAGGAACATCTTTGCCGGCCCGCTGTCGCAGGCCATGCGCGACCCGAAGGTGATCGAAGTCTTCCTGGGAGCCCCGGATGAGCACTGAGCTGCTGCGTGTCTCCGGGCTGAGCGGCGGCCATGGCCGGATTCAGGCGCTGTGGGACGTCGACCTGAGCGTTGCCACCCACGAAACCGTAGTCCTGATCGGCGCCAATGGCGCGGGCAAGACCACGCTGATCCAGACAGTGCTGGGGCTCATTCCCCTGTGGAGCGGTGACATCCGGTTCAACGGCGCACCGATCACCCGCGAACGCACGGACCGCCGCATCCGCGCGGGCATCGCCTACATGTCCGAGACCGGCTGTTTTCTGGATCTGAGCGTGCAGGACAACCTGCTGCTGGGCGGTCAGTCCCTGCCCCCCGCGCAGGCCAGGCGCCAACTGGATCAGCTGTATGACCGCTTTCCCATCCTGAAGCAAAAGCGCCGCGATCCCGGCAGCAGCCTGTCCGGGGGACAACGCAAGATCCTCGGTGTGGCAAAGGCACTGGCCAGCCGCCCCAGGCTCTTGATCATGGACGAGCCCTCGGCCGGACTGTCGCCACTGTTCGTGAAGGAAGTCATCCAGGTCCTGGGGCAGTTCCGCGAAACCGGACTTTCCCTGCTGGTCGCCGAGCAGAACGTGAAGTTTCTGGATCTGGCCGACCGTGTCTACACACTGGAGGGTGGCCGGGTGGGATTCGAAGGGACGGTGGCCGCCATGCATGCCGATGCCGCGCTGGAGCGGGCCTATTTCGGGCTGAAGTCCAGCTCGATACTTTCGTCCCCCGAGCAGTCCATCTACTTGACGAAATGACGTTGCAACCGCAGAGTCTGGGCCTGGTTCAAGCGCTTGGCCTCTTGTTCGGCGTAGTCGCTTTCCCCCGACTCGTACTGACCGTCATACATGCAACTACGGGGGTTCCACCGGCACTGGCTGTCACGGCCGACGGCCCCGCCGCCATCAGCGGACCCACCGCCGCCTGAAGCACAGCCGGAGATCAGGACGAGGAAAAACAGCGCGGCGCCGATCTGGCTGATTCGTTGAATGGACATTCTTCTGACCCTGCGAAGCTGCGATAGCTGTTTTTATAGCAGATTCCGCAAGACGCCCATGTAGCCAAACGAAAAGGCGGGACCCCCATATTTCAAGGGGCCCCGCCACACTGCGCTAACTACCTGTTTACCTAAGCAAACAGGTTGGTAGTTTTTAGATCACCGCGACTTGCGTCGCGCAAGGACCTTTTTGCCCTTGGCCAACCACGAAGGAAACGCGCTGGTTTTCTTCGAGGGATTTATGACCAGAGCCCTGAATCTCGCTGAAGTGTACGAAGAGATCCTTTCCGCCATTATCCGGCGTGATGAAGCCGAAGCCTTTGTCGTTGTTGAACCACTTCACGACACCTGTTTCTGTTTTCAAAGTCAATCCTAATATCTGTGTAGGGATAAATTGTCCCGTTTGCTAGTTTCACCGATGCACATCAATAAAGATAGGCCTGTTTCAAAAAGACACAAACTATCCTGACTGAACAGCCGGGTGGTAATTGGCATCCTTCATCAGGATAACCCGGGCAAATGGGTCTGATACAAAAAAGACCCGGATTTTCATCCGGGCCCCGCATGTACTGGTGGGCTGTGAGCGGCTCGAACGCTCGACCGACGGATTAAGAGTCCGCTGCTCTACCAACTGAGCTAACAGCCCGTCGCAAGTTTTGCGAAGAACGAAATAATACACGAATTCACAAGGCCATGCAAAAACTGATCGGCCGCTCTACCCGGGAACGCATCCATACCTGCGGTCCCAGGCCTCATTCACACGCATGAAAGCCGCTAGAACTACACCGCCGCCGCCAGCTCTGCCGCCAGCCCGACGTAGCTGCGCGGCGTCATGGCCAGCAGCCGCGCCTTCGGTTCGGCGGGCAGATCCAGGCCCGTAATGAATTCCCGCAGGGCGTCTTGCGTGATGCCCTTGCCACGCGTCAGTGCCTTCAGTTGTTCGTAGGGCTGCGGCAGACCGTAACGCCGCATGACGGTCTGGACCGGCTCGGCCAGGATTTCCCAGCAGGCGTCGATGTCGGCGTCGATGGCCGCCGCATTCAGTTCCAGCTTACCCAGACCGCGCAGGCAGGCGTCATAGGCCACCAGGCTATAGCCCAGCGCCACACCCAGATTGCGCAGCACCGTGGAGTCGGTCAGGTCCCGCTGCCAACGCGACACGGGCAGTTTTTCCGACAGATGCCGCAAGACCGCATTGGCCAGGCCCAGATTGCCCTCCGAGTTTTCGAAGTCGATCGGATTGACCTTGTGCGGCATGGTCGACGAGCCGACCTCGCCTTCCTTCAGACGCTGCTTGAAGTAGCCCAGCGAGATGTAGCCCCAGACGTCCCGATTCAGATCCAGGAGGATGGTGTTGGCTCGGGCGATGGCATCGAACAGCGCCGCCATCCAGTCATGCGGCTCGATCTGGATGGAATATGGGTTCTGGGTCAGACCCAGGCCGCCCAGGACTCCGCCGGCGAAGGCTGGCCAATCGATCTCAGGATAGGCGGCCAGATGAGCGTTGTAATTGCCCGTGGCGCCATTCATCTTGGCCAGCGGCTGCACGGCGCGGATTGCCTCCAGCGCGCGATCCAGGCGGGCCACGACGTTGGCGAATTCCTTGCCCACGGTGCTGGGCGTGGCCGGCTGGCCATGGGTGCGCGACAACAGCGGTTGGCCGGCGTGCTGGCGGGCCAGTTCACGCAGGCGCGCTGCCACGGTTTCCAGCACGGGCACCACGCACTGCGACCGTGCGCGACCCAGCATCAGGGCATGCGAGGTATTGTTGATGTCCTCGGATGTGCAGGCGAAATGAATAAATTCCGCCGCCTGCGATAGCTCGGCGTCATCGGCAACCTGCTCCTTCAGCCAGTACTCGACCGCTTTGACGTCATGGTTGGTGGTGCGCTCGATAGCCTTGATGCGCGCAGCGTCGGCTTCGGAAAAATCCCGCACCAGCGCCTGCAGCCGCGCCCGCGTCGCCGGAGAAAAGGCCGGCAGTTCGGGCAGCCCGGCATCGGCAAGCCCGATCAGCCAGGCGATTTCGACCTCGACGCGATGGGCCATAAAACCGGCCTCGGACAGGAAGGGTCTCAGGGGGTCGGCTTTTGCCGCGTAACGCCCGTCCAGGGGCGACAGCGCATTCAGGGCGCTCGGGGTGGAATCGATCTGCATGTGAGGGAATCAGCAATGAAAGTGAGCGCCGGCAGGCAACCCGGGACAGGACGCGAACGCCCGCTGGAAACAGATACCCATAGGGTCGCCAGCGGATAATCGCAAGTGGTCAAGCCGCGATTTTATCATTTGACCCCAGGTGTCAAGCCCGTGACCGGGAGTGGGCGGATATACCACACCCAGTCGTAAAATCCTGTGAAAAACCGGATTCGTCGCGTACTGGATCTGGATCCCCTCCACTGCCCTGCTATACTTTTTTTGCCTTGGACTACCCCTGCTTCGCCATGAGATTAATCGGTTCCCTGACCAGCCCCTACGTCCGCAAGGTCCGGATCGTGCTGGCGGAGAAAAAACTCGACTATGAACTGATCCTTGACGACCCCTGGGCGGCCGGGAATCAGGTGACCGCGCACAATCCCCTTGGCAAGGTCCCCTGCCTCCTCCTCGACGAAAACGAAGCCCTGTTCGATTCGCGCGTCATCGTGGAATATCTGGACACGCTTTCGCCCGTCGGGCGCCTGATCCCGCCGCCGGGCCGGGAACGCATCGAGGTCAAGCGCTGGGAAGCCACCGCCGACGGCATCATGGACGCGGCAGCTGCCGCGTTCCTGGAAACCCATCGCAGGCCCGAAGCCCAACGCAACACTGATTGGGTCCAGCGGCAGACCGCCAAGATCCAGGCCGGTCTGGACTACATGAACACCTTGCTGGGCGAACAGCCCTATTGCACGAGCGTCAATCTGTGCCTGGCCGACATCGCCGTCGGCGCCGCCCTGGGCTACCTGGACCTGCGCAGTCCGGAACTGGACTGGCGGTCGCAATACCCCAATCTGGCCCGTCTGGCCGAGAAACTCGAAACCCGGCCATCGTTCGTCTCGACGCGCCCGCCCGCCGCCTGATCCTCATCAGGCGATGATCCCGCCTCCCAGGCAGATCTCCCCGTCATACAGCACGGCCGACTGGCCGGGCGTCACGGCCCACTGCGGATCCTGGAACGCCAGGCTGAACGCCGCCGCGTCGCGCACGCTGAGCGTGCAGGGCGCATCCGCCTGGCGGTAGCGCGTCTTGGCACCATAGGCGCCGGGCGTGGGTGGCTCGCCGGCCACCCAGCTGGCATCCTGGGCGGTCAGGGTCGGGCTGAGCAGCCAGGGGTGATCGTGCCCCTGGACCACATACAGGGTATTGTCCGCCATGCTCTTGCGGGCCACGTACCAGGCGTCCGCCGTGCCATCGTCGCGCTGCGCACCCTGCACGCCGCCGATCCCCAGGCCCTTGCGCTGCCCCAGTGTGTAGAAGGCCAGCCCCTGGTGCTCGCCCAGCGGCAGCCCCTCGGGTGTGCGCATGGGACCCGGCCTGGTCGGCAGATACCGGTTCAGGAATTCCCGGAATGGCCGTTCGCCGATGAAGCAGATGCCGGTGGAATCTTTCTTGGCGGCGTTGGGCAAGCCAATCTCGTGCGCGATGCGACGCACCTCGGTCTTGCGCACTTCCCCCAGGGGAAAGACGGTGCGCGATAGCTGGGCCTGGTTCAGGCGATGCAGGAAATAGCTCTGATCCTTGGTGGCATCGACCGCCTTGAGCAGTTGGCTGCGCACACCGGCATCCGTACGGACACGCCGCACCCGGGCGTAGTGTCCGGTGGCAATGTAGTCCGCCCCCAGGCTCATGGCATGATCCAGGAAGGCCTTGAACTTGATTTCGGCGTTACACAACACGTCCGGATTGGGCGTGCGTCCGGCGGAATATTCCCGCAGGAATTCGGCGAAGACGCGGTCCTTGTATTCGGCGGCGAAATTGACTGCCTCGATGTCCACCCCGACCACGTCAGCCACGCTGGCTGCATCCAGCCAGTCCTGGCGTGACGAGCAGTACTCGCTGTCGTCGTCATCTTCCCAGTTTTTCATGAACAGGCCGATGACCTGGTAGCCCTGCTGCTTCAACAGCCACGCGGAAACCGACGAATCCACACCGCCGGACATGCCGACCACGATCCGGGCACCGGGCGCCGGCATCCCATCCGCAATCCGGGTTGCGTCAACCATGCAGGGCCTCGTCGACCGTCTCGATCCAGTGGCGCACCGGGGTCTGAGTCCCCCCTTGCAAGTGACAGATGCAGCCGACGTTGGAGGACACGATGGTATCGGGCAGCGTCGTCTGGATGGCCTGCAGCTTGCGGTCTCTCAGTGACACGGATAGCGCCGGCTGCGTGATGGAATACGTCCCCGCCGAACCGCAACACAAGTGGGATTCGCCGAAGGCCTGCAGATCGAAGCCCAGTTCCGTCAGCAGACGCTCGGTCAGGGGACGCAAGCCCTGCCAGTGCTGCAGAGTGCAGGGCGGGTGAAAGGCGCAGCGGCCGGGCGCGCGGCGCATTTTCGCGCGCACGTCGGCGGCCAGAGGCGCCAGGAACTCGGCAATGTCTTTCACGTAGGGCATCAGCCGCGCCGCACGCTCGGCATAGACCGGATCGTACTGAAGATGGTGCGCATAGTCCTTGATCATGCCGCCGCAGCCCGATGCGTTGACGACCACGGCCTCGACCTGGCCGGATTCCAGCAGCGGCAGCCAGGCGTCCACATTGGCGCGCATCTGGTCGCGGGCGGCTTCCTGGGCATCCAGGTGGAAATTGATGGCCCCACAACAGCCGGATCGCGCAGCGAACCGCGTGCCGACCCCGACAGCATCCAGCACGCGCTGCGTCGCGAAATCGATGGACGGCAGCATGGCCGGCTGCACACAATTGGCCAGCATCAGCACCTGGCGGGCATGGCGCCCCGGCTGATCCGGCAGGGGTCCGGCCGGCCGCGCGGCGGCAATCTTGGCCTTCAGCATCGCGGGCAGCACCGGACGCACCCAGCGCCCGATCCTGTACAGGGTGCCGAACGCGGGCGACATCAGCAAGCGGCGCAGGACAACGCGCAACAGGCGCTGGTTCCAGGGGCGTTCCACGCGATCGCTGACCAACTGGCGGCCAATGTCCACCAGCTTGCCGTATTCCACACCCGACGGACAGGTGGTTTCGCAATTGCGGCAGGTCAGACAGCGATCCAGGTGCTGCTGGGTCACATAAGTGGGCTGGGCGCCTTCCAGCACCTGCTTGATCTGATAGATCCGGCCGCGCGGGCTGTCCAGCTCGTCCCCCAGAATCTGGTAGGTGGGACAGGTCGCCAGACAGAAGCCGCAATGTACGCAGCGACGCAGGATTTCATCGGCTTCACGGCCGACATCCGTGTCGCGCGCCCAGTCGGCAAGTTGGGTTTGCATGATCGATCCTCAGAATTCCGGAACCAGCCGACGGGCATTGAAAACCCCGGTCGGGTCAAATTCTTGTTTGAGCCGCCGGTGGATCTGCATCACACCGGACGAGAGCGGATGAAAGGTGGGAACATCCCGGGACACGCCGCCGCGGTGATAGAGGCCGGCGGAACCGCCCAGCGCCTGTACCCGTGCGCGCAGAGCCGCCGCATCCTGATCGCCGGCCAGCCAGCGCAAACCCCCACCCCATTCATGCAGGGTCGGCCCCAGGCCCAGTGCGGGCACCCGGGGCGGCAAGCTGACGCGCCACAGCGGGCGCTGGCGGAAGAAGGCATACGTCTGATCGCGCAACCCCAGCCAGAAGGCGGCGGCCTCGGCGTCGTTCAATGACTCGCCACCAATGGTCGTCTGAGCCTGACGGACCGCGGATTCATTGCCCGACAGCCGGACCGCCAACCGGCCGCCCTGTTGCGGATCATCCAGCCAGGCCGTGGCCGAAATGGGAAGTGGCTTTGCGCGCCAGGACAGGCACCGACGCAGGGCGGTGGCTTCGTCCACCGCCAGCACCCGCGTGGCCTCGAATCGGGGCCGAGGCATGACCTTGATGGAGATTTCCACCAATGCTCCCAGGACGCCCAGCGAGCCCGCCAGCAACCGCGACACATCATAGCCGGCCACGTTCTTCATGACTTCGCCGCCAAAGCGCAAGACATTGCCCTCGGCGCCGAGCAGCCGCGTGCCGAGTACAAAGTCGGCCAGCGCGCCCGCAGCCATGCGGCGCGGACCGGACAGCCCCGTCGCCACGCAGCCGCCCAGCGTCCCTGCCGCGCCAAAACGGGGCGGCTCGAACGCCAGCATCTGGCCCTGGGAAGCCAGCAGGTCTTCGATTTCCGTCAACGGCGTGCCGGCGCGCGCAGTGAGCACCAGTTCGGAGGGCTCATAGCCCACCACCCCGCGATACTCCGACAGGTCCAGCCAGCTGACCGCATCGCCTGATGGCAGCGGCTCACCATAAAAGAGGCGCGTGCCGCCTCCGCGGATCAGGAGCGGTCGCTGGGCGGCGCGCGCCGCGACCACCTGCTCGCTCAGTTCAGACAGGACGAATTCCATAGGACCACTTTAGAATCGGGGAATGTCGGGAAAGCTCAGCTCACCCTGATGGACATGCATTTTTCCATACTCGGCGCAACGCACCAGGGTCGGAATGAGCTTGAGCGGATTGAGCAGGCCGTAGGGGTCGAATGCCCGCTTGAGCGCCGAGAACGCGTCGAGTTCCTCGCGCGAGAACTGCGAGCACATCTGGTTCATCTTCTCGAGGCCCACCCCGTGTTCCCCCGTGATGGTGCCCCCCACCCGGACACAGAGTTCCAGGATGGCCGCGCCAAAGGCTTCCGCGCGTTCGACCTCGTCGGGCTGGTTGGCATCGAACAGAATGAGCGGATGCAGGTTGCCGTCCCCGGCATGAAAGACATTCGAGCAGCGCAGCTTGAACTGGCCTTCCATGTCGGCGATGGCGCTCAGCACTTTGCCCAGATGCCGGCGCGGAATGGTGCCATCCATGCAATAGTAGTCGGGCGAGATCCGGCCGGCGGCGGGAAAGGCGTTTTTGCGGCCAGCCCAGAATTTCAGCCGTTCAGCCTCGGAGGAAGACACCTGCAGCCGGGTCGCGCCGGCCTCCCGCAACAAGGCCTCGACCCGGGCGATCTCTTCGGCGACCTCGTCGGGCGTGCCATCGGACTCGCACAGCAGGATGGCCTCGGCATCCAGGTCGTAGCCGGCCTTCACAAAGGGCTCGACCATGCGCACCGCGCGCTTGTCCATCAGTTCCAGCCCGGCCGGGATGATGCCATCGGCGATGATGCGCGTCACGCCCTCGCCCGCCATCTCCACCCCGGGGAAGCTGGCCATCACCACCTGCGCCAGCTGTGGACGCGGAATCAGGCGCACGGTGACTTCGGTCACCAGGCCCAGCATGCCCTCGGAGCCGATAAACGCCTGCAACAAATTCAGGCCCGGCGCATCGGGCGCCTCGCCCCCGAGCTCGATGACTTCGCCCTCGATGGTGACCATCCGCACCCGCAGCACGTTGTGTACCGTCAAGCCGTACTTCAGGCAATGCACCCCGCCGGAGTTTTCCGCCACGTTGCCGCCTATCGAGCAGGCGATCTGGCTGGAAGGATCGGGCGCGTAGTACAGGCCATGGGGCGCGGCCGCCTCGGAGATCGCCAGATTGCGCACGCCGGGCCCCACCACGGCCATACAGGTTTCGGGGTCCAGGCGCACGATGCGGTTCAATTTGGCCAGCCCGATCACCACACCCTGCGGGTGCGGGGTGGCGCCCCCTGACAGCCCGGTGCCGGAACCGCGCGGCACCACCGGCACATTGTGCTCGTGACAGGCCTTCAGCAGTTCAATGACCTGCGCCTCGTTTTCCGGCAGCACCACCACAGGCGGCAGTTCACGGTACAGCGACAGGCCGTCGCACTCGTAGACGCGTGTCTGATCGACCCGCGTCAGGATGCAGTGAGCCGGCAATTTCTGGCCGATCCGGGCCAGAAAACCGGGAAAATCCGGCACGATGGCATGTGGTTCGGTGACCGGGGAAGCGATGTCCATGCAGTTTCCTTGTGCTCAGGCCACCGAGGGCGGCAGCATCTTGCCCGGATTGAGGGTGTTGCGCGGGTCCAGCGCTGTCTTTAGCGCGCGCATGACGTCGAGCGCATCGGCGCCGTGTTCCGCCTGCATGAAAACCTGCTTGTGCAGACCCACGCCATGTTCGCCCGTGCACGTGCCTTCCATGGCGATGGCACGTTCGACCAGCCGGTGATTCAGGCGTTCGGACTCGTTCCATTCGGCATCGCTGTCCGGATCCAGCAGCATCAGCACGTGGAAATTGCCGTCGCCCACGTGCCCCACGATGGTGTAGGGAAAAGGCGCGGCATCCAGTTCGCGCGCGGTCTCGCCCACGCACTCGGCCAGCCGGGAAATCGGCACACAGACATCCGTCGTACTGGCGCGGCACCCGGGGCGCAGCTGCACGCCCGCGAAATACGCGTTGTGCCGCGCCGTCCACAGGCGGTTGCGGTCTTCCGGGCGTTCCGCCCAGTCGAAATCCTGGCCGCCAAGATCGCCCGTGATCTGCTGGACCAGTTCGGCCTGCTCGCGCACGCCTGCGGGACTGCCGTGGAATTCGAACAGCAGCAAGGGCGATTCGCGCAGGGTCAGATGGCTGTAACGGTTGGTGGCACGCACGGCACCGACGTCCATGAATTCCACCCGGGCGATCGGGACGCCCATCTGGATGATCTGGATGACGCTGCGCACGGCCGAATCCAGATCGGGAAAATTGCAGACGGCGGCCGACACGGCCTCTGGCTGCGGATACAACCGCACCGTCACTTCGACAATAATGCCCAGCGTGCCTTCGCTGCCCACGAACAGGCGGGTCAGGTCGTAGCCCGACGAGGACTTGCGCGCCCGGTTGGCGGTTTCGATGATGCGCCCGTCTGCCGTGACGACCTTCAGGGACATGACGTTCTCGCGCATGGTCCCGTAGCGCACGGCGTTGGTGCCGGACGCGCGCGTCGCCGACATGCCGCCCAGACTGGCGTCCGCCCCCGGATCGATGGGAAAGAACAGGCCGGTTTCGCGCAAGGATTCGTTCAGCTGCTTGCGCGTGACGCCCGCCTGCACCGTGGCGGTGAAGTCTTCGGCATGTACGTTCAGGATCTTGTTCATGCCCGACAGATCCAGGCAAACCCCACCCTGCACCGCCAGCAGATGGCCTTCCAGCGAAGAACCCGCGCCATAGGGAATCAGGGCGATCCCATGGTCGTTGCAATGGCGCGCCACCCAGGCGACCTCGTCCACGGACTGCGCGAACACCACGACGTCGGGCAGCATCGCCGGATAAGGCGACTCGTCACGGCCATGATGATCGCGCACCGGTTGCGCGGTCGAGCATCGCTCGCCAAATCGCTGCCGCAGGGTTGCCAGAAAGCCTTCCGGCAAGGGTCGCGGCTGCTGTACGAAATGCAGTGTATCCATGTTCGATCCTGAAAACGGGATTCGTCGGGTCAACCGGATCGGGCGGCTGACAGGCAAGGCATCAGGCGGCGCTGCCGACCGATTCGCGATCGGCGGTGGCCAGCCGCTGACGACGCACACGCACGGCCGCAGCCAGGCGTTCCAGCAGCGCTACCGAGGTATCCCAGTCGACACAGCCATCGGTGATGCTCTGACCATACACCAGCGGGCGCCCCGGAACCAGGTCCTGACGGCCGCCCACCAGATGACTTTCGATCATGACGCCGAACAGGCGGGAATCCCCCGCCTCGACCTGCCGGCAGATGTCCTCGACGACCTCGGGTTGGCGAGTGTAATCCTTATGGCTGTTGGCGTGGCTGGCATCCACCATGATGCGTGCGGGCATACCCGCCTTTTCCAGGGCCTGGGCCGCCGCCTGCACGTGTTCGGCCTGATAATTGGGGGCCTTGCCGCCGCGCAGGATGATGTGGCAGTCCTCGTTGCCGCGGGTGGACACGATGGCCGAATGGCCGCCCTTCGTCACCGACAGGAAATAATGGGAGTTCGATGCCGCTTTCATGGCGTCGATGGCGATGCGCGTATCCCCCGTCGTACCGTTCTTGAAGCCCACCGGGCACGACAGCCCGGACGCCAGCTCGCGGTGCACCTGACTTTCGGTCGTGCGCGCGCCAATGGCCCCCCAGGACACCAGATCGGCAATATATTGCGGCGTGATCATGTCCAGGAATTCGCAGCCGGCCGGCAGACCCAGCGCATTGATGTGGATCAGCAGTTCGCGGGCGGTGCGCAGGCCCTGGTTGATGTCGAAGCTGCCATCCAGGCCCGGGTCGTTGATCAGTCCCTTCCAGCCGACCGTGGTACGGGGCTTCTCGAAGTACACCCGCATGATGATCTCCAGATCGGAGGCGTACTTCTGGCGTTGTTCCACCAGCAGGCGGGCGTATTCCATGGCGGCCTTGGTATCGTGAATGGAGCACGGCCCGATCACCACCACCAGGCGGTCGCTCTGGCCATACAGCACGTCGTGCACAGCGTGCCGCGCATCATGCACGGTGCCGGAAATCGCCGGTGTGCAGGGAAACTCGCGCATCACGTGCGCGGGCGGCGCCAGTTCACGGATTTCCCGGATGCGGATATCGTCGGTATTGTGTGACACGGTCTTGCTCCAATCATGAATCCGGTGTTCAGGGCAGCAACAAAAAAGCCGCCTGGCATCGCCGGCGGCTTTTGGGGAATTTGTTGACTACCTGAATGTACAGCGATTCCCTTCCTCCACCAGCGGCTTCAGAAACGGAAAAAAATAAAAGAAATAGGGAATCGAGTTCATTGGATGATCCTAGCACAACGCAGCAGCAATGCCAAACGGTTTCTGGTGCAGGATCGCACCAGAAACCGTGGCTTCACATCAATGCCCTGAATTCGGGTCAATCGCCTCGTCGCTATGGAACAGCGTCTGATCCGCTTTGCCCTTGACGGTCAGGAAGCCGCCCACGCCCTTTTCCACCCGCGACAGGGCATGATCCACCAGCAGATAGCGGCCCGGATAGTCCGTCTTGAATTCCACCATCGTGGCTCCGCCTGGCGGCACCAGGGTGGTCTGCACGTCGGTCAGCGGCTTGCTGGTCAGGGATGCCTGGTCATAGACCTTGTCAAACACTTCCCCGATGATGTGGAAGCTGGACGTCAGGTTGGGCCCGCCCACCCCGAAGAAAATACGGACGGTATCGCCCACCTTGGATTCCATGCTGTAGATCTTGGTCAGGGCATCCATGGATCCGTTGAACATCACGTGCTCCGGATTTTCCGCCAGCAGCTTTTCCAGCGAGAATTCCTGCAGGCCGCTGGCACCATGCCGCTCGGCCGTATACAGCTCGCCCTGCATCACATAGAACTCGTGATCGACCTTGGGCAGGCCGCCTTCAGGTTCGATCAGAATCATGCCGTACATGCCGTTGGTGATGTGCTGGGCCACCATGGGCGTGGCGCAGTGATAGACGAACAGTCCTGGGTGCTGCGCCTTGAATGTGAATGACTTCGTCTGCCCCGGCGGCACCTGGGTCACCGCCGCCCCGCCGCCAGGCCCGGTCACCGCGTGCAGATCGATCGAATGAATGTGGGTGCTGTCCTTCGCGTTGGTGACGTTCACGGTCACCGTGTCGCCTGCCCGCGCCCGCACGAACGGGCCAGGGACCTTGTTGTTGAAGGTCCAGAAGCGATACGTGCTGTTGTCGCCCAGGCGGCCTTCGACTTCCGTCGTCAGCAAATCCACTGTCACCTTCCCCGGCCCGCGCTTGCCCACCGGCGTGCCGACCTGGGATGGATCATGGGCGATTTGCGGCGCCTGGGTCTTGATCTCGGTCGAGGGCTCGCCCACGATCACCTTGCCCACCATCCCGGCGGCCTTGTGCCCCGGCAACGTGCACAGATATTCGAACGTCCCGTTCTTCACCGCGCGGAACACGATCGCCGTGGCGGCGTTCTTGCCCGCGATCTGATCCGAGTGGGCCTTGAATTCCGGCACGGCGATGTCGTGCGTGGCGCCATCGCCGTTGATCAGGTTGATCTGCACAACCGCGCCCTCGGGCACTTTCAGGTCCGGGTTGACCTCATCACCGTGATCCCCGATAAATACCAGTTTGCCGTCGGCAATCGACGTACGCAGGGTAAAGGTCACATCGGGCTTGTAGCTGACATCCTGGCTGCCATGCGTCTCGGCACCGTGCTCGGCCCAGGCCTGGCTGACGAATCCCAGGCTCGCCGCACCGAGCAGCAGGCCAACCAGCATGTGTCTGATCAAGGACATATTCTTTCCCCCGTTTGTCCGGTACCCGGATTTCGTCACACTGCTTGAAATCCTTATGGTTGCGTTTTAAATTATTGACACTTAATCTTTACTGCGGGCATTCTACTGTACAGACGCCGCGCCGACAGGGCGGAACATCCCGGCAAAAGCCGACAAAACGCAACGTGGCAGCGAAGAAGCACTGGAAAAAGATGGTACAAACCACAAATATTCTGACAGAGAACTTATAATCCCCTTCAGAAGCTCGGGGCTTTTCATCCCGGTGCTTATTTTTTTTGGATATATCCTTGCTGGCTGATCCTCCCTCCTCCGGACCGACTTCCAGAACTTCCATGCTCCGGCGCATCCCGGTGGCTCCCGAGTCCACCCGGTGTTCCACCTGCATGCTGAACGCCATCTGCCTGCCCTTGGGCATGGCGCGGCAGGATGCGGTCAAGATGGATGAACTGATCAAGGAACGCATCCGCCTACAAAAAGGCGGCACGCTGTACCGTCAGGGTGACGCGTCCGAGGCAATCTACGGTCTGCGGTCCGGGTCTCTCAAGACCCAGATCGAGGACGCCAGCGGGCAGGTGCAGATCACCGGTTTTATGCTGCCAGGCGAGATCCTGGGCATCGACGGACTGATGAACGCTCAGCAGGTCTCCCACGCCATCGCACTGGAAGACGCCGAGGTCTGCATCATCCGGCTGGACGAAATGGACCGCCTGGCCTCTCAGTTGCCCGCGTTGAACCTGCAGCTGCGCCGGCTCATGAGCAAGGAAATCAGCCGCTCGCACCAGCAGTTGCTGTCGCTGGGCAGCCTGCGGTCGGAACAACGCCTGGCCGCGTTCCTGCTGAATCTGTCCCAGCGCCTGCAGGTGCTAGGCTATTCGCCCCATGAATTCATCCTGCGCATGAGCCGCGAGGAAATCGGCAATTTCCTGGGTCTGACACTGGAAACCGTCAGCCGTCTGTTTTCGCGCTTTGCGCGCGAAGGCCTGATTCGCGTCCAGCAGCGCGAAGTCCAGATCCTGGACGTCGGCGGCCTGCAGGAATTGTCAGGCGCCGACTGCGGCTAAGACCGGACCCCGCAAAACCCGGTCAGTCCACCGGATCCCCGAATTCGTCCAGCACCACACCGCGCGGCGCAATGCGCAGAGTCAGCGCGCTGGACAGCGCCGCCATGCACCAGAACAGGAAGAACCCCAGGGTATAGACCGTCGGCCGGCTGGCGCGAAAATGCCCCAGAAACACCAGATCCAGGGGATCGACCAAGGCGAACACCACCGCGCTCGCCACCCCGCCCATCAGGAAGGATGGCCACAGGATCCACATCAGATTGCGTGCCTTCAAAGCCGTTCTCCCGAACATGGAACGTAAAACCAAAACCTAAAATCAGCGCGCCGCCTGGGCTGGCTGCGCCACCACAAGCCCCTGCCGCGTACCGCCATCGTGGATTTCCTGGTCGCCATAGGCCTGGAACGCCAGGGCAATCGTGATGGCACACCCGACGACTGCGACCGCGGGCCCCAGCAGCAACAGCCAGGGCCAGCGATGACGCCACCACGGCTGGCCTTCGGATAGGGTTTCCTGCTGACGGTTTACTGGCTGCATGATAGCGTCCTTATCAATTGGGGACATAGAAACTGGACTGTTCGATCACGGTGTTCGTATCGCCCGGACCCCGTGTACCGACGGTTTCGAAACGGATGTCGTAGAGGCCGGGCTTCAGGCCATTGGCCGGAGCCTGCAACACCACCGGCACCAGACGGTTGGACGAACCCTCCACCCGCACACGATTCGTGCCCTGATCGGCCGTGCGCAGGACCAAACCCGGCACGCCGGTGGCCGACAGATCCAGATCGACAGGCGTTTCCGACGAGTTGATGATCTGCAGCCGGTAGACGTTCTCGATCTGGCCACCAGCCACTTCCCGGCCCAATGCGCCTCGATCCCGGATCACGTCCACCCGCAGTGTCGTGCGCGTGGCCAGCGAGAAGACGAAGCCGATGGCGATTGCCCCAAGCAGCGCCGAGTACGCCAGCACCCGGGGCCTCAGCATGCGCTTGCGCACCTGCGGCTGGGTGAGCCGTTCGGTGATCGCATTGCCCGAGGTATAGCGGATAAGGCCGCGCTCGTAGCCCATTTTGTCCATGACGGTGTCGCAGGCGTCCACGCAGGCGCCACAGCCGATGCACATATACTGCAGGCCGTCGCGGATATCGATCCCGGTCGGGCAGACCTGCACGCACAGGCTGCAGTCCACGCAGTCGCCCATGCCGGCTTCCTTGTGGTCGATCTTGCGCGAACGCCCGCCCCGAGGTTCGCCACGCACGTGGTCGTAGGTGACGACGAAGGTGTCGTCATCGACCATCACGCTCTGGAAGCGCGCGTAGGGGCACATGTACTTGCAGACGGCTTCACGCATGAAACCGGCGTTGCCCCAGGTGGCGAAGGCGTAGAACAACATCCAGAACCACTGCCAGGGCCCCAGATCGAAGGCGACCAGATGCGCGCCCAGATCGCGGATCGGCGCGAAATAACCAATGAACGTGTAGCCCGTCCACAGTGCCAGCACAACCCAGAGGAAATGCTTGGTGCCCTTGATGCGCAGCTTGCGGGCGTTCCAGGGCTGCTCGTCCAGACGGATCCGCGCCAGCCGGTCGCCTTCGACCTTCGCCTCGATCCACATGAAGATCTCGGTGTAGACCGTCTGCGGACAGGCATAGCCGCAAAACAGCCGTCCCGCCATGGCGGTGAAGAGAAACAGCGCAAAGGCCGACAACACCAGCAGCACCGCCAGGTAAATCACATCCTGCGGCCACAGCACCATGCCGAACAGGTAGAACTTGCGGGCGCCCAGATCGAACAGCACCGCCTGGCGCCCACCCCACTGAACCCATGGCAGGCCGTAGAAGATCGCCTGGGTCAGAAAGACCATCAGCACGCGGATGCGTGCGAAATTCCCCTGGACGGAGCGTGGGTAGATCTTCGAGCGGACCTCGGCCAGCGCCTTTTCCACCTGTGGCGACGTGCCGCCCCCCGAACCCTTGCGGATTCTGCGCACGGGCTGCCAGGCCGGATCGTCACGCGGTGGCTGCGTGGCGTCCTGTTGGGAGGGTTCCTTCTGCATGGTGTCCTCTGTGATGCTGACTGGTCTGTCTGACAGGCTCTTCTGGATTGAACGGTTGCATGGGTCGGCCACGCGCTCAGGGGGCGGTGGCCGGCTCGGCTTAGGGCTTAGCGGTTGGACTGACCCCAGACCCAGGCCGCCAACAGACGGATCTGTTCCGGCGTGAGGTTCTTTTCCTGCGCCGGCATCTGGTTGGTACGACCGTTCAGAATCGTTTCGAGAATGGTTGCCTCGGAACTGCCGTAGAGCCAGATTTCATCGGTCAGGTTGGGCGCGCCCACCAGCGGATTGCCTTTGGCGTCGGCCCCGTGACAGGCCACGCAGTAGGTCTCGAAACCACGCTTGCCCGCATTGACCCGCAGCGGATCATGCGCCAGGCCCGACAGCGAACGCACGTACTGGGCGATGGCCGATGCTTCTTCCGGTTTGATGACCGCACCCCAGGCCGGCATCATGCCGTGCCGGCCCTTGGTGATGGTCTGCAGGATCTGATCGGGCGAGCCCCCCCAAAGCCAGTCGTTGTCCGTCAGGTTCGGAAAGCCGCGTCCGCCCTTGGCATCGGACCCATGACATTGCGCGCAGTTGTTCAGGAACAGGCGCTGACCGATGTCGCGTGCCTGGGCATCCTTCGCGATTTCCGGGATCGGCATGTCGCGGAAGCGCTCGTAGATCGGCTGGATGCGGGCGTTCAGGGCGTCCTGCTCCTGCAGGACCTGATTGCCGGCGGTGAAGCCCAGCGTGCCTTTGTAACTGCCCAGCCCCGGATAGAGCACCAGGTAGCCCAGCGCAAAGGCGCACAGCAGCAGGTACATCACGGTCCACCAGCGCGGTACCGGATTGTTCAGCTCGGTCAGGTCGCCGTCCCAGACGTGACCGGTGCTTTCGACCACCTTGACGTCGCGCTTGAGCCAGGCACGCTGGGAAAACAGCAGATACACACACCAAACGATGCCGCCCAGGGCAATGATGGCGATGTAATAGCTCCAGAAACTGCTGATGAAATCACTCATGGGGATCCCCGTTCTTCTTGTCGTCCTGATATTCCTCGGGCAGGGCGAAGGGCAGCATGGCCGACTGCCGGTTGGCCTCGGCGCGATGCGCCGACCAGGCCCACCAGACGATGCCGGCAAACGTCAGCATCCCCAACACCGTCACCACGCCATTGATCACGGCGACCATGTCAGCGCCCCCCGTTCTGCATGGCCTGCTCGGCCGCCGCGCGGCCACCGACGCCCAGCCCCTGCAGGAAGGCCACCAGGGCGTCTTCCTCGGTCTTGCCCTTCAGCGCTTCGGGCGCCGTGGCGATGTCCTCGTCGGTGTAGGGCACGCCCAGCGTGCGCAGCACCTGCATGCGATCCTGCACATTGGTGCCTTCCACCGTGTTGTGCTGCAGCCAGGGATAGGCCGGCATGTTGGATTCCTTCACCACATCGCGCGGATTGCGCAGGTGGATGCGGTGCCACTCGTCCGAGTAACGCTGCCCCACGCGGGCCAGATCCGGCCCGGTGCGCTTGGAACCCCACAGGAAGGGGTGGTCGTACACCGATTCGCCCGCCACCGAATACGGTCCATAGCGCTGCACTTCGGACTGCAGCTTGCGGATCTGCTGCGAGTGACAGCCTACGCAACCTTCACGGATGTAGACGTCGCGCCCTACCAGCCGCAGGGACTCGTAAGGCTTGACCCCTTCGACCGCTGTGGTGGTCGAATGCTGATAGAACAGCGGAATGATCTGCACCAGACCGGAGAACGACACGACCAGGATGCTGAAGACGATCAGCAGACCGACGTTGCGCTCCAGCATCTCGTGCGAAAAGCGTTTCTTGCTACCAGACATGGTCAACTCCTCAGGCCGATGCCGGCACGGCGGTTGCGGGGGCGGCGTGCGCATCCGGGCTTTCCAGCGGCACCAGCGGATTCACCCGTTCCTGACCGCGCACGGTCAGCCAGGTGTTCCAGGCCATCAGACCCATGCCCGACAGGAAGAACAGGCCGCCGATCATGCGGATGATGTAGAACGGGTGAGTCGCTTTCACGACCTCGACGAAGCTGTAGGTCAGCATGCCGTCCTCGCCGGTGGCGCGCCACATCAGGCCTTGCATCACGCCGGCAATCCACATCGAAGCGATGTACAGCACCACCCCCAGCGTCGCCAGCCAGAAGTGCAGGTTGATAAGGTCCGGGCGCGCCATGCTCTCGCGACCGTACAGGCGCGGAATCAGGTAGTACAGCGAACCGAAGGTGATCATGGCCACCCAGCCCAGCGCGCCGGAATGCACGTGGCCGATGGTCCAGTCGGTATAGTGCGACAGCGCATTCACCGTGCGGATGGACATCATCGAGCCTTCGAACGTGGCCATGCCATAGAAGGACAGCGCCACGACCAGGAATTTCAGGATCGGATCGGTGCGCAGTTTGTGCCAGGCCCCCGACACCGTCATGATGCCGTTGATCATGCCGCCCCAGGACGGTGCCAGCAGAATCAGCGAGAACGCCATGCCCAGCGACTGTGTCCAGTCGGGAAGCGACGTATACAGCAGGTGGTGCGGGCCGGCCCACATGTAGGTGAAGGCCAGCGCCCAGAAGTGCACGATCGACAGGCGATACGAATAGATCGGACGGCCGGCCTGCTTGGGCACGAAGTAGTACATCATGCCCAGGAAGCTGGTCGTCAGGAAGAAGCCCACGGCGTTATGACCGTACCACCACTGCACCATGGCGTCCTGCACCCCGCCATAGGCGGAATAGGACTTCCACATCGACACCGGGAGTTCCAGGTTGTTGAAGATGTGCAGGATGGCGATGGTCAGGATGTAGGAACCGAAGAACCAGTTCGCCACGTAGATGTGCCGCACGCGACGCTTGGCGATGGTACCGAAGAACACGATGGCGTAGGCCACCCACACGAGGGTGATCAGGATATCCAGAGGCCATTCCAGCTCGGCGTATTCCTTGGTCGAGGTGTATCCCAGGGGCAGCGTGATGGCGGCGCCCACCAGCACGGCCTGCCAGCCCCAAAAGGTGAAGGCGGCGAGCTTGTCGGAGAACAGGCGGACCTGACAGGTGCGCTGCACCACGTAGTACGACGTCGCGAACAAACCGCTGCCGCCAAAGGCGAAGATCACCGCGTTCGTGTGCAGCGGCCGCAGGCGGCCGTAGCTGAGCCACGGGATATTGAAATTCAGTTGCGGCCAGATCAGCTGCGATGCGATCAGCACGCCGACTGTCATCCCCACGACGCCCCAGAAGATCGTGGCGATGGTGAACTGTCGGACGACACCGTAATTGAAGGTTTCGGCCGGTGTCCCGGTTCCCCCCGTCGTGCCCATAAACGTTCCCCTCAGAACAAGGTTAAGACATGAATTTTTGAAAAGCTGAATATTCACTTAAGCGCCAAGGATTGACCTTGACATAGATCAACTCGGCCCGGCACTGCCACGATCGTCGTCATTCAGGATGGCGGTGGCCGCGTCCCGGGTATCGTCGAACTGGCCGGCGAAAATCGCCCACCAGAACGCCACGCCAATCCCCAGGACGAACAGCAGGGAAATCGGCAGAAGCAAGAACAGGGCATCCATCGGACGAACCTCAGGCCGGATCGGCGAGCAGCGGCGCCGCATGGCCCCGACCGCCGCGCGTCAGCCGCCAGGCGTTGGCCGCCACGGCCAGCGTGGACAGCAACATGGTGATGGCCGCCAGCCAGGGCTGCACCCAACCGAAGGCCGCCAGCGGCGTCATGAGCAGATGCCAGACCAGCGACCCATACAGATTCTGGAGCGCGATGCGCCGTGTGGCGCCGTCCAGCGCGGCGACGTCGCCCTCGCCCGCCGCGGCGATGCGCAGCCGCGCGGCATGGCGCGCCGCCAGGGCCGACGGCACCGACATGGACATGGCGCAGGGGCAGCTCATCACCAGCAGCGCCACGGTCACGGCCAGCGCGTGATCGGGCTGTGTCCGCCACCAATACCAGCCGACCAGGACCGCCAGCAGGATCTGCAGGCACACGAACCAGAACGCCAGGCGATCCGCCGAACGCAAGAGCCCCGCATCCCGGCCGCCCCCGGGCTGGCCGCTGACGGCCTGACGCGCGCAAGTTTCCAGAAAGCGGGCCGCCAGCAGGAAGGCGACGAACATCGATACCGAGTCGAAATAGACCTCTCCCGCATCGCGCCAGGTGGCGATCACGCTGGGGATGAAGGCTGCCAGGATGCCCAGCGCCACCGGCACATCCATGCCGATACGACCGCGCCGCAGATCGCGCCACGCACCGGACCACACTGGCCAGGCGCAGTACAGCGCCAGCGGCACACACAGGATCAGGCTGAGCCAGTTCATGAGGATGATCGCTTGTTCCAGCGCCAACTGGGAATCGGCCGCCCTCGCGCCATGGCGCAGGTACCCGGGAAACGCCAGCATCATCACCTGCATCATGATCAGCCACGCCAGCCCGGTGCGGGCAAGCATGTGCCGTCGCGCGCGGCGCATGACATCGGTCATGTGAGGTGGAGGCGTCAACAATGAGGGAGCGTGCATGGCTGGACTATAGCCAGCTTCCCGCCAGCCAACTTTGACTCAAGTCAATAAACCGGAAAAGCCCTTGCCCGATCCGGGGATTAAATTCTGGGCGCCCTCCCGCACCACGATAGCCGCCACGTTGGTGCCGCAGCGCACCGTCCTGATCCATCGCCGCTTGGAAAACCCGGCAATTCCTGGTGCTGCCTTCCGGCACCCGAAGCCATCCAAAAGTTGGCATCACGTTTGCTTATATCCAGATGAACACCTTCATCCAACAGGAGCGGCAACCATGTACGACGACACCATCGACGGCTTTGTAAAGGCAGCCAATGCCAAGCTTGATCACCTGCGCCTGGCACCACACAGCTTCTTCATCTCCTGCATGCTCGCGGGCGCCTACATCGGTCTTGGCATCATTCTGATCTTCGCGCTGGGCAGCCATCTGGCACCTGACATCCGGCCCCTGGTAATGGGACTCACGTTCGGGATCGCCCTCATCCTGGTGGTCATTGCCGGTGCCGAACTCTTCACGGGGCACACGATGGTGATGACACTGCGCCGCTATCGCGGACAAGGCAGTTGGGCGGACGCCGCCACTGTCCTGTGCGTGAGCTGGGCCGGCAATCTGTGCGGCGCCGCCGTGTTGGTCGGGCTGTTCGTCATGGGCGGCGGCGGTGGGCTGCTGAGCGACCCGAACGGCCCGCTCATGGCCGCCGCGGTAGCGAAGATGAATGCAGGCGCCGCCAGCCTGTTCGCCCGCGCCGTGCTGTGCAACTGGCTAGTCTGCCTCGCCATCTGGATGTCGGCGCGCGTATCGTCCGACAGCGCCCGCTGCATCGTGATCGGCTGGTGTCTGCTGACCTTCATCGCCAGCGGCTACGAACACAGCGTGGCCAACATGACCGTGCTGCTGCTGGCGCTGGCGGGCCATCATCCGGACTCCGTCAGCCTGTCCGGCATGCTCTGGAACCTGAGCTGGGTAACGCTGGGGAACCTGGTGGGCGGAGCGATCTGCGTTGCTGGCGCCTACGGCATCTCCTCGTCCCGCCGGGCCAGCCTGAACACGCATGGGACCACTCCCAACCCGGACACACCGGCCGCCCGCTCCTGAACCCGTCGCTGATCACCCCTGGAGTCGATTCATGAATCCTCACGCCTCTCCCACCACCACGACCGGCTCGGTCCCGAGAGCGAAGCTGGTCATCATCGGTCACGGCATGGTCGGACACCGCTTGCTGGAGGAACTGGCACGCGATGCGCACGGCTATGACATCACAGTCTTCTGCAGCGAACCGGCACTGGCCTACGACCGCGTGCATCTGAGCCAATGCTTCGACGGTGCCGGGCCCGCGGAGCTCGCCCTGGCCGACGAGGCGTTCTTCAATGAACACGGCATCACAGTCCTGCGCGGACAGCATGCAGCCTGGGTCGATCGCAAAAAGCGCCGTGTCCACCTGGACAAGGATCAGTCCTACCCCTATGACAAGCTTGTCTTTGCCACCGGGTCGGTGCCCTTCATCCCGCCCATCGAGGGCGCCGACCGACCCGGCTGCCTGCCCTATCGCACCCTGCAGGATGTGAAAGCCATCCGGGAATCCGCCGCCGGCGGCCGCCGGGGCGTGGTGATCGGCGGCGGCCTGCTGGGGCTGGAAGCCGCGCGCGCCCTGCAGGGCCTGAAGCTGGAAACCCATGTGGTCGAGTTTTCCCCCTGGCTCATGACGACACAGCTGGACGAACCTGGCGGCCGGCTGCTGCGCAAGAAGATCGAGGCTCTGGGCATTCACGTCCACCCGTCGAAAATGACCGCATCCATCGGCAACGGCCTGTGCTCGCGCCACCGGCTGCGTTTCTCGGACGGCGATTTCCTCGAATCCGACCTGGTCGTGTTCTCGGCCGGCATCCGGCCCTGCGACCGGCTGGCGAACGGCTGCGGCCTGGTGATCGGCGAGCGCGGCGGGATCGTCATCGACGAACACTGCAGGACATCCGACCCCGACATCCACGCCATCGGCGAGGTGGCCAGCTGGCACGGGGGCACGTTCGGCCTGGTTGCACCGGGATACGAGATGGCGCGCGTCTGCGCCGCGCATCTGACCGGCAGGGACGCGCCGGTCTTCCAGGGCACGCTGCCGGGCACCAAGCTCAAACTGCTGGGAGTCGATGTCGCCTCGATCGGCGACGCCCAGGGCCGCACGCCCGATAGCGTCAGCTGCGTCTTCGAGGACACGCTGGCTGGGGTCTACAAGAAGCTGGTACTGGATCCGACCGGCAAACGCCTGCTGGGTGCCGTGCTGGTGGGCGACACCGAGGCCTTCGGCGTGCTCGACCAGTATTTCCGCACCGGAATGAACCTGCCCGGTCAGCCGGCGACGTTGATCGCGCCCCCCGCCGGCGACACGCCCGCCTTGGGTGTGGACACACTGCCCGACTCGGCACAGATCTGTTCCTGCAATCAGGTCAGCAAGGGCGACCTATGCGGCGCCATCGCGGCCGGCTGTACCACACTGGGTGACCTGAAATCACGCACCCGGGCCGGCGCGACCTGCGGCGGCTGCGTGCCACTGGTCAAGCAAGTGCTGGAGAGCGAGCTGCAACGTCGCGGAATTGCCGTCGACCACAGCCTCTGCGAACACTTTGCCTACAGCCGCCAGGAACTCTATCACCTGATCCGGGTCAACCAGATCCGCGACTTCAACACCCTGATCACCCGCCACGGCAAGGGGCGCGGCTGCGACATCTGCAAACCGACGGCGGCATCGATATTTGCGTCGTGCTGGAACGATTACGTCCTGTCGGCCCCGCTCGCGCCCCTGCAGGACAGCAACGACGCCTACCTGGGCAACCTGCAGAAGGACGGCACCTATTCGGTCGTGCCGCGCATCCCCGGCGGCGAGATCACGCCCGACAAGCTGATCGTCATCGGCGAAGTGGCGCGCCAGTACGACCTGTACACCAAGATCACCGGTGGCCAGCGCATCGACCTGTTCGGTGCCCGGCTGGAACAACTGCCGGAGATCTGGAAGAGACTGATCGATGCCGGCTTCGAATCGGGCCATGCCTACGGTAAGTCCCTGCGCACGGCCAAGTCCTGCGTGGGTAGCACCTGGTGCCGCTACGGCGTCCAGGACTCCGTGGGGCTGGCCATCCGTCTGGAAGACCGTTACCGGGGACTGCGCGCGCCGCACAAGATCAAGATGGCCGCCTCGGGCTGCACGCGCGAATGTGCCGAAGCCCAGAGCAAGGACGTCGGTGTGATCGCCACCGAAAAGGGCTGGAATCTATACGTCTGCGGTAATGGTGGCATGCGCCCGCGCCATGCCGAGCTGCTGGTGGCCGGACTGGATGACGAGGCTCTGTTCCGGACCATCGACCGCTTCCTGATGTTCTACATTCGCACGGCCGACAAGCTGCAGCGCACAGCCGTCTGGCGAGACAGCCTGGAAGGGGGCCTGGATTACCTGAAGGATGTGGTCCTGCATGACAGCCTGGGAATCGCAGCCGAACTGGAGGCCCAGATGCAGGCCGTGGTCAAAAGCTACGAGTGCGAATGGACCAGCACCCTGAAGGATCCCAAAGCCCTGCGCCGCTTCGTGCCGGCCGTCAACAGCGATGCGCCCGACGAGCACATCATCCACCGGCGCGAGCGGGGCCAGCCACGCCCCGCCACGCGCGCCGAGGCTGCACAGGATGCCGCCAACCGCCCTGTGCATGCCCCCATGGTCAGACCCGAGAGCGCCGAGTGGCAGGACGTCTGCCACGTGGACGACCTGATCCCGGATGCCGGCATCTTGGTCCGCGCCCATGGCACCCAGATCGCCGTGTTTCACACCGAGGCCGGACTGTTCGCCATCGACCATGTCGATCCCTTCAGCGGCGCGGCGATCCTCGCGCGCGGCATCGTCGGCGATCTGCAGGGCCACACGGTCGTCGCCTCGCCCATGTACAAGCAGCATTTCCGCCTGGACACGGGCGAATGCCTGGAAGACGGCACCATGTCCGTACGCTGCTGGCCGCTGCATGCAGCGAAAAACGGCAGGATCAGTATCGGCCGCACGGCCCCCACCGCCCTGAAGGAGACTGCCCATGCTCTCGAACCCGAAGTCTGATGGCGCAATACCGGCCAGGGGGCCGGCGCCACCGGCGCACGACCCAACCATTCCCGGCCGGATCGGCCATGTGTGGCTCGTCGGCGCTGGCCCCGGCGCCCCTGATCTGATCACGCTGCGCGGCTTGCGCGCACTGCAAGCTGCGGACGTTGTCGTCCACGACCGTCTGGCCGCCTCGGAATTGCTGGAACATTGTCGTCCAGACGCCCTGCGGATCCATGTCGGGAAGCGCGCCGGCCTGCACAGCGTGCCTCAGGAAGACATCCAGGATCTGCTGGCGACACACGCCCTGGCAGGTCGTTGCGTCGTCCGTCTGAAAGGGGGCGACCCGTTCATCTTCGGCCGCGGCGGCGAGGAAATGGCCGCTCTGAGGGCCCAGGGCATCCCCGTGACGGTGATCCCGGGCATCACCGCGGCATCGGGTTGCGCGGCGGCCACCGGGATCCCGCTCACCCACAGAGACCTGGCGTCCGGAGTCTGCCTGATGACCGCCCATCGCCAGGATGGCGGCGAGGAACTGGACTGGGCATCGCTGGCCGGTGACCGCCAGCGCACCCTCGTGTTCTACATGGGACTGAGCCAGATCCGGCGTGTGGGCACGGAACTGATGTTGCACGGCTTGCCGGGATCGACACCCGCCGCCATGATCTCCCAAGGTACGACATCAGCGCAGGCAGCGCTGCGCTGCTCGCTCGCCGATCTGGCCGCAGGCATCCGCGACGAACGATTGGCCTCGCCCTGCCTGATCGTCATCGGACCTGTGGTATCCCTCGCCGATCCGGACCGGGTCTCCGGGATCGGCGAGCCGGCACCCGGCCGGGGCGCGCCCGCCGCGCCGGATCAGACGCTCCTGACAACGATGTCCGCCGCCACACTACCCGCCGCCCACCGGTCCGAAGCCTCTGCGTACTGGCCGCAGCCGAGCCGGAGACGTGCCGCATGAAGCCCCTGTATCCGCTATTCGCCGATTTGGTCGGGCGGGATGTGCTGGTGGTCGGCGGCGGTGCCGTTGCGGAGCGTAAGGTACGCAGCCTGCGGGATAGCGGCGCCCGGATCCGGGTGGCCGCGATCCGGCTGAACACCCGCCTGCGGGAATGGTGCGCCGAAGGGCACCTGACCCATCTGCCAGGCCCCTTCGACCCGCAGTGGCTGGATGACGCCTGGCTGGTGATCGCAGCGACCAATGATCGACCGCTCAATGCCCGCATCCGGGAAGCGGCCGACGCGCGCCGTATTTTCAGCAATGTCGTGGACGACCCGGTCCTGTCGTCCTTTCAGGTCCCGGCTATCCTGAACCACGCGCCACTCGTGATCGCCATCTCCACAGCCGGCACAGCCCCCGTCCTGGCCCGACGACTGCGCACACATCTGGAGCCCCTCGTCGATCCGGTCCTCGGCACCCTCGCCCGACTGGCGGGTGAACACCGGCAGGCAATCCGCCAGGCCTACCCGGACATCGGCGCGCGCCGCCGGTTCTTCGATGGGCTGATCGACGGGCCAGTCCTGGCGTTGCTGCGCCACGGCGACACAGCCCTAGCCGCGCGAACCCTGCTCGATCAGCTATCCGGAAAGGCCGCAGCCGCTTGCCCGCCGCCAAGGATCACCTGGGTCCACCCCTGTCCAATAGATCCGGAATTGCTGACCCTGAAGGCACTGCGCGCCATGAACCATGCCGATCTGATCCTGCACACCCTCGGGATCCCGGCATCCCTGCTCTCACTATCCCGCAAGGATGCCGATCGCGCGCTGCTGGATGATGACATCGGCGAGACGAACCCGGGTGTCCGGGACGCCCTCATCCGGGACAGATACCCGACCCACCGTGACATCGTGGTGCTGGCAGGCTGAACCTCAAGCGCGCCGACGGCCTTCGATATTGGCTTGCAGGTCTTCCGACCGTGACATTGTCATGGGCTTGCCATATAATTTGAATTGCAAATCAAATTAGTTGAACCTCATTTTTTCCCCTTATGACCTCCTCCCCCGGACCGCGCGCCCGTTTCGGCATCCGTTTTTCGCTGCTGGCGCGCCGCTGGCACCATGTGCTCGACGCGCATCTCGTGCAGGCGGGGCTCACGGGCGCAACCTGGGCACCACTGATCCACCTGGACGAAACCGGCGGCGGCATGACCCAGAAAGACCTGGCGCTGCTGGTCGGGGTCGATGGCTCCAGCCTGGTCCGGGTGCTCGATATCCTCGAACGCCAGGGGCTGATCGAACGGCAGCGCAGCGAAACCGATGGGCGCGCCCGGCTGGTGCATCTCACACCAGAGGGCAAGCGCCATGTGGCCGACATCCGCCGGGAGCTCGGCCAAGGGGAACGCGCCCTGCTGGCTGACCTATCCGACGATGAAATTCTGGTCCTGTTGCAATGCTTCGATCGCATCGACAGCCGGATCACCGACCTTGAAAACACAACAACACGCAACCTCCACCAGAGAACCACCCCCGATGTCCGATAGTCCGACCACGACCGATCACGCGCCAATCGCGCTACCTGCCCGCCGACGCGACGCCTTGCGGCAGATCCTGCACACGCGGCGCTTCGAAGAAAGCCTGAAACTGGGCACGCCACCCTCGGTACGCAATTCGGCACTCGCGGGTCTGCAGGCGGGGCTGACCACCGCCATCTGCGTGCCCCTGTTCCTGCTCTCGCCCTGGGCGCATCTGGCGGGCTTTGCCTCGTTGGGCGCGCTGGCAGCGCTGTTCGGGCGCTTCGCCCCTCGGCGCAGCCGCACGGGCATTGTGCTGCAATGCGCCTTCTGGCAGACCTTCGCGGTCTTCGCCATGTCGGCGACCGCCTGGCTGGGCTGGTCGCCAGCGGCCCAGTTGGCCTTGATGGCAATTTCCTGCGGCTTCTACCTGCTGATCAGCTTCCGGCACCACTTCGGCGCACCCGGCCCTCTGATCTTCATCTTCGCAGTCGGTGGCTCGATGACGGACACGCTGGACCTGAGGCAAGTGGCCGAGCGCACACTGGCCACGGCGATCGCCGCCGTCTTCGCCTGGCTGATCTGCATCGCCAGTGAATCCTTGCGCCATCCGCCGACGCCGGAGCGAACCTTTCCGAAGGATCCGGAACGGTCCCTGGGAGAACTGGGCTTCATGGCGATACGCGTGTCGATCGCGGCGTTCATTGTGGTCTATGCCAGCCACGCCCTGGGCATGAACCACCCGGCCTGGGCTGCCATGGGGGCCGTCGCCGTCATGCAGGGCAGCCATCTTCACATCAGCATGCACCGCGCTCTGCAGCGGATGGCGGGCACCTTGATCGGTGCAACCCTGGCGTGGCTGCTGCTCATCCAGCAGCCCCCTGCCTGGCCGATCGTCGTGGCCCTCGTGCTGCTGCAAGTGCTCACCGAAATCATCATCGGCGTGAATTACGGCCTTGCCCAGACGCTCATCACACCTATGGCGCTGCTGATGACACATCTGGCCGCGCCGACCGCCGCCAGTGCCGCCATGGCGCCCGAACGGGTGATCGATACCATCCTGGGCGCCATCGTGGGTATGGTGATCGCGTTGATCCTTTCGAACGCCGACGACCGGCGATCGCTCGCGCATCATCATCAATCCTCGCGCCAGTACGGCTGACAACGGCTATAAAAAAAGGGAAGGCTCACGCCTTCCCGAAGCACACCACAGAGGGGGCCCTCTTCCCCCCTGCCCTCTCAACAGATCAGATCATCCCCCGGTCAGGCTACCCGGGCCTCCGTGGCCGCTTCGAACTGGGCTTCTTCGGTCGAGCCGGTCAGCGCAGTCGTCGAGGACTGGCCGCCCTCGATCGCCTGCGTCACGGCGTCGAAATAGCCGACACCCACTTCACGCTGGTGCTTGACCGCGGTGAAGCCCTTGTCGGCGGCGGCGAATTCCTTCTGCTGCAACTCGACGAATGCGCTCATCTGCGTGCGGGCATAGCCGTGGGCCAGTTCGAACATGCTGTAGTTCAGCGCATGGAAGCCGGCCAGCGTGATGAACTGGAACTTGTAGCCCATCGCGCCCAGTTCGCGCTGGAACTTCGCCACAGTGGCGTCGTCCAGGTTCTTTTTCCAGTTGAAGGACGGCGAGCAGTTGTAGGCCAGCATCTTGCCGGGAAATTGGCGATGAACCGCCTCGGCGAACCTGCGGGCGTATTCCAGATTGGGCGTCGAGGTCTCGCACCAGATCAGGTCCGCATACGGCGCATAGGCCAGACCGCGGGAAATCGCCTGGTCCAGACCGGCGCGGGTGCGGTAAAAGCCTTCGACTGTGCGCTCGCCGGTGACGAACGGCGCATCGTTGTCGTCGATGTTGCTGGTCAGCAGGTCGGCGGCCTCGGCATCGGTGCGGGCCACCAGCAGCGTCGGCACGTTCAGCACGTCGGCCGCCAGGCGGGCGGACACCAGCTTGGCCACAGCTTCGCGGGTCGGCACCAGGACCTTGCCGCCCATGTGGCCGCACTTCTTGACGGATGCCAGCTGATCCTCGAAGTGCACGCCGGCGGCGCCCGCCTCGATCATGGACTTCATCAGCTCGAAGGCGTTCAGCACACCGCCGAAGCCGGCTTCAGCGTCCGCCACGATGGGCGCGAAGTAATCGATGTATCCGGCGTCGCCCGGATTCTTGCCTTCCATCCACTGAATCTGGTCACAGCGCGTCAAGGTATTGTTGATGCGTTTGACCACGCTGGGCACGGAATTGGCGGGGTACAGCGACTGGTCGGGATACATCTCGCCGGACACGTTGGCGTCGCCCGCCACCTGCCAGCCCGACAGGTAGATTGCCTTCAGGCCTGCCTTCACCTGCTGCATGGCCTGGTTGCCGGTCAGGGCACCCAGTGCGTTGACGAAGTTCTCGGTGTGCAGCAGATCCCACAGCTTGTCGGCGCCCCGGCGCGCCAGCGTGTGTTCCACGACCACCGAGCCGCGCAGACGCACGACCTCGTCGGCGCCATAGCCCCGTTTAATGCCCTGCCAGCGGGGATCTTCCGCCCAGCTGCGTTGCAAATTGCGCACTTCCGTTTCGCGAGAGGTCATGGTGTTGCTCCTGATGGAAAGAGAAAACAAGAAACCGATGCAAAACAGTCTACGCTGATGCTGCAGTGCACATAGCACTTGTATCTTATATAAGATAGAAAATTTTATTCATAAAAATCAAAATGTTATTAATTTAATTTCATGCTATGAAATTATTTTCCCATCAATGAAACATGATCGGACGCGGCGCAGCATTGATTTTTCATATTGAAAAACCATACTTTCATGATGTGAAATTTGCCTTGCGCGGGCATTACAATGAACGACCGACCGCTTGAATTGCACCGCCATGCCGGGTCGAACCCCGATCCAGGATGAACTCCATGCACACATCCACACTCGAACACAGCCCGCTTGGGCACGCCACCGCAGGCTCCGACCACTATGATCCGGCGCTGCTGTTTCCCATCGCCCGCACCGAAACCCGTGCCGGCCTCGACCTGCCGCAGGCGCCTTATGGGTCCGACATCTGGAACGCCTATGAGCTGTCCTGGCTGAACGCCAAGGGCAAGCCGATCGTTGCCATGGGCCGCTTCACGGTGTCGGCCGACAGCCCGAACCTGATCGAATCCAAGTCCCTCAAGCTCTATCTGAACAGCTTCAACGAAGAGCGCTTCGAATTTCCGGACATCGCGCGCCAGCGCATGTTCACCGACCTGTCACGCGCCTGCGGCAAACCCGTGCACGTGGAGATCCTGTCGGTGCGGCCGGCCTTCGAGCTCAGCTGCACGCCCCTGCGCGGCACCTGCATCGACGACCAGGATATCGACTTCGAACCGGTCGATGCGCCGGCCCCCGACAGCCTGACACATTCGCAACCCGCCCCCTTCGTGCGGGAAACGCTGGTCAGCGAACTGCTGAAATCCAATTGCCCCGTCACGGGCCAGCCCGACTGGGCCAGCCTGCAAATCCGTTATGCGGGTGCGCGCATCGACCATGCCGGGCTGCTGCGCTATATCGTGTCGCTGCGCCGCTGCCGCGAATTTCACGAGCTGTGCGTGGAAAAGATCTACGGGGAAATCATGGCGCGCTGCGCGCCGGACGAACTGCTGGTGTATGCACGCTATACCCGGCGCGGCGGGCTGGACATCAATCCGTGGCGGGCGAATTTTCAGCCAGACGAGGTAGGGCAGACGCGGACGTTGCGGCAGTAGGCAGGCCGCGATATCGTCAATGGCCGCGCGCGATCTGGTCCCGCGCCTGCTGGCGGAATTCGACCGGGCTCAGCCCGGTATGCTTGCGAAAAAAGCGGCTGAAGTACACCTCATCGTCAAAGCCCAGACGGCCCGCCAGCATCTTGATGGCATCGGATGTATAGACCAGGTCGCGCTGCGCCTCGCGTACCAGGCGGGCGTTGATGACCGCGGACGCCGGCATCCCCAGGACATCCCGACACAGGCGTGACAGATTTCCCACGGTCATGCCCAGCTCATTCCCATAGGCGGATAAGGCCACATGGTCCCTGAACCGCTGGTCCACCAATTCACGGAATTTCTGGATCTGCCGCGCCTTGCGGGTGCTGCCTGCCCTCAACGGCAGCCCACGACTGTGGCGGATACGCCCCACTCGCATCATCAACGCGGACAAGAGGGACATGCATATTCCCGACTGGCCAACTCGATGGCTGCGGAACTCGGCAAATATCGCTTCGAACAGGGAGGCCAATTCACGAGCCTCCCGATCATTCTGATCGAACTCCATCACGATTGGCTCACGGACCGCTTGCAGCATATCCGGTTCGGATGCGCCCACCATCAATTCCAGCACATGCTGGACCGCCGTGATCACGGGACCATCCACTTCCGGCAGGAATTTGAATAAATGCACTATCTGTTCTGGAATTGACAAAATGCACGGGGCCTTGACATGCCAAATCCGGCCGTCGATGCCCACCATTCCACCCCCCTGGGCCAGAAACAGAATTTGTATGAAAGATTCATGCAAATGAGGCTTGATTTCCCAGTTGTTCAGCGAAGATCGCTTCGGAATGGATTCTATGTGTACAGAATCCACCCAATGATCGAGCCCGTGAGTGGCATATAAACCATAGCTAGGGATTTCCCTCATCCTGCTTCCAGCGTGCGGAGAAAATGCACGAATTGTCCTGTCATATGCATGAATTGTCAATTCAATAGACTTCAAATATCCAGATAATAAATAAATACATGACCTGTCGGCCTTCTCCCCAATCCGGTGTGGGACGCCGCCAGTCGAATAAACGGAGACAATCATGCAAGACCCCCACTGGCTCGGGCTCCAGGGCCGCGCATATGCTGTCACGGGCGCAGCCCGCGGCATCGGTCAGGGCATCGTGCAAGCGCTGGCCGATGCCGGCGCCCGCATCGCCCTGCTGGACCACGACGCCGCCGCGTGCGAGGAAACCGCCGCCGCCCTACGTGCGCAAGGCACCGACGCGACCGCGTTTGCCTGCGACGCATCGGACCCCGACAGCGTCGCCCGAACTGCCGCGGCGGTACATGACGCTCTGGGCCCTTGCGCCGGGCTGGTAAACAACGCTGGCATCCTGCGGCCCGGCGCCCTCCAGGACGTCGATCTTCAGGAATGGAACCGCGTACTGGGCGTCAACCTGACGGGCTACCTGCTGACCGCGCGTGCCTTCGCCGCCCGGATGCGAGACAACGGCGGAGGCAGCATCGTGCACATCGCCTCGATCTCGGGGAGTTTCCCGCAGACACGCAGCGGCGCCTACAGCGCCAGCAAGGCGGGCGTCATGCTCATGTCGCGCCAGATGGCCGTCGAATGGGGCGCGGACGGTATCCGCAGCAATACGGTCTGCCCCGGCATGATCCGCACACATCTGTCGGCGGCCTTCTATGCCGAGCCAGGCAACGAACAGCGGCGCGCCGCCATGACCGCCAGCCGCCGGGTCGGAGAAACGGCCGACATCGCCAACGCGGCCCTCTTCCTGCTCAGCCCCCGCTCCAGCTACATCAACGCCACCGATCTGGCCGTCAACGGCGGCATGGACGCCATGCTGATGGACATGGTCCCACGGCCGGGCTTCAACGACACGGCGCCGCGCACAGCAACCCAGCAATGAGCATCGACATGAACACGACCCCACTGAAAGACAATACGCATTGCGACGTTCTGGTGATCGGCGCCGGTGTCGCCGGATTGACGACCGCGATCGTCGCGGCCAAACAGGGACTGAAAGTCATCGTGGCCGAAAAGGCGCCGGTATTCGGCGGCACCGCCGCCTATTCCGGTGGCGTGCTCTGGATCCCCGGCAACCACATCGCGCGGGAAGCGGGCATTCCGGATTCCCGGGACGCGACCCTGACCTACATCCGCAACGAGGCGGGCGCCCATTTCGATCCCGAGGCCACCGACGCCTTTCTGGATACGGCCCCCGAAATGGCGGAATTCTTCGAACGCGAGACCCATCTTCAATTCGTCCCCACGCTGTACCCGGACTACCACCCGGACCGCGAAGGCGGGGCGCAGCAGGGACGATCCATCCTGGCCAAGCCCTTCGACATCCGCGCCCTGGGGTCGGACATGGAGCGCCTGCGCCCGCCTCTGCGCTCAATCACCTTCATCGGCATGATGTTCAATTCCTCGAACGCGGACATCAAGCACTTTTTCAACGCAACCCGCTCTCTGCCCTCGTTTCTGTACGTCGTCAAACGGCTGGCTGCCCACGTGAAAGAACTCGCGCTGTACCGCCGGGGGGTCAACGTCACGAGCGGCAACGCGCTCATGGCCCGCTTGGCGAAAACGGCTCAGGACCTGAACATCCCCGTCCATACGGACTGCCCTGCGATCAGCCTGATCGAGGAAGACGGCGGGATCACGGGCGCGGTGCTGGCCACGCGGCGCGGCGAAGTCCGCATCCTGGGCGACCGTGCCGTGGTCCTGGCAGCCGGGGGCTTTCCTCATGATGCCGAGCGCATCCGGAAAATCTACCCGCACCTGCAACGAGGTGGGGAACACTTGTCTCCCACCCCTGCCGAAAACACCGGAGACGGGATCAGGATGGCCGAGGCACTGGGCGCCTCTCTTGCCATGGACTACCCCAGCGCATCGGCCTGGATGCCCGTTTCCCGCATTCCGTACGGCCGCGGCCAGTATGGCGCCTTCCCCCACCTGCTGGACCGCTACAAGCCTGGCGTAATCGGCGTCCTGCGCGACGGTCGGCGCTTCACCAACGAATCGAATTCCTACCACGACGTGGGCCAGGCGATGATCGACGCCTGCGCCCCATCGAAGGAAACGGCGATGTGGCTGATCTGCGACCAGACCACCATCAGCAAGTACGGTCTGGGCTATGCAAAACCAGCCCCCATTCCCCTGGGGCCAATGCTGCGGCGCGGCTACCTGCACAAGGGACGCACGTTGAAGGAACTGGCGCAGGCCGCCGGCATCGATCCAGACGGACTCGAAACCACGGTACGCGCCTACAACGAAAATGCGGCAAAAGGCGAAGATCCCCAGTTCCACCGCGGCTCGACGGCATTCAACCGCTATCTGGCCGACCCGGAGCACCGGCCCAATCCCTGCGTCGGCCCGATCATCCACGGCCCGTTCTATGCACTGAAGGTCGTGGTGGGCGATCTGGGGACTTTCGACGGTATCCGCACCACGGTGGTGGGCGAGGTCCTGGATGGCGAATCCAAACCGATCCCGGGCTTGTACGCGGTCGGCAACGACCGGGCGAGCATGATGGGCGGCAGTTACCCCGCCGCCGGGATCACGCTCGGACCCAACATGACGTTCAGCTATATCACGGCGCGGCACATCGCCCGGGCCGGCGCCTGAGGCCGCCAAGCAGCCAACGAGGAGACAATTTCATGCATACCGACAGGACCCTTCCCCTGGTCGATCACAGAATCTACACCATCGCCCTGCGCAAAATGCCGGAATTCCTGGACGTCTTCGACCGGCTGGCCATGCCGATCCTGCTGGAGACCCTGGGCAACCCGGTCGGCATCTACACCAGCCATGTCGGCCCGCTCAATCAGGTCGTGCATCTGTGGGCCTACCAAGACCTGGCGGATTACCAGGAACGTTGCCGCCGCCGCGACACCCATCCGGACTTCCCCGCCTACCTGGAGGCCTCAGGCCATCTGATCGTGGCGCAGGAAACCCGGCTCCTGATGCTTACCCAGCTGCCCAGCATGCAAGGACGCTTCCAATGACACAGACCTCCAATTCGATGCCGGTCACCATCATCACGGGCGCCGCCGCAGGCATCGGCTGGGCGACGGCCCAACTGCTCGCCGCCGAAGGCCACCGCCTTAGCCTGCTGGATCTGGCCGGTACCCAGGCCCGTGCGCGCGCCGAGGAACTCGGCCCGAGCCACATCGGGCTCGCCTGCGATGTCGCCTCCGAAGCGGATGTGGGCGAGGCCATCGCACGCACCCTGGAGCAGTTCGGACGCATCGACGTCCTGGTCAATAACGCGGGTATCGGCGACCAATCGGCCGCCACCGTGGACCAGACGACCGAAGGCTTCGACCAGGTTCTGCGCATCCATCTACGCGGCACGTTCCTGATGTGCCGCGCCGTGGCTGCGCACATGCTCGCCCGCAAGCGCGGCGCCATCGTCAACCTGAGCTCGATTGCGGGTATGGCCGGCATCCCGGGCCGTAACGCCTATTCCGCCGCCAAGGCCGGCATTGCCGCCATGACGCGCTCGATGGCCTGTGAATGGGCGCGAGGCGGCATCCGGGTGAACGCGGTGGCACCGGGGTACACTCGCACGGCCCTGGTGGAGGAACTGGAAGCCCGCTATGCCCTCGACACGCGCAGCATCGCGGCGCGGACACCCATGGGGCGCCTGGCACGGCCCGAAGAAATCGCGGCCGTCATCGCCTTTCTCGCTTCCGAACGGGCGAGCTACGTCACCGGCACGACGATCCATGCCGACGGCGGCTGGCTCGCCCTGGGCGCCCCCGAAGATACCCTGGCGCCGCACGGCGACCGATCCACCTAGGAGGCTGTGAGCACAATGCTTGCCATCAACATCATCAACGGCCTGGTCTACGGCGCCCTGCTGGCCATCGTCGCCTCTGGGCTGGCCCTGATCTACGGCCTGCGGCGCGTCGTCAACTTCGCCCACGGATCGCTATACATGCTGGGCGCCTACATCGGCTACTCCGTCGCGATCCACGCGGGCTTCTGGGCCGCGTTGATCGCCGCGCCCTTGGCCATGTTTCTCATCGGCGTCCTGCTCGACCGCTACGGCCTGAGGCTGCTGCGCGACTATGACCCGCTCAGCGTGATCCTGGTTACGTTCGGCCTGCTGCTGATCGTCGAGGACCTGGTGCAGACAATCTGGGGCAAAGGCAATCTCTCGCTGGCCGAGCCGGACATCCTGAGCCATTCGGTGGACATCGCGGGAATGACACTTCCCGCGTACCGGATCGCAGTGGTCGTCGTCGGCGTCCTGGTCGCGATCGGGCTGACGTTCTGGCTGCACAAAACCCGCATGGGACTCTTTGTGCGGGCATCGAGCACCGACCCCGCCACCACCGCCATGCAAGGCGTCAATACGGACCGCCTCAGCGCCTTCGTGGTCGGTCTGGGGACCGCGCTCGCCGGCTTTGCCGGCATCGTGACGGCCCCCTTCCTGTCCCTGTCACCGACCATGGGCAGCAGCGTCCTCATCGATTCGTTCATGGTCGTCGTGATCGGCGGCCTGGGCAGCCTGCCGGGCGCGTTCCTCTCCGCCCTGGTCCTGGGCCAGGTTCAAACGCTGGGAGCCACGTATCTCCCCGAAATATCGGCCTCCCTGCCCTTCATCCTGATGATTGCCATCCTGATCTGGAGGCCGGCTGGCATCGCCGGAAACCGCACATGAGCACACTGTTTCGCCCCAACCGGCTGACGCTGACGACGATAGGCTGCGTCGCCCTGACCGTGGCCCTCGGTCAGATCATCAGTTCCGCAACAGTCCTTTCGATCCTGACTCAGGCGGCCATCTTCGCGTTGTTTGCCACCGGCGTGGGCGTCCTGCTGAAACAGAACGGCATGGTGAGCTTCGGCCACGCCGCATTTTTCGGACTAAGCGCGTATGGGATCGCCATCTGCCTGCAGGAGACCAGCCTCCCGGCCGAGCTCATCATCCTGATCAGCCTGGCTGCCACCGCGATATTCGCATTCGTCCTGGCCCTGGTCATCGTGCGCGTCCCCGGCATCGCATTCGCCATGCTCACTCTGGCTTTTGGCCAACTGTTCTACCAATTGGCGCTGAAATCCCGCAGCCTGACCGGCGGCGCGGACGGCATCAGCATCGCCTGGCCGGATACGCTGTTCGGCATCCCGACTTCGACGCTCCTGGACAACAGCGTCATCTTCACCATCAGCGGGGTCATTCTTGTCCTGACCCTGGCACTCCTGGCGTGTCTGCACCGGAGCCGGTTCGGCCAGACGACCGAGGCGATACGGGACAATCCGGAACGCGCCGCCTTCATCGGCATCCGCCCCACTCTCCCGCGAGCCTTGATCTTCACGCTATCGGCCGTGATCACCGCGGCGGCCGGCATCCTCGCTTCCTTCAATTCCGGGTTCATCTCCCCCGACAGCCTGCACTGGAGCGTCTCGGGAACCGTGCTCATGATGGTCGTCGTAGGCGGCTACTGGAATGTCACGGGTCCAGCGCTGGGGGCCGTCATTTACATCGTCGCCAAAGATCTCATCGGAGACCTGTCCACACATTGGCTGTCGCTATTCGGCGCCCTGCTGATCGTGATCGTCGTATTCGCGGAAAACGGCTTGAGCGGCGCATTGCGTACGCTCGCCGCCCGCACACGCCGCTCCGCCGCCCCCAACATCTCCAGTCAAGAAGCCTCATGATGGATGAAAAAATGATCCTCAAAGTCACCGACGCGGCTGTCCACTACGGCGGCGTGAAGGCCGTGGACGGTGTGTCCTTCGCCCTGAACCCGGGCGAAATCCACGGTCTGATCGGTCCCAATGGCGCAGGAAAGTCCACCGTCATCGATGCCATCAGCGGACGGCGCGGCCTGACGCGCGGCAACATACACCTGGCGGGTCAGGACATCACACGCTTGAGTGTGATCGACCGGCGCAGGCTAGGGCTGGCCCGATCCTTCCAGCGGACCAGCATATTCCCGAAGATGTCCGTCTGCGATCAGATCGGGTTGGCCGCCCACAAAGTCGGCGCCGAAGCACCCGAGCAGGATGCGCGGCACGTCATGGATCAGCTCGATCTGTCGGGGGTGGCCAACGCCGTCGCCGGGAGTCTGGGCTACGGCCAGCAACGCCGACTCGATCTGGCACTGGCATTGGTAGGCCGGCCCATCGTACTGCTGCTGGATGAACCCATGGCCGGCCTGTCCCCCCAGGAATCCACCGATCTGGCGACCCACCTGCAGAAGCTCACCAAAGATTGGGGCGTCTCCATCCTGCTGGTGGAACACGACACCGACACGCTGTTCAGCATCTCGAATTCCGTCACGGTATTCGAGCTCGGACACATCATCGCCAGTGGCCGGCCCGATGACGTCAGAATCCAACCGCGCGTCCGCGAAGCCTACCTGGGGAGCGCCGCATGAAAACTCTGCTTCACATGAGCGACGTCCATGCCTACTATGGCGCGGCACACATTCTGCACGGCCTCAGCCTGCAAGTCGCCGAAGGCGAACGGGTCGCATTGATCGGACGCAACGGGGTGGGCAAAACCACCACGGTCAACGCCCTGTTGGGCATCGCCCGCCTCGGATCCGGCGAGATCCGACTGAACGGCACGCTCGTGCGCAAGGCGCTGCCCTACACCCCCGCCCAGTTCCAGGTCGCCATCGTCCCTCAAGGACGGTGCATCATCCCCAACCTGACGATCGAGGAAAACCTGCTGCTGGGATCGGCAAGCCGGCATCCAGGCCCCTGGAATCTGTCGGAAATCCACCGCCTGTTCCCCATCTTGAAGGAACGCGCACGCACGCCCGGCACCGCGCTTTCAGGCGGCCAGCAGCAGATGCTGGCCATCGGACGCGCCCTGATGGCCAACCCCAGGCTCATGATTCTCGACGAACCCACCGAAGGACTCGCGCCGGTCGTCGTCGACCAACTGGCGGACACCCTGAACCAGGTGACCCGTCAGGGAACGGCCATCCTGCTCATCGAGCAGAACCTCGGGCTGGTGGCCCGCACGACCTCACGCTATTACGCCGTCGAAAAGGGCCGCATCACCGCCGGCGGTGCCGTCGATTCCACCAACCTCGAGGCGCTTCACAACCACATCGCAGTCTGATTGAAACCCACCACCCAGGAGACAACGACATGACAAGCAACCCATTCAAACTTTCACTCGTGACCTTCGCGGTCGCCGCCGGCCTGATCGGCGCAGGCGCGCAGGCAGCCGACAAAGATCCGATCCGGATCGGCGCAGTGACCTCCTTATCCGGCGTATTCGCGCAACAGGGGGAGGAAGTCCTGCGCGCCATCCAGTTCGCTGTGGATGAAGCCAATGCCAACGGCGGCATCAATGGCCGCCAAGTGCTGATCAAGACCGGAGACGACGAAAGCACTCCCAAGGAGGGTCTGCAAGCATCCGAGAAACTTGCCCGCGATGGCTACAAGTTCCTCATCGGCCCTATCGCATCGTCCATCACCATGGCCGTCGGCCAGAATCTCAACCGCTGGGACGCCATGCTCGTGGCCACGGTCAGCAAGAGCGACAAGATCACCGGCGACACCTGCAAGCCCAGGCTGTTCCGGACCAATCACTCGGACGCCATGGACGTGGCCATGTTCGATCAGTGGACGAAGGACATTTCGCAAAAGAATTTCGCCATCATCGCGGCCGACTATGCCTGGGGCCACGACTCCGCAAAGACTTTCACCAAGGCCGCGGAGGCCCAGAACAAGAAGGTCTCCCTGACGCTTTTCCCGCCGCTGGGCACCAAGGATTTCGCCCCCTACATCTCCCAGATCAAAGCCGACCCGACGATCGATGGGCTATGGGTAGCACTCGTCGGCAGCGACCTCATCGCCTATGCCAAACAGGCGCAGAGCTTCGGGCTCACGTCGAAGACGACGCTGGGCCACGCCATGATCATGAACTTTGCGGTCAACGCAACCGGCGACGCCATGAAGGGAATCGAGGGCAACATGGAATACGGCTCCGGGATCGACACCCCAAGAAACAAAGCTTTCGTCAAAGCCTGGGAGGCCAAATTCCATCGGGTGCCGACCGACAACGAGGGTTCGGCATATAACGGAATGGAAGCCATTTTCGCCGGCGTGAAAAAAGCCGACAGCGTAGATCCCGGCAAGGTCTCCAAGGCACTGGGCGGTCTGCAATACGACACCGTCTATGGCCCCGCCACCATGCGCGCGGCCGACCATCAACTGGTAATCCCGAACTACGTGGGCGAAGTCAAGGAAGTCGACGGCGTGCTGCGGCCGACGATCATTCACAGTTTCCCTGCCTCGCTCGTGCCGGAACCTTCGGGCGAATGCAAGATGCGCTGACACAGCGTGCGCATCTCCCCGGCTGGCGCAGCGGGGCGTGCGGCCCCCCAGGCAACCTTCCTGGATCCCGCAGACGGGCCTACACCCGGCTGCGCATCTCCGGCCAGGCCTTTTTCAGGTAATAGCACATCGACCAGACGGTCAGGATGGCGGCAACCACGATGAGGATCTGGCCGACAACACGTGTGGAAATGCCTTCCAGGGGCTGCCAGTACAGCAAGCAAGGAATGGCGATCATCTGGGCGGCGGTCTTGAACTTCCCCAACGTATGCACGGCGACGCTGCTGCTGGCACCGATCTTGGCCATCCATTCGCGCAGCGCGGAAATGGTCAGTTCGCGCCCGATGATGACCAGGGCGATCACCAGATCGACGCGTCCCAGATCCAGCAGGATCAACAAGGCCGCCACCACCATCAGCTTATCGGCCACGGGATCCAGGAAGGCACCGAAGACGGATGTCTGATTCCAGCGCCGGGCCAGATAACCGTCGAACCAATCGGTCACGGCCGCCACGATGAATGCGACGGCGGCCACGCTGTCGCGCCAGCCCGACCCCATCCAGGCGTCCGGCAAATAGAACAATCCCACGAGCAGCGGGATCATGGCGATACGCAGCCAGGTCAGGGCAATGGGAATGTTGAGCGGCATGATAGGCGTAATACTACCTTAAGGCGTGGTAAATGCGCTCCGCCAGCTGACGGGAAATGCCTTCGACGCCGGACAGTTCGTCGATGCTGGCATCCACGACCCCGGAAAACCCGCCGAAACGTGCCAGCAGCTTCTGCCGGCGGTGCTGGCCGACGCCTTCGATTTCCTCTAGTCGGGACACGTTGCGCGCCTTGGCGCGGCGCGCCCGCATGCCGGTGATGGCGAAGCGATGCGCCTCGTCGCGCACCTCGGCCACCAGCATCAGGGCGGCGGACTCCACCCCCAGGGCCACGGACGGCCTGCCATCGACGAAGACCAGGGTTTCCAGACCAACCTTGCGGTGGTCGCCCTTTTTCACGCCCACGATGCGGCTGGCGTCCAGGCCGAGTTCTTCGAAAACCTGGCGAGCGACGTTGACCTGCCCTTCCCCGCCATCGATCAAGACAATGTCGGGCAGGGCGACATCGCCGTCGGCGACCCGGGCATACCGCCGGGTCAACGCCTGACGCATGGCAGCATAGTCGTCGCCCGGCTCGATCCCCGCGATGTTGAAGCGCCGGTACAGCGAATGCTGCATGGCGTGGTCCTTGTAGACCACGCAGGACGCCTGGGTGGCTTCGCCCGCGGTGTGGCTGATGTCGAAGCATTCGATGCTCAGGGCATCCAGGGCATCGTCATCCGTGTCCAGGTCGAGCTCCACCGCCAGCGCGCGGGTGCGCGCCTCGCGCGCGCTGGATTCGGAAAGGCGCTGCGCGAGCGCCAGGCGGGCATTGCGCTGCGCCTGTTCCAGCCAGGAACGGCGCGCGCCCTGCGGCCGGGTCAGCACACGGATCTTGTGCCCGTGCTGTTCGGCCAGCATGACGATCAGGTCGGGATCCGGCAAGGCGTGGGAACACACCAGGACCGGCGGCACCGGATTGTCGGCATAGTGCTGGGCGATGAAAGCGGCCAGCACCTCTTCGGCGGGTTCGTCCTGGGTCTGGGTGGGAAATAGGGGTTTGTCCCCCAGGTGACGCCCGGCCCGCACCATGGCCAGATTGACGCAAACACGGCCACCCGACAGTTCAATGGCGATGATGTCGGCGCTGTCGTCCCCGACCTGCTCCATGGTCTGTTGCTGGAGGACCTTGGCCAGGGCCCGCATCTGATCGCGCAGCACGGCGGCCTGCTCGAAATCCTGACGTTCGGCGGCCGCCGTCATGCGCTGCTCGATGTCTTCCAGCACCTCGGTGGTGCGGCCTTCCAGGAACCGGATCGCGCGCTCGACGTCGGCCTGGTAGTCTTCCAGGGAGATCTTGCCGACGCAGGGCGCCGAGCAGCGCCCGATCTGATACAGCAGGCAGGGCCGCGTGCGATGCGCGTAGACGCTGTCTTCGCAGGTACGCAGCTTGAAGACCTTCTGCAGGATCTGGATGGTCTCGCGCACGGCCCAGCTGTTCGGATAGGGACCGAAGAAATGCCCCTTGCCCTGCGTACTGCCCCGGTAATAGACGATGCGTGGGGCCTCGTGATCCGTGATGTGCAGATAGGGGTAGGACTTGTCGTCCCGGAACAGGATGTTGTAGCGCGGCTTCAGGCGCTTGATCAGGTTGTTTTCGAGGATCAGCGCTTCGGCTTCGGTGCGCGTGACCGTGACCTCGGTGCGCACCACCCGCGCCAGCATGTGCTCGATGCGCGGGCCGTGGCCGGTCTTCTGGAAGTACGAGCTGACGCGGCGCTTCAGGTCGCGCGCCTTGCCGACATACAACACCTCGCCGTCGACATCGAGATGTCGGTAGACCCCCGGCAGATGCGGCAGGTCAGCCAGAAAGGTTTTCAGATCGAAGGCTTCGGGCACGGAGATATCTCGGATCGGACAACAGGCCGGCCCAGTCGGATGACGGACGGGTCGGCATCAGGCGGCGGATGCGGTGCACGGCCCGCGGGTCCAGGGGCCGATCGGCCAGCGCGGCCAGCAGTTCATCGGCCAGATCAGGCCGGTTGCAGACCAGCACCATGTCGCACCCCGCATCCAGGGCGGCACGCGCACGCGCCCGGATATCGCCCGCCACGCTGGCGCCTTCCATGGTCAGATCGTCGGAAAACACCACGCCGTCGTAGGCGAACTGCTCACGCAGGATGCCGGTCACCCAGCGGCTGGAAAAACCGGCGGGTTCGGGCGCAACCTGCGGGTAGATGACATGGGCGGGCATCACCGCCGGCAGCACCAGGTCACCCAGCCAGCCATAGGGCGCCGCGTCGGCGTTCAGAATCTCGGCCAGAGGCCGGTCATCGACCGGAATCGCCAGGTGCGAGTCCGCAGCCACCGCCCCATGCCCCGGAAAATGCTTGCCGCACGCCGCCATGCCCGCCTGGGCCAGCCCCTGGATCAGCGCGCGCGCCAGCAGGGACACGACGGCGGGGTCTTCATGAAAAGCACGATTGCCGATCACCTGGCTGACTTCGTAATCCAGATCGAGCACCGGTGTGAAACTGAAATCCACGCCGCAGGCGCGCAGTTCACTGGCCAGCACGAACCCCGTTTCGGTTGCGCCATGCAGGGCCGCCTGCGGATCCTGGTCGTACCACCGGCCGAAGACACGCATGGCGGGCAAGGGTGTGAAGCCATCGGTGCGGAAACGCTGCACCCGCCCGCCTTCGTGGTCCACCGCGATCAGCAGCGGCTCGTCGCGCGCGGCGTGGATCTCGGCGCACAGATGGGTCAACTGGGCGCGGTCCGAAAAGTTGCGGGTAAACAGGATCACGCCGCCCACTTGCGGGTGACGCAGGCGCAGGCGTTCCGCGTCGCTCAGTTCCAGACCGTCGATGTCGACCATGACGGGACCGGGGGGCAAGGATTTCTGCATGGGCGCGATTTCCGATGGGATCAGAGGATGAGGGGGTGCTCGGGTCAGCCATCGTAGCGCATCCGCGCCCACCCAACGCCGCTTACGCCTGGTCCCGAGGCAGGTTTTCCACCACGACGAATGCGGCCACCACATCGGACTCGTCGGTCATCGAGACGTGCGCCGGTCCGAAGCGCGCATCGTACCAGTCCTTCAGCGGGCCGGACAGGTGGATTTCCGGAGCACCGCCGCGACGATTGATGATCTGCACCCGCGACCAGGTCATGGGCATGTGGATGCCCAGGCCGATCGCCTTGGAAAAAGCTTCCTTGGCCGCAAAGCGCGTAGCCAGATACAGGATGCCGCGCCGGGGGTCGCGCGCCTGGCGGCGGGCATGAACCAGCTGTTCGTCGGTGCCCAGAATACGCCGCACGAAACGCCCGCCGTGGCGCGCATGGATGCGCTCGATGCGATCGACCCGCAGCAAGTCGGTGCCGATGCCTGCGATGCTGCCACTACCCATCCCGGGGCTCCTGGAAAATCAGACGGAGACAACGCCGCGCACAAGGCGCGGGAGGCCGTGACGCGCTCATAGCCGCAGGAAATGTTCCCGGTAGTGCTTGAGTTCGTTGATCGATTCCTGGATGTCGGCGAGCGCCTCGTGTTTGCTGGCCTTGGTGAAGCTGCGATAGACCTCGGGCTTCCAGCGCAAGGACAGTTCCTTCAGGGTGCTGACGTCCAGATTGCGGTAGTGAAAATAGGCTTCCAGGCGCGGCATGTACTTCACCATGAAGCGCCGGTCCTGGCCGATGGTGTTGCCGCACATGGGAGACTTCCCGGACGGCACCAGGGGCGCCAGGAATTCCAGCAGCACGTCCTCCGCCTGGGACTCGGTCAGGGTCGATGCCTTGACCTTGTCGATCAGACCGCTCTTGCCATGCGTAGACTGGTTCCATTTGTCCATGGCGTCCAGCACGGCCTTGTCCTGATGGATCACCAGCACCGGCGCCTGGGCCACCACGGTCAGGTCGGGCTCGGTCACAATCAGGGCGACTTCCAAAATGCGCTCCTTTTCAGGGTCCAGCCCGGACATTTCCATGTCCAGCCAGATCAGGCGCTGATCGTTCGCAGCCATCACCTATAATCCTTTGAATCAAAAACCTGATTTTCGCACACTGACCAGACAGACATGCTGACCATTCTGTTCCTTGCCTGCCTGATCGGCGATCTGCTGATACGCTACTGGCTGGCCCGTCGTCAAATCCGTCACGTCCAGGCGCACCGCAACGACATCCCCGCCGCCTTTGCGGGACGCATCGGCCTGCGCAGCCATCACCGCGCGGCGGACTACACCGTGGCGCGCTGCCAGCTTGCCATGATCGAACGCATCGTCGAGGCCGGGATCCTGCTGGCCCTGACACTCCTGGGCGGGCTTCAAGCATACGACCTGTTCCTTGGGCGTCACATCGAATCCGAACTCTGGCGCCAGATGGCCCTGGTCGCCGGCGTCCTGGCCCTGCTGGGAACGATCGGGCTGGCCTTCTCCGCCTGGCGCACCTTCCGTCTGGAGGCCCGGTACGGCTTCAACCGCATGACCCCTCGCCTGTTCGTCACCGACGCGATCAAGATGTTGCTCGTCACCCTGATCCTGGGCGCGCCGCTGCTGGCGGCGATCCTGTGGGTCATGGGGGCGGCGAGCACCAACTGGGCCTGGTGGGCCTGGGGGTTGTGGGTCGGGTTCAATCTGCTGGTGCTCTGGCTGTATCCCAGCTTCATCGCCCCCATCTTCAACCACTTCACGCCATTGGACGACCCGGAACTCAGCCAGCGCATCCATGCCCTCGCCCAGCGCTGCCACTTCGGCCTGTCCGGCCTGTTCGTGATGGACGGATCCCGACGCTCGGCGCACGGCAACGCCTACTTCACCGGCTTTGGCCGCCACCGCCGCATCGTGTTCTTCGATACGCTGCTCTCGCGCCTGGATGCCAACGAGGTCGAAGCCGTCCTGGCCCACGAACTGGGACACTTCGCCCACCACCACATCCTGCGGCGCATCGTGGTCAGCCTCATTTCGGCGGGCCTGCTGCTGCAGCTGCTGGCCTGGCTTTCCACACAACTGTGGTTCTATACCGGCCTGGGGATCATCCCGCAGCTGGGCCGCCCCAATGACGGGCTGGCCCTGGTCCTGTTCATGCTGACCCTGCCAGTGTTCACGTTCTGGTTCACACCGATCGCCAGCCTGCTGTCGCGCCGCGACGAATTCCAGGCCGACCGCTACGCGGTCCGGCAATGCGGAGCCGATCCGCTCAGCAGCGCGCTGGTCAAGCTCTACGACGACAATGCAGCCACGCTGACCCCGGATCCGCTCCACTCCGCCTGGTACGACAGTCATCCGTCAGCCGCCGTGCGTATCGCCCACCTGCGCCATGACTGACGCGACGCAGCCGGGCCGGGTCATCGCGGCTCACGGACGCCATTACCGCGTAGCCATCGACCACACTGACGTGCTGCGCCACTGCTACACCCGGGGCAAGAAAGCCGGCCCCGCGGTCGGCGACCACGTGCTGATCCGCCCGGAAGGCCACCTGGAAGGCGTCATCACCGAGATCCTGCCGCGCCGTAATCTGTTCTACCGGTCGGACGCCCAACGCAGCAAGCTGTTTGCCGCCAACATCGATCAGCTGCTGCTGGTGCTGGCAGCAGAGCCCGAATTCTCGGACGACCTGCTGGGCCGCGCCATGGTGGCCGCCAGCAGCGCGGGTATCCAGATCCGCATCGTGCTGAACAAGGCCGACCTGCCATCGACCGCGGCCGCGCGCGCGCGTCTGGCCTCGACCGAGGCGCTGGGCGTGCCGCTGACCCTGATCAGCGCACTGGATACGGCACAGGTCCATGAACGCCTGGAGCCCCTGCTTCGAGGCCGCTGCACCCTGCTGCTGGGCCAAAGCGGCATGGGTAAATCCACGCTGCTGAACGCGCTGGTGCCGGAAGCCGGGGCAGCCACCCGGGCCCATTCAGAAGCGCTGGGCACCGGGCGTCATACAACCACCCAGACCCGCCTGTACACCCTGCCCGGCGGCGGCGACCTGATCGACTCGCCCGGATTCCAGGCCTTCGGACTGCAGCACCTGAGCCCTGACGAGATCGAACAGGGCTTTCCGGAATTCGCCCCCGCCATCGCCCAGTGCCGCTTTTACAACTGCACCCATCAGCACGAGCCCGGCTGCGGGGTACTGGCAGCCGTGGCGCGGGGCGACATTTCGACAGACCGGCATGCGCTCTATATGCGCATCCTGGCGGAAAACAAAGCCGCGCAGCGGTATTGATGCCGGACCGCTGAATTAATCGCGCGGCACCCCGGACAGCCCCGCCGAAGCCGCCAGAAAATGGTAGAAGTTGCGCACCAGGATCGCCGTGGCGCCCCAGATGAAATACGACTGCCAACGGATCGAAAAATAGCATCGACCATGGCCCCAGGCGGTCTGCAGCTGATGCAGGCAATGCTGCGCCGGATCCATCAGGACTTCTAGCGGCACCTCGAAGACCTCGGCGACCTCGGCCTGATCGGCCACGATGTGAAATCCGGGCAACAGTTCCCCCACGACCGGCGTCATCAGGAAATGCGTGGTCGTCAGCAGCGCGGGCTGCACCCCGATGACGTGCACGAATTGCCTTTCGACACCGATTTCCTCGCGGGTTTCCCGGATGGCTGCAGCCACTGGGTCTGGATCCGAGGCCTCGATGCGCCCCCCCGGAAAGCTGATCTGACCCGCATGGTCGTGCAGGTGCGCCGCGCGCCGCGTGAACAGTACCCGCAAGCCCTGATCTCGCTGGATCAGGGGCATCAGGACCGCTGCCTGGCGCGCTTGCGCGTAGGCCGCACCCCCGGGAAGGAAGGCCTGGGCAAACAAAGGATCGACTTGCCAGTCGACGGCGTGCGTAAAGGCCTGCCGGATGTAATCCAGCTGCAGACACTCGGGAGGTAGGGATGGCAGCGGTGTGCCGGGCAGAATGGGTTGGACGGTCGGGTCAAAGCCCGCTGATCGTCGGGTATCCAGAGAGGGGATCGGAGGCGTCATGACTTCCACAAAAATGGCCGTGAACCCAAAACAAAGGCACCCTGACGGGTGCCTTTGTGTGGAATGACCCGATCAGGATCAGACGGCCTTGCGGACCAGTTTTTCCTTGATGCGAGCGGCCTTGCCCGTCCGGCTGCGCAGATAGTACAGCTTAGCACGGCGGACATCGCCCCGGCGCAGGACCTCGATCGAGGCGATCTGCGGGGAATACAGCTGGAACGTGCGTTCCACGGCCTCGCCGGAGGAGATCTTGCGCACGGTGAAGGCGGAATTCAGGCCACGATTGCGGCGGGCGATGACCACGCCTTCGTAGGCCTGGGCGCGCTTGCGCGTGCCTTCGACGACGTTGACGCTGACGATCACGGTGTCGCCAGGGCCGAATTCGGGGATGGTGCGGCCTTCGGTCAGGCGCGCGATTTCTTCTTGTTCGAGGGTTTCGATCAGATTCAAGGTAGGCTCCGAGGCATCTTGGAGATGGCTGTCGATGGAATTGGTGCCATGCCAGAGGATGCGGTAAACATGCGATTATATCAGAACCCAGCGGCCGCACCGAGCCACATGAAGCCGGGAATCATGGCCGCCCAGATCAGGACCATGAGAACGTCGGTAGCCGCGGACCACAGCGTCCGCCAGGCGATACGCCGGATACGGGCGACGCGCCGCGGACGGCGCACCGGGCGTACGGCGCGCGCGGCGCATGCACAATCGGACTTCGGCCGGCGAAAGCCGCCCTGGTTCCCCTGCCCCACCAATGCCCATGCACCGGGCCATGTGGATGTGATTGCCATGCTTGTCTCCTGGATGAATGCTGGCCGGAAGGGATCAAATCGGGATTGATACCGACGGCATAGACTGGTGTTCTATACAGTGTTTTTGATACTGTACAAAACAACAGTCATTGAAGCAAGCAGAAAATGGCCGGGATGACGTTGCGGGTCGACGCGGGAATACCCCCGATGGGCCTTGCCCAATGAAAAGCCCAGGCAAAAACCTGGGCTTTTCGAAGCTACGCCGATCCGGTTACCGATCCGGCTGCGGCGTGGTGCGCAGATACGGACGGATCTCCTTGTAGCCCTTCGGGAATTTTTCCTTCAGGACGGCGGGATCCTTGATCGACGGCGCGATGATCACGTCCTCGCCGGGTTTCCAGTTCACGGGCGTCGCGACGCTGTAGTTGTCGGTCAGCTGCAGCGAATCCAGGGCGCGCAGGATCTCGTCGAAATTGCGCCCCGTGCTGGCCGGATAAGTCAGGATCAGGCGGATTTTCTTGGCCGGATCGATGACAAAGACGGAACGCACCGTCGCCGTCGTGCTGGCGTTCGGGTGGATCATGTCATAGAGCGTGGCGACCTTGCGGTCCTCGTCGGCCAGGATCGGGTACTGGACATTGGCCTTCTGCGTATCGTTGATGTCCTTGATCCAGTCGATATGGGACTGCTTGCCGTCCACCGACACCGCGATCACCTTGGCGCCGCGCTTGGCAAAGTCACCTGAAACGATGGCGGTATAGCCCAGCTCGGTGGTGCAAACCGGGGTGAAGTCGGCCGGGTGGGAAAACAGTACCCCCCAGCTATTGCCCAACCATTCATGAAATTTGATTTTCCCCAGGGAGGATTCCTGTTCGAAATCAGGGGCGACATCGCCCAGACGTAACGTGGCCATCAGCATCTCCTGTTTTCCAAGCACCCGCCACCGGGACGATCCAGGCAGCGGATGGTTTAAACATTTAAGATTCTTGCAGAATATAGGATACGACTGAAATATAACGACGTTATAACTATATCTGAGCCTGTCTCACATAACGATCCGCCAGACAGCCGTCCTGGATGGCGGACCCGAGCGCAGCCGCGCGCGGCAACACGTGCACCGCATACTGCACGGCGGTCGAGATCTTGTTGGCCAGGAACGGATCCGTGGCACCTGCCTGAATCCCCGCGGCCGCCGCCAGCGCGGCACGCCCCAGCTGCCAGCCGGCATGCGCGGTACCGGCCAGCATCAGGCAGGGCACGCTGCCGGTGAAGACGCCCCGAATGTCGTCACGCACGTGGGCCAGTACGAATGCGACCGCGGCGTCGTAGGCTTGGGCCGCAGCTTCCAGCCTGCCGGCGATCAGACCCAGGGCCTCGGCGTGGACACCCTGCGCGGCGTGCAGCGCAGCCACGGTTTCCCGCATGCCGGCGATTTGCCCCCGGGCGACCTGCCCCCCGTCGCGCACGATCTTGCGGCCGATGAAATCATTGGCCTGGATGGCCGTCGTGCCTTCATAGATGGGCAGGATCCGGGCGTCGCGGTAATACTGGGCCGCCCCGGTTTCCTCGATGAAGCCCATCCCGCCATGCACCTGGACGCCCAGCGACGCGACTTCGATGGATGATTCGGTGGAAAAAGCCTTGACGATGGGCACGCAGTATTCGTAGATCGCCTGGGCCTCCGCCCGGGTGGCCACATCGGCGGCATGGGTCGCCTTGTCCCGATAACCGGCGGCCACATAGGCCACCGCGCGCGCGCCTTCGGTCAGCCCGCGCATGATGCCCAGCATACGGGCCACGTCCGGGTGACGGGCGATCGGCACGGGGCCCGCCGAGCCTTCCAGCGCATTGCCCTGGACTCGCTCGGCCGCATAGGCCGAGGCGTGCTGCAGCGCCCGCTCGGACACGGCAACGCCCTGCAGACCCACCGCATAACGGGCCGCGTTCATCATGATGAACATGGCTTCCAGGCCCCGGTTTTCCGCGCCGATCAGATAGCCGACGGCCCCTTGGCCGACCTCGCCCTTCTCTGACCCATAGAGCAGCACCGCCGTCGGGCTGCCGTGAATACCCAGCTTGTGTTCCAGCGATGCGCAATAGACGTCGTTGCGGGCACCCAGGCTGCCGTCGTCGTTCACCAGGAACTTCGGCACGATAAAGAGTGAAATGCCCTTGACGCCCTTGACGCCCTTGGGCGCATCGGGCGTGCGCGCCAGCACGAGATGAATGATGTTGTCGGCCATGTCGTGATCCCCATAGGTAATGAAGATCTTCTGGCCCGTGATGCGGTAGCTGCCGTCATCCTGACGAAGGGCCCGGGTTTTCAGCAAGGCCAGGTCGGACCCGGCCTGCGGCTCGGTCAGGTTCATGGTCCCCGTCCAGCGGCCTTCCAGCAGCGGCGGAATGAAACGGGCCTTCTGCTCGTCCGAACCCACGATCGTCAGGGCTTCGATCACGCCATCGGTCAGCAAAGGACACAGCGAGAACGCCAAATTCCCCGCATTGATGCTTTCCGTGGCCGGGGCCGAGATCAGCTTGGGCAGGCCCTGCCCACCGAATTCAGTCTCGTGCGCCAAGCCTTGCCAACCGCCCTGGACGAATGCCTGAAAGGCGGCACGAAAACCGGGCGTGGTCTGGACGGCGCCGTCCCGCCACTGGGCCGGCTGGGTATCCCCGGTACGATTCAGCGGCGCGATTTCCTGTTCGACGAAACGGGCGTTTTCCTCGAGCACGGCATCCACAAGGTCTTCTGAAACCTCTTCGAAACCGGGCAGCGCCAGCACGCCTTGCAGATCGGCCAGCTCGCGCAGAATGAAACGGATATCCTGGGTGGGAACCTGGTATGTCATCGCAATTCCTGTGAAAGGCGGAATCCAAGCAGAAGCGACGATTCCGCGTGATGCAACACGGGCCCCGTTGCGGGGCCCGTGGCAGCGAGCAGGGTCAGAGCGCCTTGACCAGTTCGGGCACGGCCTCGAACAGATCGGCCACCAGACCGTAGTCGGCTACACCAAAGATCGGCGCCTCGGCGTCCTTGTTGATGGCCACGATCACCTTCGAGTCCTTCATCCCGGCCAGATGCTGGATCGCCCCGGAAATACCCACGGCGATGTACAGCTGCGGCGCGACGATCTTGCCCGTCTGGCCGACCTGCCAGTCGTTGGGAGCATAGCCCGCATCCACCGCCGCGCGCGAAGCACCCAGCGCCGCCCCGAGCTTGTCGGCCAGCGGGTCCAGGATCTTGAAGTTTTCCGCGCTGCCCAGACCGCGCCCGCCCGACACCACCACGGAGGCGGCGGCCAGTTCGGGGCGATCGCTCTTGGCCAGTTCCCGGCCCACGAAGGACGATTTCCCGAAATCGGCCACCGCATCCACCGATTCGATGGCGGCGGCGCCGCCCGTGGCCGCCACCGGGTCGAAGGCGGTCGTACGCACCGTGATCACTTTCTTCGCGTCGTTGGACTGCACGGTCGCCAGCGCATTGCCCGCATAGATGGGGTGCACGAACGTGTCGGCGGATTCGACGGCGACGATGTCGGACACCTGGGCGACGTCGAGCTTGGCCGCGACGCGCGGTGCCACGTTCTTGCCCGCCGCTGTGGCGGCAAACAGGATGTGGCTGTAGCCGCCGGCCAGCGCCAGCACCTGGGCCGCCAGATTTTCGGCCAGGCCATTGGCCAGCGCCGCGCCATCGGCGAGCAGAACCTTGGCCACGGAAGCCAGCTGAGCCGCCTGTTCGGCCACGGCGCGGGCGCCGGAGCCCGCCACCAGCACGTGGATGTCCCCACCCAGGGCTGTAGCGGCCGCAACGACGTTGCGGGTCGCGACGCCCAGCTGGGCGTTGTCATGTTCGGCAATAACCAGAATGCTCATTTACACCACCTTCGCTTCGTTCTTGAGTTTGTCCACCAGGGTCGCGACGTCGGGCACGATCACGCCAGCCGAGCGGGTCGGCGGCTCGGTCACCTTCAGGGTCTTCAGGCGCGGGGCGGCATCGACGCCCAGGTCCGCGGGGGACACGGTGTCCAGCGGCTTTTTCTTGGCTTTCATGATGTTGGGCAACGTCACGTAGCGCGGCTCGTTCAGACGCAGGTCGGTGGTCACGATGGCCGGCAACGCCAGGCTGAGCGTCTCCAGCCCGCCATCGACCTCGCGGGTGACCTGCACGCGATCGCCCTGGATTTCGACCTTGCTGGCGTTGGTGGCCTGAGGCCAGTCCAGCAACGCGGCCAGCATCTGACCGGTCTGGTTCGCGTCGTCATCGATGGCCTGCTTGCCCAGGATGACGAGCCCAGGCTGTTCCTTTTGGGCCAGCGCGGCCAGGATCTTCGCCACAGCCAGCGGCTGCAGTTCGGCATCGGTCTGCACCAGGATGCCGCGATCGGCCCCGATGGCCATGGCCGTGCGCAGGGTTTCCTGGCACTGCGCGACCCCGCAGGATACGGCGACGACTTCCGTGGCTGCGCCCTTTTCCTTCAGGCGAGTGGCTTCCTCGATCGCGATTTCGTCGAACGGATTCATGGACATCTTGACGTTGGCGATGTCCACGCCAGTGTGATCGGATTTGACGCGTACCTTGACGTTGTAGTCAACGACACGCTTGACCGGTACCAGGACCTTCATCGAGCTAACTCCAAATGAAAAAGAAAAAGAAATGACGGTTGCAACCAGCGGCTGAATGCGGATTGGCGCGTCTTCATCAGTAACCCCCCAGCACCCGCACATGCGCCACGGCGCTGCGTCCCAGGGCGGACAGGTCATAGCCGCCTTCGAGGAAGCTGACGATCCGTCCCTGCGCGGACTCGGCGGCCAGCTCGACCAGACGTTCGGTGATCCAGGCATAATCCGCCTCGACCAGTTTCAGGCTGCCCATGTCGTCTTCACGATGGGCATCGAATCCCGCCGACACCAGGATCAGCTCGGGTTGAAATCCCCGCAACGCGGGCAGCCAACGCTGTTCTACGACATCGCGCACGACTCGCCCATCGGAATAGGCGTCCACGGGGATATTGATCATGTTGGGCCCCGGATTCTCCTGGCGGGTGTCGGGAAACAGCGGATATTGGTAGAAACTGCACATCATGACCCGGTCTTCGTGCAAAAAGACTTCCTCGGTGCCATTGCCATGATGCACGTCAAAGTCCACAATCGCGACACGATTGAACCCGTACCGGTCCAGCGCATAGCGGGCCGCGACGGCGATGTTGTTGAAAAAGCAGAACCCCAGCGCCTGCCCGGGCCGCGCATGATGCCCCGGGGGACGGATGGCGCAAAAGGCAGTCCTGGCATGACCCTCCATGATCTCGTCGAGTGCAGTCAGCCCCGCCCCGGCGGCCGCCCAGGCGGCTTCCAGGGTTTCCGGGTTCATGATGGTGTCGGGGTCCACCGGAAAATACCCGTGTGCCGGCGCATGCTGGCGCAGAAAGGACAGGTATTCCGGCGTATGCACCCTCAGCACGTCGTCCGGTGCGGCCGGACGGGCCTGGCGCTGGCACAGGAAATCCATCAGCCCGCTGGCGGCCAACTGATCGGCCACGGCATCCAGCCGCTGTGGGCATTCAGGATGCCACGCGCCCATTTCATGCAGGCGGCAGGCGGGATGAGTAATATAGAGCGTCTCCATAAGGGCGATTATGTTCAGACCAACCCGTATTTTGCAAGTTGCCGTAGCGTCGCTGTTTCTGGCTGGTTGTGCCACCAGCAACGGAGGCCACGGAGCCAGCGCCGCTGGTCCTATGAATCAACAGAATCAAACGACCGTTTCAAACGATCGTATTAATTCTAGCAGAAACGGGAACTCGGGCAGGCCGGAATCCGGACCTGGCGATTTTCTGGATGCCCAAGGGCACTTGATCCCCGAGGTCCTGGCCTTCGCCCAGGAAACAGCCAAAACACGTCAAGTGCCGTTCAATAACGTCGAATCGCTGCTGAAGTCCGCGCGATACGACACAACCGCGGTGCGCCTGATGACGCCGCCGCCCCGTACCGGTCGTATCCGCCGCGCCTGGCTCAGCTACCGAAAACGCCACGTCGACCCGATCCGCATCCGCCGGGGCGTCGAATTCTGGCAGGCGCACCGCCAGACCCTGGACCGGGTCAGCGCCCTGACCGGTGTTCCGGCCTCAATCATGGTGGCCATCATCGGCATCGAAACGGTCTATGGCCAATATACCGGCGACCACCGGGTGCTGGACACACTTACGACCTTGGGGTTTCGCTACCCTGATTCAAACCGGCCAGAACGCCAGACCATGTTTCGCAATCAGTTGGCCGACCTGATCGTGCTGGATTATCAGGGGGTGCTGGATGCCCGCACGGTCGAGGGCTCGTTCGCCGGCGCAATGGGATTGCCGCAATTCATGCCGGGCAGCCTGATGCACTACGCTGTCAGCCACGACGGCGGCAAACAGGTCGATCTGACCAACACCGACGACGCGATCGCTTCCGTCGGCAATTTCTTGAAACTGCACGGCTGGGTGCGCGACGTCCCCGCATTCGCCCCCGTCAGGCTGCCAGCCAACGCGGGCGATCTGACCCAGGACGGCCTGGACCCCCTGAGCGACTGGACCCATCTGGAAGCCGAAGGCGCACGGGCGCTGCCGGGTGGCGGAACACGCTGGCAATCGCAGCCTCTGGGGGTGATCGACCTGCAGGACGAAATCCGGGGCACGCACGAATACCGCTGCGCCACCCCGAACTTTTTTGCCATTACAAAATACAACCGCAGCTATTTTTATGCGGCATCCGTGGCCGATCTGGCCAGCGAGATCACGAACCGGATGGGTTCCTGAGCATCCCGGCGCCCACCAGGACGCCGGGTGAAGGATCAGCCAAACACGCCGGTGGACAGATACCGGTCGCCGCGATCGCAGACAATGAACACGATCGTGGCGTCACGCACCGTCGCGGCCACCCGAAGCGCGGCAACCGCCGCGCCGGCCGACGAAATCCCGCCGAAAATGCCTTCTTCGGCCGCCAGGCGCCGTGCCATGGACTCGGCCTCTTCCTGCGTGATCGGTTCGAAGGCGTCGACCTGGGCTGGATGATAGATGCTGGGCTGGTAGGCTTCCGGCCATTTGCGGATGCCCGGGATGTGGGCGCCCTCGGCGGGCTGGGCACCGATGACCCGGATGGCGGGATTGCGCTCGCGCAGGTAGGAACCCACGCCCATGATCGTGCCTGTCGTGCCCATGGCGCTGACGAAATGCGTCACCTGGCCATCGGTCTGTTCCCAGATCTCGGGCCCAGTGGTTTCCCGGTGAGCACGTGGATTGTCCTCATTGGAGAACTGGTCCAGCACGACACCCTTGCCCTCGGCCTGCATGCGCAGGGCCTCGTCGCGGGCGAATTCCATGCCGCCCTGGTCGGCAGGCGTCAGGATCAGTTCGGCCCCGTAGGCCGTCATGGCCGCGCAGCGTTCCTGTGACGAGTTGTCGGGCATCAGCAGGATCATGTGATATCCCCGCACTGCGGCGGCCATGGCCAGGGCGATCCCGGTATTGCCGCTGGTGGCCTCGATGAGGGTGTCGCCCGGCCGGATGTCACCGCGCAATTCCGCTTGGCGGATCATGCAGAGCGCAGCCCGGTCCTTGACCGAGCCGGCCGGATTATTGCCTTCGAGCTTGGCCAGGATGACGTTGCCGCGTGCCGCGCCGAATGCTTCGGGCAGACGTTGCAAACGCACCAGAGGGGTGGAGCCGACGATGTCTTCGATGGTGGGATAGGTTTTCATGGACAAAATCATACACCCGGCCAACGCGGTCGGCCGGGCTTGTCCGTCAGACAAATAAGCTTATCGATCCAGGTCATATGCGCACCCGTGCGAAGGCCATCGACCCGCGCACAAACCCGGAGCGCACTCCCTCGAACCATACCGTCCGGCCCATTCACGAATCGACCGGACGGGACATTACCGTTTCTGTGAGGACACCCTGCCCGCCGGCGCGACCTTTGTGGCGTCGGCCGCCTGCCGCTCCTGGGCGCCTTGTCCCGACAGACGCATGCCCCCGCCATCGATGGTCAACCCGGCGGACTGCAAGGTCTGGGCACGGCGCGGCCCGATGCCGCGCACCCGGTCGGACAGATCCGCGAAGGACAGATATTTCCCGCCACGGGTCCGCTCGTCGAGGATGACCTGGGCCGTCTTGGAGCCAATGCCCCGGACGCCTTTCAGCTGATCCAGGGTTGCCGTATTGAGATCGACGGCACCGGCCGTTCCCGCCCAGGTCAGGGCGGCCAGGCTGGCGGCCCTGACGGTACGGGACAATCGCGGGGCGGCGGGCAGACGCCAGTGCCGGCCACGCGGCTGGCTGGACGGCACGGCGTCCGGCCGGGCCTGGGCGACGGTGTTATGCAGGAAGGGGTTCATAACGGAGCTCCTGTCGAATTGAAAGAGGTCCGTCCATGATGCCGGCAACGCCGCGCCGGCGGTCGATGCCTTGATCGGTTTTGTCACTGCGGAAAAACCGAACCTGTCGGATCGGCAAGCGCTGGCCCGACCGCCGCTATCGCAACTGCCCGCCTTCGAGCAGGCACTGGACGTAGGCGCTGACGCCGGTCTGCACGTCGCAGAACGCCCCTGTGTATCCCGCCGCCCGCAACTGGCCGAGGTTCGCTTGGGTGTGGCTCTGATAGCGCCCCTTCAGGTCGTCCGGAAACGGGATGTAGCGCAGTTGACCGCCCGCCACCAGTTCTTCCAGCGGCAGGGCCAGCTGGCCGCGGTGTACCCGCAGGCTGTTGACCACGGACTGCGCCACGTCGTTGAACGGCTGGGCGCGTCCGGTGCCACAGTTGAAGATGCCCGAGACTTCGGGATGATCCAGAAAATGCAGATTCACCCGCACGACGTCATCGATGTAGACGAAATCGCGCTGCTGCCCCCCGTCGGGATAACCGTCCCAGCCGCCGAACAGGCGCACGTGGCCTTCTTCCACATACTGGTTCATGTTGTGAAAGGCGACCGAAGCCATGCGGCCTTTATGCTGTTCGTGGGGACCATAGACGTTGAAATACCGCAGACCCACGACCTGGGCGGTGAGTTTGTCCATGCGGCGCCGCAGCACCTGATCGAACAGCAGCTTGGAATAGCCGTAGACGTTCAACGGAGATTCATTGGCGGGATCCTCGACATAGCGCGGGCCGGCGCCATAGACAGCCGCCGAGGACGCATACAGGAACGGGATTTCACGGTCCTGGCAGTATTCGAAGAGTTCCAGCGTGACGCGGAAGTTGTTGTCCATCATGTACTGGCCGTTGCGCTCGGTCGTGTCCGAGCAGGCCCCCTGATGGAACACGGCATCCGGACGGGGCAGCTCGCCCGTCAGGACGCGGCGGCGGAATTCGTCCTTGTGCAGATAATCGCCAATCCGCAGATCGACCAGATTGCGGAATTTGTCGCCGTCGGTCAGATCGTCGACCGCCAGAATGTCCGAAATACCGCGGGCATTGAGCCCGCGTACCAGGTTGCTGCCGATGAAGCCGGCCGCGCCGGTGACTACGATCATGATGACAACTCCTCTGCCGTCACAATGGATGTTCCCAGTTTGCCGACGACGATGCCACCGGCCCGGTTGGCCCACAGCATCGCATCGTACCAGTCCAGGCCCGCTGCCCGGGTGACGGCCAACGTGGCCAGTACGGTGTCCCCCGCCCCGGAGACGTCGAAGACTTCGTGGGCCTGGGCATCGGCATGCTGGCGACCCGCCGCCGTGTACAGGGTCATGCCCTGTTCCGAGCGGGTGACCAACAGCGCCTCGAGGTTCAGTTCCTGACGCATCGCCTGGGCGCGGCGGGTCAGGTCGTCTTCGGAGTCCCAACGGCCGACCGCATCCTGCATCTCGCTGCGATTGGGCGTGACCAGCGTGGCGCCCTGGTAACGTCGATATTGGTGCCCCTTGGGATCGACCAGCACCGGGACACCCGCATCTCGGGCCGCCTGGATCAGGGGCTCCACACGCGCCAGCGCGCCTTTTGCGTAGTCCGACAGGACCAGCAGGTCGTAATCCGCCAGAGCCGCGCGAAATTCCGTATCCAGGGCATCCAGCGCCTGGGAACCGGGGCCCTGTTCGAAATCGACACGCAACAACTGCTGCTGGCGCCCTAGCACACGCATCTTCAGCGTCGTGTCCATGCCTTCGGCGTCTTCGACCAGCCCGTCATGGATGCCCGACCCACGCACTAGCGCCCGGACCCGCGCCCCCGCCTCGTCGGAACCCACGATCCCCATGAGCCCAACCTGTGCGCCCAGGGCCGCGATGTTCCGGGCGACGTTCGCCGCGCCACCCAGACGATCCTCGCGCCGGGCGACTCGCACCACGGGGACGGGCGCCTCCGGCGAAATGCGGTCCACCTCGCCGAACCAGTAGCGGTCCAGCATGATGTCACCCACCACCAGAATCCGCGCCGCATGAACGGCCGACGCCGGAAACAGCTTCATCGAATTTCCTCCAGGCGTCGAGGCCGATAGGTTTCCCAGGCATTGCATCCCGGGCATTGCCAGTAATAGCGGCGAGCTTCGAACCCGCACTGACTGCAGGCATAGCGATCGAGCCGCTGGGTATGTTTGTGAATCAGGCTGCGCAGCAGACCGAGGTCCAGATCGGCACCCGGGATCAGGCTGTTGCGCGTGCCGTGGTCGCCTTCCTGGGACAGCTCGACTTCCAGCAGGCGATCGAGCCCCAGCAGCGAGGGATGGGCCCGCAACGCCTGACGGGCAAAGGACCAGGCCGGCTCCACGCCATCCCGGGCGCGCAAGGCGCGAAAGACGACATTGAACAAGTCCAGGGTCGGCATCATCGCATATTGCGCCCGGAGCAACTCGAGACATTCCTCGGCGCGCCCCAGGATTGTGCAGCAGGCCAGCAAAGGCTCGGCCACCAGCCCCGCGTATTCCGGCGCGGTGTTCAGGACATCCCGCAGTTGCACGCGTTGCGCTTCGACATCCCCGCGTCTGGCGGACCACTGGGCGCGCAACAGACGGATGCGGGTCTCGGAGGCCGGCGTGGCGCCGTTCTGACGTGCGGCGTTTTCAGCCGCATCCAGAGCCAGGGCGGCAGCATCGAAATCGACCGGATCGGATTCCAGCAGCACCTGGGCACGCTCGCAGTGATAGTGGGCGAGCTGCGGCACCGGTTCGTCGGCGCGGCCGCGCAGCTGTTGAACAGCCTCGATGGCTCGCGGCCAGTCGTGCTCGGATTCGTAAATGCGGATCAGGGCACGGATGGCTTCCTGGGCGTGGCGCGTATGCGCGATGGCCTGGAAACCGTGTTCCGCCCGATCGAGCATCCCGGCCTTCAGGAAATCCTGGGCAAGTTCAAACTGCGCATTCTCGCGGTCGGCCAATGGCAGGTCCTCGCGGGAAAGCAGGCTTTGATGCACACGGATCGCCCGCTCGATCTCGCCTCGGCGTCGAAACAGGCTGCCCAGCGCAAAGTGCAGTTCCGTGGTTTCGGGGTCGAGCTTGGCCACCTCGATGAACGCGTCGATGGCGCGGTCAGGCTCTTCGTTCAGCAGGAAATTCAGGCCTCTGAAGTAGGAATCGGGCAATGTCCGTGTTTCCGACAGCATCTGCCGGAAATCGAAACGCGCCGCGAGCCATCCCAGGCCGAACAGGACCGGGACGATGATCAGCCACCAGGGTTCGAAATCCACGCGAGTCCTGCCCGGTCAGAGTGGAGCCAGGGGCGCCACGGTTTCCGGGATGACAGGCCCGGACGTCGACAACGGATGCGCGAGCGCATCCTGGGCACGGGATAGTTCGCGCCGTAAGCGGTTGATCTCGCGCCGTCGGCGCAGCACCGCGGTGAACGCCACCAGCAGGCCGAAGACCACGCCCAGCACGAAAGCCGCGAGCATCACCACGATCAGGGGCACCTGATGCAGCACTCGATCGGAGAAGAAGCCGACATCCACCGGTGCCGTGTTTTTCAGGGCAAAAAGCAGCACGATGACGAAGATCACCAGGCGCAACAGCCAGACCAGATAGCGCATATGCCACGCTCCTCGAGACGGAATCCCGACATTGTAAGGGGAAAAAAATCGGCGACCCGCGGGCCGCCGATTCAATCCAGTCTGAAATCATCCACGGGGATGATTTCGTATCCGGAGTCATTCATTGTAAAGACGCATCTGATACAAGTCCGCGACCGTCGCTGGTTCATCCGGGTCACCGGCATCCGGCCCCAGATCCACCCGCTCGCGCAATTCCTTGCCGGGCTTGAAGTGCGGCACCAGTTTGGCTGGCACCAGCACTTTTTCGCCGGATTTCGGATTGCGCCCGACACGCGGCTGGCGCTGCGACAACGAGAAGCTGCCAAAGCCGCGAATCTCGATGCGCTGGCCCTGGGCCAGCGCATCGGACATCGCGTCCAGTACCGTTTTCACTGCCAGGTCCATATCGCGGATCGCCAGTTGTGGATAGCGACCCGCCAGCATGGCAATGAGCTCGGACTTGGTCAGACCAGGCATCAGTTGTCGCGCTGCTGATCGAGTTTGGCCTTCAGCAGGGCACCCAGATTGGTGGTCCCCGAGGAGGCGCTGGCTTCGGTCATACGCTGGATGGTCTCGGCCGTTTCCGCATTGTCGCGCGCCTTGATCGACAGCTGGATCGAACGCACCTTGCGGTCGATGTTGACGATCATGGTTTCGACTTGGTCACCCGCATGCAGCACGGTGGTCGCGTCTTCGACGCGGCCGGCGGAGATTTCAGATGCGCGCAGGTAGCCTTCGACGTCCACGGACAGGGTCACGACCGCGCCCTTGGGCTCGACGGATTTCACCGTGCCGGAGAGGACGGCACCCTTGTCGTAAGTGGCCACGAAGTTGTTGAACGGATCGCCTTCGAGCTGCTTGACGCCCAGGGAGATGCGTTCCTTGTCGGTGTCGATACCCAGCACCACGGCGTCGAGCTCGTCGCCCTTCTTGAAGTTGCGCACGGCTTCTTCGCCGGTTTCCGTCCAGGAGATGTCGGACAGATGCACCAGGCCGTCGATACCGCCCGGCAGACCAACGAACACGCCGAAGTCGGTGATGGACTTGATCGCGCCGTGGACCTTGTCGCCACGCTTGAAGTTGGCGGCGAAGTCTTCCCACGGATTGGGGCGGCACTGCTTCATGCCCAGCGAGATGCGGCGGCGATCCTCGTCGATTTCGAGGACCATGACTTCGACTTCCTCGCCCAGGGTGACGACCTTGCGCGGATCGACGTTCTTGTTGGTCCAGTCCATTTCGGAGACGTGCACCAGACCCTCGATGCCGGCTTCGACTTCGACGAACGCGCCGTAGTCGGTCAGGTTGGTGACCTTGCCGAACAGGCGGGTGCCTTGCGGGTAGCGGCGGCCCAGGCCGATCCAGGGATCTTCGCCCAGTTGCTTGACGCCCAGCGACACGCGCTGCTTTTCCTGGTCGAACTTGAGGACCTTGGCTTCGATTTCCTGACCCACCTGAAGGACTTCGGAGGGGTGGCGGACACGACGCCAGGCCATGTCGGTGATGTGCAGCAGGCCATCGATGCCGCCCAGGTCGACGAACGCGCCGTAGTCGGTGATGTTCTTCACGATGCCCTTGACCACCGCACCTTCGTGCAGGTTCTCGAGCAGCTTTTCGCGTTCCTCGCCCATGCTGGCTTCGAGCACGGCACGGCGCGACAGCACGACGTTGTTGCGCTTGCGGTCGAGCTTGATGACCTTGAATTCGAGGGTCTTGCCTTCGTAGGGGGTGGTGTCCTTGACGGGACGCAGATCGACCAGCGAACCGGGCAGGAACGCGCGGATGCCGTTGGTCATGACCGTCAGGCCGCCCTTGACCTTGCCGGTGATGGTGCCGTTGACCAGTTCGCCGGATTCCAGGGCTTGTTCCAGCTGCAGCCAGGCCGACAGGCGCTTGGCACGGTCACGCGACAGGATGGTGTCGCCATAGCCGTTTTCCAGGGAATCGATGGCCACGGACACGAAATCGCCGTCCTGGACTTCCAGTTCGCCCTGATCGTTCAGGAATTCTTCCAGGGGGATGTAGGCTTCGGACTTCAGGCCTGCATTGACCACGACGAAATTGTGGTCGACGCGCACGACTTCGGCCGAAATGACCTCGCCGGAGCGCATGTTCTGATCCTTGATGCTTGCGGCAAACAGATCGGCAAAGCTTTCGCCGCCCAGCGCGGCTTCGGTGGTAAGGGTGGACATGAACAGTAATCCATACGCCCCGAGGGGCAATCATGACACGCCAGGATTTCCCCGGCGGAGTGAGCAAAAATCCCGCATGACGGCAGCCGGAAGACCGACAGGATCCGTCAGGCGGGCCCGCGTGCCGACCAGAGGTCGAGCACCTGTTGGACAACATCATCGATCCCGGCATGGGACGAATCGATCGTCACCGCACCCGCTGCCGCAACAAGCGGCGCATGTGCGCGATCCCGATCCCGTGCATCACGGGCGCGAAGATCACTTAAAAGGTCGTCTAGATTAGCAGAAATTCCCTTGCCACTCAACTGCTTATGGCGCCTTCGGGCGCGCACGTGGACATCGGCGTCGAGGAAAATTTTCAGCGACGCATCGGGAAAGACGACGCTGCCCATATCCCGCCCGTCCGCGACCAGGCCCGGTGCCTGGCGGAATTCGCGCTGACGCGCGAGCAGCGCCTCGCGCACCGCCGGCCAGGCAGCCACTCGGGAGGCCAGATTGCCGATCTCTTCCTGGCGGATCCGCCTGGAGACGTCTTCGCCACCCATCAGGATGGCGCCGGACTCGAAACGCACGTCCAGGTCACGGGCCAGGCGTGCCGCCTGCCTTTCGTCGGATCCATCGCCGCCCGCCCCCAGGATGGCCAGCGCCGTGAGCCGGTAGAGCGCGCCGCTGTCCAGCGCGTGCCAGCCCAGATGCTCGGCCACACGCTGGGCGATGGTGCCCTTGCCCGAGGCGGTCGGCCCGTCGATCGTGATAACCGGCGCACCGGATGCATCCTGCAGCAGGCCCTGAAAATCCCTGAAATAGGCTGGATAAGTCTTGGCGACGCAGTCCGGATCCAGGATCGTGACAGGCACGGGACCGAACGCCGCCAGCGAAAAGCACATGGCCATCCGGTGATCGTCGTAGGTACGGATCTCGGCGGCCTGCCACTGCCCGGCCGTCAGCGGATGAACGGTCAGGCTGTCCTCGTCGGATTCCACATGGGCACCCAGACGGGTCAGTTCGGCATGCATGGCCGCGATCCGGTCCGTTTCCTTCACCCGCCAACTGGCGATGTTGCGCAGGCGGCAGGGGCCGTCGGCGTACAGCGCCAGGACGGCCGCCGTCATGGCCGCGTCCGGAATGAGATTGAAATCCCGGTCGAATGCCCGCAGACGCGCGCCGTCGGCCACCACCCCGCCCTGGACGACCACAGCGTCGGATTCGTAACGAACATCGGCTCCCAGGGCCTCGACGACTTCGGCGAAGGCCAGGTCGCCCTGGATGCTGTCGCGGCCCATGCCTTCGATGCGGATCGGCCCGCCGGCAATCGCCCCCAGCCCGAGAAAATAGGAAGCCGAGGAGGCGTCGCCCTCGATGCGGTAGCGGCCGGGACTGCGATAGCGGGCACCCGCCGGGATCGTGAAGCGATCCCAGCCCTCGCGCTGGACGGTGACGCCGAAACGCGCCATCAGGTTCAGCGTGATGAGGATGTAGGGTTTGGAAATCAGGGGCCCGTCCAGTTCGATCACGACGTCGCGGCCAGTACGCCCGGCGGCGACCGGCGCGGCCATCAGCAGCGCCGTCAGGAACTGGCTGGAGACCGAGCCGCGCACGCGGATCGGCTGATCCGGATGCAACGCGCCCTGCCCGATCCGCAGCGGCGGATAGCCGTCCTGCGTCTCGTATCCGACTGCGCAGCCCAGCCCCCGCAGGGCCTCGACCAGATCGCCGATCGGCCGCTCGTGCATGCGCGGCACGCCCGACAGCCGGTAGTCCCCGCCCATGACGGCCAGCACGGCCGTCAACGGCCGGAACGCGGTGCCCGCATTCCCCAGGAACAGGTCCGCCCGCCGTTGGGGCCAGATGCTCGAACCGGTCACGCGCAGCCCACCCGAATCCAGCGCATGCAGATCGACGCCCAAAGTCCGCAGCGCCGCGACCATCACACGGGTATCGTCGGAATCCAGCAGACCGTCGAGTTGGGTGGTGCCGTCGGCGAGCGCCGCCAGCAGCAGCGCGCGGTTGGAGATGCTTTTGGAACCTGGCAGGACGACGGTTCCGCTCGCCCGGACAGACGGCTTCAGGGTCAAAAAAGGTGTTCGATCGTTCATGGCATTTGGCTGCGGCCACCCCAGAAGCGACGGGCCAGCGCGGATTGATCCAGCAGGGCTTCCAGAGTACCTGGATGCGTGTCGTCCTCGAGCGCCGCGCGCCAGATCTTCAGGACCTGCTCGAAGTCGTCGAGTTCACGCAACACGGCTGCACGATTGGAAAAAAAGATGTCGCGCCAGACCTCGGGGGACCCGGCCGCGATGCGTGTGAAATCCCGAAAGCCCGTCCCCGCCAGGTTGAGCCGAGTGTCGGCGTCCTGAGTATGGACCACCTGCCCCATGTAGACCGCGGACAGGAAATGCGGCAGATGGCTGACGCTGGCCAGCGCCTGATCATGGGCGACCGGATCCATCAGCAGCACACGGGCACCACAGGCTTCCCAGATGCGGATCAGGCGATGCTGCACGGCGCCGGGCGTCTCGTCGAAGGGCGTCAGAACGACCTTGCATCCGTGGTAGAGCAAGGGGTCGGCGGCTTCGGGGCCGGTCATCTCCGACCCGGCGACGGGATGCCCGGGGATGAATTGCGGATGGCGATCCCCCAGGATATCCCGCGCCAGCCGGGCGACGTCGGACTTGGTGCTGCCCGCGTCCGTCACCAGTGTGCCGGGGCGCAGCAGCGGCGCCAAGGTCTTCAGGATGGCGGGCATGGCCCCGATCGGGGTCGCCAGAAAGATCAGATCGGCCTGGGCGGCAGCCTGACTCAGGTCGGCGACCTCGTCGATCAATCCCAGTTCGCGGGCACGCCGCAGCGATGCCGGCTGGCGCCCCACCCCCAGAACCCGCCCGACCTGTCCCACCCGACGCAAGGCGGCTGCGAAGGATCCGCCGATCAGGCCGGTTCCGACGACCGCCAGGACAGGGACCAGAGGGTCGGGAACACTGGTCATGTGCCGAGAATATCCGACAGCGCCTCGACGAAGCGGGCATTTTCCTGCGGCAACCCGATGCTGACCCGCAGATGCTGCGGCAGACCATCGCCCGCCACGGGCCGGACGATGATGCCCCGGCGCAGCAGTTCCGTATTGATACGCGGCGCGTCGCCGACCCTGACCAGGACGAAGTTCGTGTGGCTGGGCACGAAATCCAGCCCGAGCGATTTGAACGCGCCCTGCAACTGGGCCCGACCATCACGATTCAACGCATAAGTGCGCGCCAGGAAATCGGTGTCGGCCAGCGCCACCCGTGCGGCCAGTTGCGCCAAGACATTGACGTTGAAAGGCTGGCGCACCCGGTTCAGCAAATCGGTCAGGGGCGGCTGGGCCAGTGCGTAACCCACCCGCAATCCGGCCAGCCCGTACGCCTTCGAAAAGGTGCGGGTCACGATCAGGTTGGGATATTCCTGAACCCACCGGGCGCTATCGACCCGTTCTGCCGGATCCAGGTAGTCGTCGTAGGCTTCGTCCAGCAGAACAGTCACGCGTTCGCCGTGACGCGACCGCACGGCGTCCAGAAAGGCCTTGACCTGATCAGCCGGCACGTGGGTGCCGGTCGGGTTGTTCGGATTCGCAATGAACACCAGGCGGGTGTCATCGGCGATCGCGTCCAGCATGGCGGGCAGGTCATGGCCGTAATCCCGGGCTGGCACCATCAGATGACGCGCGCCGCGCGCCTGGGTCGCCAGTCGATACACTGCGAACGCATGCTGCGCGTAGACCGCCGATGTGCCCTCGTCCAGCAAGGCCAGCGAAGCCAGTTCCAGCAGGTCGTTCGAACCATTGCCCAGCGTGATCCAGCTGGCCGGCACGGCATGACGCGCGGAGAGATCGGCCTTCAGGTCAAAGCCGTTGGGATCCGGATAACGCCCCTGCAGGGTACCCGCCGCTTCGCTGAGCGCTTCGCGCACCCGGCCGGAGCAACCCAGCGGATTCTCGTTGGAGGCCAGCTTGATGATGCTGGCCGGATCCAGACCGAATTCCCGGGCGAGTTCCTCGATGGGCTTTCCCGGTTGATAGGGCGCGATTGCGCGGACGTGTTCAGGCGCCAGGGACTGAGTCATGAAAGCATCACCTCATTGCCGGGGATAGGAACCCAGAATTTTGAAAAAAGCGACTTGCTGGCGCAATTCGGCGAGGGCCTGGCTGACAGGCTCGTCCTGGTGGTGACCCAGCAGGTCGACGTAAAAGTAATATTCCCACTGGCCGGTGCGGGCGGGTCGCGACTCGAACCGGGTCATGGAGACGTCGTGCCGCGACAACGGCGCCAGCATCTCGTAGACCGCGCCGGCTCGGTTGGGCACCGCCAGGATCAGGCTGGTCTTGTCCCGCCCAGTCGGGCCGGCATCGTGGGGCCCCACCGCCAGGAAACGGGTCTGGTTCTGCGGATCGTCCTGAATGCCATTGACCACAGCGCTCAGCCCCCAGGCCGCCGCCGCGGCATCGCCCGCGATCGCGGCACAAGCGGGATCGTCGGCGGCCATTCGGGCCGCCTGGGCGTTGCTGGCCACTGGCAGGCGCTCCAGCCCCGGATGGTTGCGGCTGAGCCATCCCTGGCACTGGGCCAGCGCCTGGGGATGTCCCAACACCTGCCGCACGCCTTCCAGGCCGCCGGTCAGGGTCAGCAGATTGTGATGGATGCGGATGGTGCGCTCGCCCAGGACTTTCAGCGAGGAATTGAGCAACAGGTCGAGACTGCGGTTGACCGCGCCCTCGGTGGAGTTTTCCACCGGCACCATGCCGACATCCGCCTGTCCGGCCTCGACCACGCGAAAGACCTCGTCGAACGAGTCGCAGCGCAGCCCGGTGATGGCCTGGCCGAAATGCTCGTAGGCCGCCTGTTCGGAAAACGAGCCCTGCGGCCCCAGAAATGCCACGGTCAGCACGCTTTCGAGCCCCCGGCAGGCGGAAATGATCTGTCCCCAGATCGCCGCCACCGCCGCCTCGGGAATCGGTCCCATATTGACCGACTGCAGGCGGCGGATGATCAGCGCCTCGCGTTCAGGCTTGAGAATGGGCCCGCTAGCATCGAATCGTTTTTTTACGTCGCCCACCTGCAGGGCAGCCTGGGCACGCTGATTCAGCAGCACCAGGATCTGCTCGTCGAGCGTATCGATCCGGGCCCGCAGAGGTTCGAGGCTGGACTTCAAGTCCTGATCAGCCATGACGCGCCTCGAAATCCCGCAGGAAGTCGATCAGCACCTGAACACCCTCGAAGGGCATGGCATTGTAGAGGGACGCCCGCATGCCGCCGACGGCCTTGTGTCCCTTGAGCGCAAGCAGGCCGGCCGCTTCCGATTGCGCCAGGAAGGTGGCGTTGAGCGATTCGTCCCGCAGGAAGAAAGGCACATTCATGCGCGAGCGCACTGCCGGATGAATGCGGCTTTCATACAAGGACGATCCGTCCAGAT